>JAGRPB010000014.1 GCA_020439945.1 Verrucomicrobiia bacterium
TTTTCGGCACGCCGGACGATTCGGACTTCGAGTTCATCTACACCGGCCATCATGTGACCCGTCGCTGCAATGCCCACACCGACAAGGGGCTCGGTTTTGGCGGCGCGCCGATTTTCTACGGCAACTTCGCCAAGGCCTTCCACGAATCGAAGGACCACGAAGGCAATCCTTTCTGGTACCAAGGGCTGGTGTTCAATGAGTTCGTCAGTTCGCTGGATGGACCGCAACGCGAAAAAATTCTCGTCGGTCGCGAACCGAGAAACGAAAAGCCCGCCGAAGTCATCGCGAAGCGGAAAACGGATCTTCCCGGCCTGAGCGGTTCGGAATTGAGCGCGGATCAAAAAGCCAAGTTCCTCGAAACCATGCGCGGCATGCTGGCCTGCTTCCGGCCGGATGATGTCGATGCCACTATCAAAGCCATCGAGGACCGGAAGCTCGTCGATGGCCTTTTCGTCTCCTGCTACGGCGGGGAGTGGGACATCGGCGGCGATCGCGTCTGGGATACCTGGCAGATCGAGGGGCCGGAAATGGTGTGGTACTTCCGCGGCGTGCCGCACATTCACGGGTATTTCCACCTGACCGCTTGAGGAAGTTTTCGAAAGGAGGGGCGACAATCCTGACGCCCTGGCCTCCGAAAAAGGGCGACAGGTTTGTCGCCCCTCCTTTCCCAGACGGCGTCATCAGGGCGCGATTCGGACTTTTTCGGGACGGGGAAATCCTCCATCCTTTCCGCCTTCATGAAAAAGACCCTAATCGCTTCCCTCGCGTTGCTGGCGATCGCTCCGATTGCCAGCGCGGAACTGAAACTGCCGGCCATCATCGGCGATCACATGGTCCTGCAACAAAAGCAGGCCAACCCTATCTGGGGCTGGGACGATCCCGGCACGGAAATCACGGTGACCTTTGCCGGTCAGACCAAGACCGCCAAAGCCGGCGATGACGGCAAATGGCGCGTGACGCTCGATCCCGTCGATGCCAACGCCGAACCCGCCGTGCTCAGCATCGCGGGCACCTCGAAGCGCGATCTGCAGGACGTGCTCGTCGGCGAAGTCTGGATGTGCTCGGGCCAGTCAAACATGGGCTTCACCGTCGGCGGAGACTGGAACGCCGAGGTCGAGGAGCTGGCGGCCAACGTGCCGAACCTGCGCCTCATCTCGGTGCCCCAGGTGGGCACCCAGGAGCTGAAGGATGATTTCAACGGTCAATGGGAAGCCAGCACCGCGGAGAGTTGCAAGGGATTCACCGCTGTGGGTTACTTCTATGGGAAATACCTCCAGGAAATCCTCGGCGTGCCGGTTGGCTTGATCGACAATGCCTGGGGCGGATCCGCCGCCGAGGCTTGGGTCCGACGCACCACGATCGAAAACGATCCGCGTTTCAAAACGCTCGTGGATGGCTGGAAACAGCGCGAGACCTACCTGCAATCCGACGAGGCCAAGACCAAGCATGAAGAAGCTGTCGCCAAGTGGAAAGAGGCCGTGGCAAAAGCCAAGGCCGAAGGCAAACCCGCTCCTCGCGCGCCGCAGGCTCCCGAGCAGCTGCTCAACGGCAACGCGCGTCCGGGCAACATCTTCGGTGGCGTGGTGCATCCGACCCTCGGTTACGGCATCAAGGGCGTCATCTGGTATCAGGGCGAAAGCAATGCCGGCCGTGCCTGGGAATACGCGCAGCTTTTTCCCTTCATGATCGAACAGTGGCGCGCCGAGTGGAAGCAGGGCGACTTCCCCTTCTACTGGGTTCAGTTGGCCGATTTCAAATCCGAGGTCGAGCAACCTGGCGAGAGCCAATGGGCCGAGCTGCGCGAGTCGCAGACCAAGACCATGAGCCTGCCCAACACCGGCCAGGCTGTCATCATCGATCTCGGTGAAGGCAACGACATTCACCCGAAGAACAAGCACGACGTGGCCGCCCGCCTGGTGCGCTGGCCGCTGGCGCGCGACTATGGCTACAACATCGAGCCGCAAAGCCCGACCTATCAGTCCATGGAAACGGCGGGCAACAAGATCGTTTTGACCTTCGATCACGTTGGCGGCGGCCTGCGCACGGTCGATGTCAACGACGTGCTCGGCTTCGCCATCTGCGGTGAAGATCACCAGTGGAAATGGGCGCAGGCCAAGATCGTCGGCAACAACAAGATCGAAGTCTGGGCTGAGGATGTCGCTGCTCCCGTCGCGGTCCGTTATGCCTGGGCAGAGAATCCGGTCTGCAACGTCCTGTCCAAGGAAGGTCTCCCCGTGACGCCGTTCCGGACCGACGATTTCCCGATGATCACGAAGCCGCAGGACGCGGAGTGATCGATCGTAGTCCGCCATCGCTCCGGGAACTCCCCGGGGCGACCGGCGGATATCGGAGAAACCGGGAGCGAATTTCTCTCCCGGCGTCGCTTTCTCTTCGCGATGCCTGACTCCTCCGATCCTGAAAGTGCCTGCGAAGATTTCGCCCCAGGCTGGCCCGGGATCGAGGCGCGCTGGACTTCGAGTGCCAAAGATGGAGTCGGCACCGCGCTTGGCGATTCGAGCCGGCTCTGGTTCGCTCTCAGTCACGGCATCGTCAACGAAGTCTACTTTCCCCGCATCGACCAGGCTTGCACGCGCGACTGGGAATTCCTGGTGACCGATGGCGCGTCGTTTTTCTCGGAGGAAAAGCGCGATTCCGAGACCGCGGTGGACACGTTGGAGTCCGGTGTTCCCGGATACCGGATCGTCAATCGTTGCCGGCGGGGTCGCTATACGTTGGTGAAGGAAGTCTTTTCCGATCCGGAGAGGGACTGTCTCGTACAGGTGGTTCATCTGGAGAAATGGGAACCGGGCCTCCGGCTCTTCGCCCTGCTCTCCCCGCACTTGAAAAACCGCGGCGCGCAAAACACCGCCTGGGTCGGTGACTACAAAGGCGTGGGAATGCTCTTCGCCGAAAGGGAGGGTACGGCGCTGGCCCTGTCGGTCTCGGGTGGCTGGTGTTGCCGTTCGGTCGGTTTCGTCGGCTCCAGCGATGGCTGGCAGCAGCTCAAGGCCGAGGGATTTCTGAAGACCTGCTATCGGCGAGCGGAAAACGGTAACGTCGCCCTGACCGGAGAAGTTGAGGCCGGGGAGGGGGATACCCTGACTTTCGTGCTCGGCTTTGGTCGCAATGCGTCGGAGGCGGGCCACCAGGCGCGCGCGACGGGAGACGAACTGGCGGAGGATCTGCGCGAGCGTTTCTGCTTTCCGTGGCGGGATTGGCTGCGGGAGATCCGTGAGAGTGGCCAATGCGGGGAGGTGGCCGAGTCATCGGAACTTTTCTGGCCCAGTCTCAGCCTGCTCCGGGTTCACGAGGACAAGACCTTTAAAGGAGGAACGATCGCCAGTCTCTCGATTCCGTGGGGATCGTCCAAAGGCGACGACGACCTCGGCGGCTATCACCTGGTCTGGCCACGCGATCTTTGCGAAACGGCCGGGGGATTTCTCGCCGCGGGCGCCTCTGGGGATGCGGTCCGTATTCTCCGCTTTCTCCAGGCGAGCCAGGAATCCGACGGTCACTGGTCGCAGAACATGTGGCTGGATGGCGCACCCTATTGGCAGGGGCTGCAAATGGACGAGGTGGCGCTGCCCATTCTGCTCGTTGAACTGGCCGAGCGCACCGGAGCGCTGGATCGGAAAGCGCTGCAGAGTTTCTGGCCAATGGTCGATCGCGCCGCGAACTACCTGATCGAAAACGGACCGGTCAGTGCCCAGGATCGATGGGAAGAGGATGCGGGCTATTCGCCCTTCACCCTGGCGACCGAGATCGCCGCCCTCGCCACAGCGGGCGAACTGGCGGAAAAACTCGGCGACCGTTCGATGGCGCGGCGAGCCAGAGCCAAAGCCGACGAGTGGTTCGCGAAGATCGACGACTGGACCTACGCCCGTGACACCGACTTGGCGCGCGAACACGGAGTCGATGGCTACTACATGAGAATCGCGCCGCCGGAGGTGTCCGATGCCTGCTCGCCCCTTGGCGGATTTGTCGCCATCAAGAATCGACCACCCGCCGAGGCGGTCGGCCAAGCGGTGGAGATCGTCAGTCCCGACGCCCTGGCCCTGGTGCGCTTTGGGCTGCGGCGTGCCGACGATCCCCGGATCGTGAATACCGTCAAAGTGATCGACGCGCTTTTGAAACGCGATCTCCCCCCGGGTCCGGCCTGGTTGCGCTACAATGGCGACGGCTACGGCGAGCACGAGGATGGCTCGCCCTTCGACGGCACCGGTGTCGGCCGGCCGTGGCCACTCCTCGCGGGAGAACGCGCGCATTACGAACTGGCGCGGGGGGATACGGATGCGGCGAAGAATCTGGCCGAAGCGTTGGAGAACTTCGCTTCGTTCACCGGTCTCATCCCGGAGCAGGTTTGGGACGCGGACGACATCCCGGAAAACGAGCTGTTCCGGGGTCGTCCCTCCGGATCGGCGATGCCGCTGGTCTGGGCGCACTCCGAATACCTGAAGCTGATTCGCTCCCTGAAAGACGGCGCCGTCTTCGACCGGCCCGGTATCTGTGTGAGGCGCTACCTGGATTCCTGAGGTCCACGGACCCCGAGATTTGGAACGCGATCCCTCCATTGACGTCGCGTTGCGTCATTTCGTAGCGTCGCGGCGATTTCACATGAAACGACGCCAATTTCTCCTGAGCACCGGTGGCTTGATCGCCTTTGGGACTGATCCACTTTTTGCCGCCTGGAAAACCGACGGTCTTGATGGAGCCGCCGCGATCCTGAAGACCGCCACCGACAGCGAACAAATCAGGGCGGCTTCCCTGCATGTCCGGCAGGGCGACAAGGTATTCTCGCAAGTCTTTGGCGCCGTTCCCTCTCCCGACAGCCCCTTTCTCCTCGCTTCTATCTCGAAGACGATCTCGGCGGCGGCGGTGATGAAAGTGCATGAGGAGGGAAAGTTCGCGTTGGACGATCCGGCGGTGCGTTATCTCCCCGAGTTCACTGGCGAGGGACGGGAAACCATCACCATTCGCCAACTGCTCACCCACATCTCCGGCCTGCCGGACCAACTGCCCGAAAACGCCGAACTTCGCGCCCGCCATGCGCCCTTGTCGGAGTTTGTGAAAGCCGCCACGCGGACGCCGCTGCTTTTCCCGGCTGGAAAGAAATACAGTTACTCGAGCATGGCGATCCTGCTGGCCACCGAGATCGCGCAACGCCTCAGCGGCAAGCCTTTTTCGACGCTGGTGGACGAAACGATCTACCGGCCGCTCGGGATGAAACATTCGGCCATGGGTGTCGGCAATCTCGATCCCGCCTCGCTGATCCTGAACCAGGTCGAGTTCGGAGCCCCGGAATCGGGCGCCGGCGATCCATCCACGAAGTCCTGGGATTGGAACAGCGCCTACTGGCGAAACCTGGGAGCACCCTGGGGCGGCGCGCATGGTTCGGCTCCCGACGTGGCTCGGTTTCTCGGCGAATTCCTTCATCCGGATGGCAAGGCGCTGAAACCGGAAACGGCACGGCTCATGATCCGCAATCACAACCCCGAGGGCCTGCGGCCTCGCGGTCTGGGGTTCGATCTCGGCCCGGAACTGGGCGTTGGCCCCGGTTGCAGCGAGCATACCTTCGGTCACACCGGCTCGACCGGCACCCGCTGCTGGGCCGATCCAAAGAGCGACACCATCTGTGTGATTCTCACCACGCTCCCGGCCCGGGCGGTCGATCCGCATCCCCGCGATCTGGCATCCCGCCTGGTGACGGAGGCCGTGAACGGATAAGCTCTTAGGACTCAAATCTTAGCTTTCCTGGTCTTTTCTTCGGAAGCTGATCGCGAGAATCATGACGACGCCGAGGAGGAGAAGGAACCAGAGACTCGGTTGAAAGGCGGGTTGTTGGACCTCCCTGAGCCAGGCATCTCCAAAGCGAAATACCGAGTGCCCTTCGAAGTAAGCCTTCGCCGCATCGGAGTTCGCCTCGGCGGCTTTGGCGTAGCCTCCCAGGGCAAATTCCCGAGCGATGGCGACACCGCCTTTCGAACCGATCCACGCGATGGCGGCACCGCCGTAGGCCCAGAGACCGAGCGCGAGTCCTCCGATGGCGGCAATGCCGAGAGCAAGGCCACCGAGAGAGAGCGCGGCGAGGGTGAGTCCTCCAAAGGCAACTCCGCCCAGTGCCACGCCGCCGAAAGAAAGAACGCCCACCGACACCCCACCAAAAGCGATGCCTCCACAGGCGATATTGCCCATGGCCACCAGACCGATGGCCTTTTCGCCGATGGCGATCCACCCGCGGGCGGTGCGTTGTCCCTTAGGATGATCCGCGGTATAGCCAGAGAAGTCGCGGTCGGGATCCGAGAACTGGATCGAGACCAGGGGAAATCCCAGAAAGGTGGCCGGACTGTTCCAGCGGCGACCTTCCCGGCGCTGGAGGAATTGCCGGGCCGGAGTCGGCGGCAGTGGCTGGGTTCCGGCCGCCTCATGCTTTGCCCGAATCTGGCGGCTGATCGCACCCAGTCGCCACGACATCAACCCGATGATCAAAAAGAAGGCCAGCATCCACGTCAACCATAGGACGAGGTAGCGCCCCTGACCCAGATCTGCGGGACTCCACCAGCCGAATGCAAGCGTGATCCACGGAAGCATGAAGATCGCCATCACGAGGAAGAACTGTTTCCGGATTCTGCGAAGGAGCTGGCGCTGCTCCTCGTAGCGAGCGGTTTGGTCGCTTATCCAAAACCCGACCGCTGGGCCCAAAAGACCGCCCAACAACCCGCCAAAGATTCCCGCCGACGCGGCAGAACTGGCGACAGCGGTCGCTTTGCCGGCCGTTCCCAGCGTGGCGGCCGCGGCCGAAGTCGCCGCAAAGCCGGGCAATGCCGCCAGCACCGCGAGGGTGAACGTCGGACCAGGCCGAGTCCGGATCAGGGTGCCCTCGATCAGATCCGCCACCCGCTCGCGGAGCAGGGCGCGGCCGCGAGAAAGACGCTGCTTCACCGCGTCTTCACTGAGTTCCAGATCCTCGGCCACCTTGGCGATGGATTGTTCTTCCCGGTAAAAGAGGATGAGGGGCTCGCGATAGGTTTCGGGAAGTTGCGCGAGAGCCTCCCAAACCAGGGCCGCCTCCTCGTTCGCCGCCGCCAAGGAATCGGGAGAGGATTCGGGGGCGGTTTTGTCTTCGGCAGACGCCGTGTCCGATCCGGTTTCCGGCGGACGTTTTCTCACCACCGCCAGAGCCAGGTGCCGTGCGATGCCGCAGAGCCATGACTTGAAGCGCGAAGTGTCGCGCAGGGTTTTCAGTTGTTTCCAGGCCGCGAGAAATGTCTCCTGGGCCACGTCCTCGCTTTGCCCGAGATCGCCCACGATGCTGTAGGCGACCGAGCAAACGAGATTCTGGTAGCGACCGACGAGCACCGCGAATGCCTGGCGTTCTCCCCGCTCAAGGCAAGCGGCGAGAAGGCTTTCGTCAGGAAGTCGGGTCAACTCATGGGGGATTCCAGCATTCATCATGCGATCAGGTGGCGAATCCCGCCCCTGAGGTGACAGAGTATTTCAGAATACTCCACCTCGCTCGATCACAGAATCGAACCTGACCCTCCATTCGAGGACGGCTTTCCCCGACGAGTCACTCCCCCGTCATCGTAGCCGACGCGGCTCAATCCGATCGTTGCGCCATGGGGTAGGCGGCGATGGTGAAGGCCAGGGTGGGCGCGGTGTTTCTTTGGTGGACAGGGCGGCGCTCGACTCGGCGGATGACGAAGACCAGTTGGTAGTTTTCGCCATCGAGCGCGAGACTTTCGAGCACCTGCCGGGCGCTCTCCCAGTTGCTCGCCGGATCCGTCATGCGGGTGAGGATGACGTGGTAGACGAGTCCCTCTTCGCCGGTCATTCTCCTCTCGGTATCCACATCCACGAAGGGTGAATGAATCTCCCAATCCCTTATCCGATCCATCAGGGTCGGTGGTTTCGACAAGCGGATTTCAAGGTAGCCGGGTGTCCCCGGTGACCCAGTGGCCAAAGCCGCCCATCCCAACAGCCAAGACGCGAGCAGTGTTGCCGCTTTCATGGTTTTCGCTCCGGTTGATGTTGTGAAACCGATGCGAAGATCCGCATCGGTCTTTCGCTGATTTCCAAATTGAGCATCAGGCGTGCCAGCCTTGGGTCGACTTCGTTTCGGTCCTGTTCTTTATTCGGGCGTGTCATGAATTGTTCCCGTTCCTTCCTCCTGTGTTCCGCCGCGCTGGTCCTTTCGGTTCCTGTTACGAACGGGCGGTCGGAAGATTCCGCCGAAACGCGGATCGCGGACGCGTGGGAGGTGTTGTGGGACAGGTTTTTCCTGGAGGACGTCCAGACCTTCGGAGACTACCTAAGCAGCTATGAACCTGGGAGGGAGCTGGTCCATCTGCCGACGGCGGAGGAAGTCGAGCGCCAGTATCCCAATCCCTGCGGCTACGGAACGGGCATGGAGGATGGGGCGATCCTCGGCGGGGCCATGCTGAGCCTGATCATCGATCGGCATGCTGTCACCGGTGAGGAAAGGATGCGGGAGGATCTCGCGAAAGTCTTTGGTGGCCTGAAGCGTTGTGCCACCGCTCATGGGGTACCTGGATTCTTGGCGCGGAATGTCTGCCCGACGGACGAAAAGCTTGTCTATATCAATTCCTCTCGCGACCAGGTCACGCATTGTGTGCATGGCCTCTGGAAATACTACCACAGCGGTCTCGCCGACGAGATGATCCGGGAGGAAATCCGCATTGTCCTGGCTTCGATCGCCGATCGCATGACCGCTTTCTGCACTCCGGAGAACCACTACGATTTCTGCCGCGCCGATGGTGTGCCCGGTCCGCTGGGAATCTGCCGGATGTGGGAAGTGCAGGCACACGAGGCGGCGCGCCTTCCCATGATCTACGCGGCGGCGTGGGATGTCACCGGCAACCAGGCTTATCACAAGAGGTATCGAGAACTGGTGGCCAAGGCCGTCAGCCAGTCGGTCGCGCCCGACGAACATCTGCCGGCCTACGCCCTGTTGCAGATGCAGTGTTCACTGGAGTTGCTCCGCGTGCTTGAGACAGACGAGAACTTGCGGAGCGAGATGGATGGCATCATGCGTCACGTGGCCGGAATCGCGACGAAGCGGGCGACTCAGGTTTCGCGTCGGCTTTCCGAAAAAACCCCGCAAGAGTTGGCCATGCTCGGGCCGGATTGGCGCACCGTTCCCGAGTGGAAAGACCAGTGCGGCTACCGCATTCCCCAGTGGGGGGCCTACCGGGAGATCTGGCACCTGATTCGCGAAGCGGGCGAGGCGAATCTCGTTCCCCTGATGGTCACGAAGGCGGAAATCACCGTGGAACAGGAGCGGGAGCTTGAGGAACTCGTGCGCACAACCGATTACCGGCACTGTTCGAGTTGCGGCATCGTTTTTCACCTGGCCGCTTATTGGAAGGCGCGGCGTCTCGAGCAATAGGGACGGATCGAAGACGGATTTATCCTCGACTCGACGGGCCCGTTTTCTCAACCTTTTGCCCTCTGCAAACCCTCACACAGATTTCCATGACACGTTTCCTCGGCCTTCTCATACTATTCGCCACTCTCTCAGGGCCCGTCCTACGGGCTGAGGACAGCACGAAAATCGTTCTTGTCGCCGGAGAGGTGAAGGAAGTCGATCGGGTCGGTCACCACGATTACCTCGGCGGCTGCCGGTTGATGGAGGCCCTGCTGCGCCAGACGACGGGCGTCGAACCCATCCTGATCCAAGAGGGTTGGCCGTCGGATCCAACCCTCTTTGATGGGGCAAAAGCGGTCGTCTTTTACACCGATGGCGCGGGCAAACAGGCCTACCTGGCTTCGCCGGACCGGTTAGCCAAGATTCAGCAATTGGTGGAAATCGGCGCGGGTGTCGTCAGCCTGCACCAGGCGGTCGAGTTTTCACCGCCCTTCGCGAAACAGTCGATGGCCTGGATCGGAGGTCTCTACACGCCGCTCTCCAGCCGCGGTCACTGGGACAGCGTCCACGATTCCTTTCCGGAGCATCCCGCTACCCGCGGCGTAACGCCATGGTCGATCAAGGATGGCTGGCTAAATCATTTCCAGTTTCCCGCCGGGATGAAAGGGGTCACGCCCCTGGTCTGGTCGGGAAAGGAAAAACAGGGATCGCCGGAAGGCGGCTCTCCTGACGTCGTGGCCTGGGCATTCAAGCGGCCTGACGGCGGACGTTCGTTCAGCTTCAGCGGACTCGATGCCCATTCCGCCTGGGAAAACGAAGGCATGCGCCGGCTGGTGATCAACGGCATCCTCTGGTCGGCGGGTCTCGAAGTGCCGGAGACGGGAGCGCCATGCGACGCCGACAAGGCGACGATCGATTCTTTCCTGACCCCGCGCACGGCACCGCCGGCGAAGGGGAAGAAGTCGTGATATTGGCCCTCATTCGAACCAAATACCTATCCGCGTCGGGTTCAGTAATGGTTCTCATCCCTATCCCGGTCATTCGGGCGGAACAGGAACAGGAACAGGGCCAACGGCCCGACCTCACCATAGCCTGGGGCAACGCCCCAGGAAAAGGGGCCGAGAAAGATTCGGTTGGCTGAAGGCCAACTTCACCCGACGGAATGACCTCAAAACGCTTTCCCGCAAAGGTTCGCCTGGAAACGGGCGAACGGTGTGAACTTGACCTTCAGCCAAGCCTGTGTTGGGACGCTGCGTTCCTGGGGCCGCGCTTCGCTCTGCCCCAGGCTACGGTGAGAAAGACCTTCGGCCTTTTCCGCATCCCTCGGGGATTCCTTTGTTAACCTATGCGAATAAGCAAGTCTGAAGCGGATGGGCAAAGGGGCTATTTTCCCGCCGCCGCCCGGCGCAAAGACTCGACGTGGTAGTCGAACCAGATCGGCTTGAGGCGCTCGATCATGAGGGTTCGCTGGTGACCGAGGCCCTCGAGTTCGAGGTAGGTGTGATCGACATCGTGATCGATCAGGTGTTGGTGGAAGTTCCGAATCGTCGGCAGGTGACCACCATCTTTGGTGCCGCAGGCGATCTGGATGCGAAGTTTGCCGCGGATCTGGTCGAGGTTTTTCTCGAGCAACCGAAAGGCGTCGTTGGCTTCGTAGTTTGGGCGGTCAGGCCCGAGGAATCCTCCGATGACCTCGTGCCAGTCGTCGGCCTCGTCGAAATTCTGCAAGGTGGCGGGCACATTGCCGGCCTGGCAGAAAAGGGAGCAGAACAGGTCCGGGTATTTCATCGCCAGGCGCAGGGAACCGCGTCCGCCCATGGAGAATCCCTCGATGCATCGGCCTGCGCGCGAGGCGATGGTCCGATAGGTGGCATCGATGTGGGGGATGAACTCGGTGATGAACATCGTCTCGATGGGAAACTTTCCGTCCCACGAATCCTTGTAGAAGGTGCTGGTGCCGCCGTTGGGCAGGGCCACGATCATGGGTGGCCATTTCCCGGCGAGGATGCCTTCGTGAAGGACCGCGATGTCTTCGAAGCTGTGAAACTCGTTCCCGCCGTTGCCGTGCAGGTTGTAGATGACGGGATAGCGGGCGTCAGGGTTTTCGTCATAACCGGGGGGCAGGTAGAGGCAGTAACCGACGTCGATACCGCCGGCGGCCGCGGAGGTGAAGGTGTGGTGGGTCGTGTTCGGCGGCAGTTCCTTGCCGGCGGGCAGTTCGTTCACCCAGGTGATGCTGGCGGGACGGGATTTCTCGGCCGGTTTTTTCTTTTTCTGCTGTGCGGCTTCCTGGCCCGAGAGGGTCAGCGTTGCCAGTGACAAAAGCAATGCGGTGGGCGCGAGGAGTCGTTTCATGGGAACCGAGAGAAAAGGGAAATCACTCATCGAGTGGCAGGAGCTGGATGTTGCGGAACCAAACCGGCTGGCCTTCCGCCTGGAGCGCGATGAATCCGTAGCTCAGTTGCAGGGGAGCGCCCGCCTTGATGAGAGCTTCCGAGGATTCAACGCGGCCTTCGGGATCGAGTTGGGGGTGCTGGTAACGCAGCACTTCCTTGCCGTTTACGCGGTGAATGACTTCCTCGTTGCCGCGCACCTCGATTTCGATCTTAACCCATTCGTCGGCGGGAAAGGTCGGGGCGGTGGACTCCACGATATGCTGGGTGACGAGTTCGCCGTCCATCTCCAGATTGGTGCCGGGTGTGCAGACGTTGCCGGTCTGGCGTTCGCCTTTGCCCTCGTCGGCGAGAAACTGAAACTCCAGGCTTACGGGAAAGGCCTGGTCCAGTCCCAGGCTCTGGGGCGATTGGGAATGGATCATGATGCCGCTGTTGAGATTCACATAATGCGGCGCGTCCGACATCATCTTTCCGGTGAAGCGGTACTCGAGGCGGAAACGGTAGTGGGAATAGGGAAGGTTCGAGTAGAGGTGGCCGTAGTGGCCTTCGAACTTCTCGTAGTGGTCATAGGACACCTTGAGGATGCCGTCCTCGACCCGAAAGGTTTCGAGCGCGTTCTCACCGCAGGGAAACCCGGTAATCTTGGGCGTCCAACCGCTCAGGTCCTTGCCGTTGAAGAGCGTGATCCAGCCGTCCTCTTCTTCACCGGAAACCGGCCCGGCAAAAATGGCGCTGAGCGAGAGGGCGAAAAGAAAGCGGGCCGTTTTTCCAAAGGGGGTCATTGCCGGAATTCACTCATGTTTCCGGCGATGGATCAACTCGCGCCTTTCGGCGGAAACCGGGTGGTCAGAACCACTTGCAGAACCCGATCGAGCCCATCCACGAACTCAGATCGATCTCAGCCTGGGTGGGGCCGGCGGAAACCGTTTGCGAGGGCACCCAGTCGTAGCCGCCACTGGCCTCGAAGCAGAAGGTGCCGTCGTCGCTCAGGGCCACGGAGAGCAGCGCTCTGACGGTGGCCCCGACGACGAAATCGGTGCCGCTGTTCGAGTCGCGATCGCTGCCGATGTGCGATCCGTTCAGATACCAGTCGGTCTGGCTGTGGAGATCGTGGGAGATGACGTTCAGCGTCGGACCCGCGCCGATCCCGAGCATGATGCCGGGCTTCACTTCACAGCGCGCGTCCAGAATGATCGGGATCACGTGGGCATCGACGTCGAGCCTGGCCGAGGACTCCGCTTCGAGCAGGGCGACAAGCCGGTCCGAGGTTCGTTGAGAACCGTAGGTTCGCGGGTTCTGAACGTAGTGGGGATCACCGGGACCGAAGCCGCCGAAGGCATTGTAGCCATCCGCATTGTAGATCACGCCGTTGGACCCCGCGTTGCTGTAAACGGGCGGGAAACCGGAAGGAGCACCTCCGCTCGAGGAAGGCAGGTCGTAGATGTAGGTGTAGCGTTCGCTGGTGACCGATTCCATCACGGACTGGGTGAGCACGTTGCGGGGCGTGCCGGTGCCGTGTTCGCTTTCCAGGTAGGTCCAGCTGACGGCCAGGTCGAAGAATACGCCGTCCTGTTCGCAGAGGGTCCGGCGAAGTTCGATGTAGGGGCTGACCACGACCTCGTTGTCATCGACCGAGAAAGGATTCGTCGCGACATGTTCGTCATACTCGTAAGTGGTTCCCGAACTGTGGAAGATGACGGTGCCAGGTGTCGCGAAATCCTCGCCCGGAGGCTGGCTTCCGAACACGACCTGCGAGGCGGAGTTCACCGTGAAACTGGTATCGAAGTCGTGCGCGGTATCCAGATTGGTGCCTACCGTGCCGTCGCTGTAAGAGATGAAATCAGTCCCACTCGTGGCGACGCCGACATCGCCGGGGCCGCGACTGCTTCGTGGCGAGAAGAGGCTCCTCGCATTGACCGGGGAAGGCGCGTCGATCTGGAAACCGACATCGACTTGGCGGGCTTGCACACCGACTGAAACCGACCAGCCTTCAGGCGCGGCCTGAAGGCCAAGTGGAAAGGCGCAAATCAATGCGGCAACGACCACGAATCGAGCAAGGGTGTTCATGGGAAAGAGACGGGAGAGAAGATGAAAATCCACGCGCTCCAAATCGTGGAAAAAGATCGACGGTTCCTGACAATTGGAGAGCGGGACAAATGCAAAGTCAAGTTCGCTGCCGAACAAGTTTGCGTGAGGTTCACCACCGATCGAAATCGCAGATTTGACTCTCAATCTTTCGCACCGTGGAGACGTCACTTGTCGAAACCTTCTGGCATCGGCAGGATCGGGATCGTGAATCCATTACTTTTTTTCGCTCGAACCGGATGGCGTTTTATCATGCCGCTCTCGGCGGCGTTCCTCGCCGTCTCGCCGCCGACCTTTTCCCTGGCGATCGACCCGGCAGAAAAACCGCTCGTGGCTTACGTGGGCACCT
The DNA here is from genome assembly GCA_020439945.1 of Verrucomicrobiia bacterium. GTDB lineage: Bacteria > Verrucomicrobiota > Verrucomicrobiia > Verrucomicrobiales > DEV007 > JAEUHH01. Next base: position 14,216 of record JAGRPB010000014.1, read on the forward strand.
ACACGTCTCCGCTGAAAAACATGCTCGATACCCAGGTGGATCTGCCGCCGGGAAACGGACGTGGCATTCACCTGTTCCGGGTCGATCGCGAAACCGGTGCCCTCTCTCCTACGGGTATTTTTGAGATGGGCACCAGTCCGAGCGCAATCGTCTTGAACGCCGACCGGACACGTCTCTATTCGGCGAATGAAACGGAACGTCTCGGGGAGAACGAATCCGGATCGGTCAGTGCCTTTGCCGTCGATCGCGAGGACGGTCACCTTACCGTGCTCAACACCGTAAGCTCCGGAGGGAAAGGACCAGCCCATCTCAGCATCCATCCCTCCGGTCGCTTCGTGCTGGTGGCGAACTACTTCGGCGGGTCGGTGGCGGTGATCCCGATCCGGGACGACGGCAGCCTGGGTGAGGCGACCGATATCAAAAAGGACCAAGGCGCCGTCGGCCCGGCCACGGCCACGAACGCTCCGCCCGGCAGTTTCGCATTCAGCGGTCATGATCAGGAACACGCCCACATGATCGAGGCGGACCCCACCGGTCGATTCGTGCTCCACGTCGATCTCGGGCAGGACCGTATCTATGTGTGGAAGTTCGACGCCGATCAGGGCCGCCTGCTTCCGAACGATCCTCCCTTCACCGCCTTGCCGCCCGGCGACGGGCCCCGCCATTTCGCCTTCCATCCGAACGGGCGTTGGTTCTACTCCATCCAGGAGGAAGGATCGACCGTGGTCCTGTTTGATTGGAATGGGGAAAGCGGTCGGCTCACCGAACGCCAGACCATTTCCAGTCTTCCGACCGGCTTTGCCGGCAGCAATTTCTGCTCCGAGATCCTGGTGTCCACCGACGGCCGCTTCGTCTATGCCGGCAATCGGCTCCACGACAGCGTCGGAATCTTTGCGGTCGATCAAAAAACCGGAGAGATAAGCCCCGTAGCCGACGAGTGGACCCGGGGGAACTATCCGCGTAGCTTCAACTTCGATCCGAGCGGCCGCTTCTTCTATTCCTGCAATCAGCGGGGCGACAACGTCGCGATTTTCGGAGTCGATCGGAAGGAGGGAACGCTCCATTTCACCGGGCACTATGCGCCGGTCGGGAACCCGTCGATCATCATTTTCAACGATCTGGGAACGAGGGTAAAAAACTGAGATCCGGCAGGGAGGAAACAGGGTATGACGTTTCGGTCAACCGGGTCTACTCGTCGGCGACGCGCGAGCCGTCTTCGCGATATTCGATGTCGTGGTTCTTGCCCTTTCGCTTGAACTCGACATCGAAGAAGCGGCCTTTTTCCGCGCTGTCGACCGATTCGATCTCGTTGATTTTTTCATCGGGATGGTCCCGATTGATGGCGTGCTGAACCGCGACTGGCAGATCCTCGAACTCGATGCTGCGCTCGGTTTCGCGCCAGCGACCGTCGGGGTGAAAGTCGGCGCGGTATTTTTTCCCATCGCGCTTGAAATGGATCTCCCAGTAGTCGTGGGCATCCGTGTCCCAGTCGCCCACGTCTTTCGCATCGGGATACTTCGCGGCGAAGGCTTTTTTCACTACCTCCGGCACATCCTTGGCGAATGCCGAGACGTGAAAAGCCATGACGAAAAGGAGTGAGATCAATCGAGAGAACTGGACGCGGGATGTCATGAAAACAGTATGCGACCCGGCGACGCAATTCTCAAGCGAGCCCCTGAGAGCGGTGCTCACAGGTAGCTCGACAACAGCCGCAGCGCGGCGCGGACTGAAGCCAGCGAGGCGGTTTCGTTCGCGGTGTGATAGCCGGTCGTGGGAATCTGGAGGGTCGTGCCGCTGATCTCTCCGCCGGTGGCGGTCACGAGCCGACCCAGCTCGGTCCGGCCGAGGGACATCGGCTTGGCGCGCTGGGCGTTCTGGGCCTCGATCCAGGCATCTTTGAATGAGTAAGAGATGCCGAGGCGTTCGCAGAGATCGCGAATCTCGGCGGTGAAGGAAGCATCGAACTGGCCGGTGGCGTCGCGATTTCTCAGCACCAGTTCCTGTGCCGTGGCGGCTTCCGCATCGGGATAGGGACTCGTATCGATGACCAGCAGCCGGCGCGTGGCCCAGCGCTCCCGCTGAAACCAGGAAAGCGCGTAGCGCCAGCTGCGTCCGGCTTCCTCCTGGGCGGTGAAAAGGGCGGTGCCCTGAAAGCCGAGACGGAACAGGTGAATGATCAGGGCGACCGAGAGCACGTTGTCGAGCTGCGCCGAGATCGTGTCGTCGGTGACCCGGAGGCGATCGAGGAAGGAAATCGGCGTACCGGGATGAAGGTACTCGAGACCGTCGATTTCGAAGATGAGGTTGCGCCGTCGGGGACACATGTGACCGTCGGAAATGACGCCCTGCCCGAGGTAGGTGCCGGTGAAGGGCAGGTGAGCCTGCACCCGTTGACCCGTGAATCGATCGGCGATCGCGGCCATGGTTTGTTCCGACACCGAGTCGCCGTCCAGTTCGCCCCGGTTCCCGGCGATGAAGGCGGCATATTGGAATTCGTCGGGACCGGTGCAGAGCAGCCCGTGCCGGTCGATGTGGGCGGAGAGGACGAGGACTTCGGGTTCCTTGCCTCGCGCCACGAGCACGCCGAGGTGGCGTTCCACCACCAGATCGAATTCCTCCAGTTCCCGGCGCAGAACCCGAAAGAAGGAATCTTCCGTTCCCACGACGGACGGTTCCCGCACCAGTTGTTGCAGGATTTCCAGAAAGCCCGCCATGTCCGGGAGGAGATCGGGGCCGCCAACTCCCGGCGATTCGACTGGATTCATGTTCGTCGGTGAACTCCTGAGCACGAAGTGTGCCCGCCTGTGCAATTCAACCGGCAGAGGATGATTTTGCGGAAAGGTCTCGATTGGGCTTCTCAAACGAGGCGGAATAGCTAAGGTGGATTGGGAAAGCCAACCTGTTCCACCACCACCGCCATGCCTGGAAAATTCGAACTCAAGAAAGCCAAGAACGGAAAACTGTTCTTCAATCTTCTCGCCACCAATGGCCAGGTCATTCTGACCAGTCAGATGTACGCCTCCAAAGCCACCGCGAAAAAGGGGATCGCTTCGGTTCAGAACAACGCCGCCGAACCCGGCCAGTTCGAACGTCTGACCACGAAGAAGGGCGAGCCGTATTTCGTGCTCAAAGCGAAGAATCGTCAGGTCATCGGCACCAGCGAGTCCTACAATACGGCAAAGGCGATGGAGAATGGCATCGCTTCGGTGGGCAAAAACGCGCCCGGAGCCGCGATCGACGATCAGTCGGCGGGCTGAAGGCGAAGGAATAAGGCGTTTCAGTCTTCATCGAGCCGGTCGCGCCAGTAACCGGGCTCGCGATGCTGGTGTATCACGGCAACCACCTGGACCGTCGTTTCGTCCTCGATTCGATAGACCAACGTGTAGGGGAACACGTCGAAACGGCACTGACGCAGATCACCATCAAAGGTCCGGCTGATCTCCGGATCGGCCAGCATCCGCAATTCGGCCTCTTTCCACTTGGCCAGGAACGCTCTGGCAAGTTCCTCCCGCTGAGTTTCGTACCACGTGGCGGCGTCCATCGCCTCGCCGAAGGCCTCGTCATCGTATCGGACTCTCATCCGTTGAAGTGAGTCCCGAAGCGCCGATTGACCCGCTCCCACACTTCCTCGCCTGAGATCAATTCGGTTCGTCCCTTGTCAATGTCCTCGACACGGCGGCGCAACTCCTCCTTCCAAGCCGGGGTGATTTCCGCTTCACGCTCTTCCTCCAGGCTGGCAAGCAAGCGCGCCACCAGACGCGAGCGATCGGGCAGAGGAAGGTGCAGAACGCTCTTTTCGATCTCTTCGTAGGTGCTTCCGATTGCGGTGGCCATGGATCCAGTCTAGCCGTTTCGGCGGTTTTTGTCGCGTCACTTTATCCGGCCGAATGGAAGTCCGATAAATGGCAGACCTGCCCCTGTTACCCGCTAGTCAGAACGCCTGACTACGCAGAAGGCAAAACTGCGGGCAAATCCGGAGCATTCCGGATATCCGCCGCGCAGCGGACGCTCTCCTTTTCCCAATTTCGGCGGCGCAGAAGATTTTGACTCCGCCGGATGCCAAAAATAGTTTCTGGCCTCGACTTCGATTCAAAAACACCCCATCCCCCCACGACCATGAGCCTTGCCGATGACCTGAGCCAGAATCCCGATGACGCCGAGTGGAGCCGATTCCTCGAGGCGACCATTGCCGATTTCGACTGCACCACCGGAACCCTGCATCGACTCGATCTGTCCGATCAACATCTCAAGCTCGTGGCGCACCGTGGCATCCCCGAGCAGCTCATGCCGATTGTCGGCTCCATCCCGATCGGCAAGGGCATCGCGGGCACGGCCGCCCTCCGGCTCGAGCCCGTGGAAATCTGTAACCTGCAGACCGACACCTCGGGCGTCGCCAAGCCGGGGGCCAAGCAAACCAACGTCCAGGGATCGCTCGCGGTTCCGGTGCTCGACGGCGACCGGCTCTGTGGCACGCTGGGGGTAGGCAAGCTGGTGCCCTACGATTTCTCCGACGAGGAGAAGCACCGGTTGATGACCCTCGGGCAGGCCATCGCGATCCGACTCCTGCCAGCGTAACGCAGAACCTGTCTTGGGCTGAGGCGCGGCGCATTCCCGGATGTGGCCGTGCTTGCCAGCGGTGGCGGACGAGATAGGGTTCCGTCCTCAATTCAACCCTCTATGAAAACCTTCGCTTTTTCCGCGTTCGCTCTCGCGGCGACCGTCACCGGGCTTTTCGCCGCCGACCCGATTCCCGCCGACCATCTCGTCAACGGATTCGGCATTGGTTGCCAGGCCTACACCTTCAATCGTTTCACGACCTTCGAGGCCATCGAGAAAACCGCCGCCGCCGGTGGCAAAGTCATCGAATTCTATCCCGGCCAGAAACTCTCGCCGGCCGAGCCGGACGTGAAGTGGGATCACAACGCGTCTCCGGAAACCATCGCCAAGGTGAAGGCCAAGCTGAAAGAGAACGGCCTGATCGCCGTCGCCTACGGTGTGGTCGGCCTGAGCAAGGACGAAGCCGAGTGCCGCAAGGTCTTTGAATTCGCCAAGACCATGGGCATCCGCGTCATCAACACCGAATCGGTGGACGCCATCGATACCTTCGAGAAACTGGTGAAGGAGTACGACATCAAGGTCGGTTTCCACGATCATCCCAAGCGCGAAAAGGATCCGAACTACCGGATGTGGGATCCCAACTACATCCTCGATCTGGTGAAAGACCGCGATCCGCGGATCGGTTCCTGTGCCGACACCGGCCACTGGATGCGTTCGGGACTCAAGCCGGTCGATTGCCTGCGCATCCTGAAGGGCCGCATCATGAGCAGCCACCTGAAGGATCTGAATGGTTTCGTTCACCTGGCCCACGACATGCCCTACGGCACGGGCGAGGGCGATGTGAGCGCGATCCTCAAGGAATTCCAGGCGCAGGGCTTCAACGGACCGATTTCCATCGAGTACGAATACCACTGGGAAGATTCGCTGCCGGAAGTCACCGAGTGCATCGACTACGTGAAAAACTGGAAGCCCTGAGCCGGCCAAACTTGGCTGTTTTCCCCATGAAACTTCCCTTCACCTCCCGTCTGCTGCCGCTCGTCGTGGCAGGACTCCTGGCGCCGCTCGTATCCGCCGTCGCCGCACCGCGAAAAATCCTGTTTTTCACGAAATCCAGCGGCTACGAGCATTCCGTCATTTCCTGGAAGGACGGCAAGCCCAGCTACGCCGAAAAGATCCTGTTGGACCTGGGCGAAAAGAATGACTGGGAATTCACCTTCTCGAAGGACGGCTCGCTGTTCAGTCCCGATTACCTGAAGCAGTTCGACGCGGTGATGTTCTACACCACCGGCGATCTCTGCAGCCCGGGCACGGACGGGAATCCGCCGATGTCCCCGGAAGGGAAGCAGGCGCTCTTCGATTTCGTGAACAGCGGGAAAGGCTTCATCGGCACCCACTCGGCAAGCGACACCTTTCACACCGCCAACGAGGCCGACAAGGGGCCGGATCGCTACCTGAACCACGGCAAGGACGCGGATCCCTACGTGCGTTTTCTCGGCGGCGAATTCATCAAGCACGGTGCGCAGCAGGTGGTGAAGAATACGGTGACCGATGCCAAGTTCCCCGGGTTCGAAAAGGTCGGGCCCGAGTATGGTTTTCAGGAAGAGTGGTATTCGCTCAAAGATTTCACGCCAAACATTCACGTGCTGACGGTGATTGACGCGCCTTCGATGGAGGGCGCCGAATACCAACGCCCGGCCTACCCGAATACCTGGGCCAGGACGGAAGGGGACGGTCGCGTCTTCTACACCGCGATGGGGCATCGCGAGGACGTGTGGACGAATCCGATCTTTCAGGACATCCTCGTCGGTGGGATTCGCTGGGCCCTCGGCGATGTCTCGGCCGAGGTGCCGCCGAATATCGAGTCAGCCGCTCCCGGGGCCTACACGAACCCTCCCTACGTCGAACCGGCTCCGAAGAAACCGGCGCCGGCCAAGAAGACCGCGGCCAAGTGAGGGACCAGGTTCGTCGCGGAACCGGTCACTGATTGCGCCGAAAAATCCCGCCATCCGGCTTCGGGCGGGAGTGTAGGTTGATCCACTTTTCATGCGCTCCTTCCTCCAGATCCCGATAGTGTGCGCGGATGCCGGCACCGTGTTGCGAGCGATCCTGATCGCGGTCGTGACCGGGTGTTCTGGCGTGGCATTGGCCGTCGATGGTGACGCCACCGCTGGGGATGGCGGAGGAGCGTCGCTTCCGGACTCCGTGGTGGTGCCCGTATCGGCGTCGAACTACGAGGCGCTGATGCAGAATTCGCCCTTCCTGCGTTCGCTGAACCTGTCCGACTCGATCATCCTGACCGGGGTCGCCCGGATCGAGGGTGAGTTGTACGTGACGCTTTTCCACAAGGACACGAAAGAAACCCAGGTCGTATCCGATGCCGCCAATGCGCAGGGCTGGCGCCTCGTGGGGGTGGAGGGCGATCAGTCCGATCTCGAAAAGATGATCGCGCGAATCGCCGTGGCCGGTGGCGAAGTCGTGTCGGTGCGGTTCGACGAAGACCAGCTGAAGCCGGGCGAAATCAAGACGGCGAGCCGGCCCGGCAATTCCTCCAACGGGCGGAGTGAAAGGTCAGACCGGCCCCAACGCGACTATCACGAGGGCGTTTCGGGCGACGGCTTTCGCGGCCCGCCGCCGAAGGACATCGTCGAAAAGCTGTCCAAACTCGACGAAGGCACCCGCAATCGTCTCATCGAAGAAATCGGCAAAATCCGCGAACGCGGCGTCAGCAGCGAGGAACGCCAGGTCATCTTTCGCCGCATGGTCGAACGCGCCGCCAGTGCGCGGCGGTAGGGCACTTTCGGAGGTGAGGGACAGGAAATTCGGTTTGACAAAGGCGGCGCTTTTTTGGTCCGATCTTAGCGACTTTGCGAAGGTGTTAACGATGAAACCGGTTCTCACAGGGTTGTTGCTGATTGGTTGCCTTTCCTTTCTCTCGGAAAGGTCCGTCGCTCAGCAATTTGGTCCATGGCGAATCGGAATGACCGAGCAGGAAATCCGGGCGGAGACTTTATTTGGTCCCTACGAGTCCAGGGAAGTACGCGACCCGGTTTCGCAGTCTGTCCTTTTCAGTCGGTTGGAATCCAGCCCCGCGATTCCCTTCAAAGGGCAGAAGATCCCGGTGGCCATCTCGATCAAGGGAGGATTCGCGGTTCAGTTTTCCATCTCGGTGGGAACAACGGATTCCCAGACAGAGGCAGCCGATCTGGCACGACAATTGTTGGAGTTTCTCTATCGATACTACGAGATGGAGATGCCCGAACAGATTCAGAATCTGGATATCAATGCGGCCCTTTCCGAGCAGAAGAGTACCTACGAATTCCCGATGCCCGAATTTTCCAACCGGCAGGTTTGGATTGGTCATTCAACCGACAAGTATTCAGTGTTGCTACAGGTGAGGAGTGACGAGCCGGGCACCGGTGTTCCGGGAAAGGCTGAGCCCAGTCAGGACTTCCCCGAGATTGGAGTGGAGCCACCCGAGATGGTGCAGGCCGAAACAGATCCGCAGCGCGTCGAAAAAGTGGGAGGAAACATCTCGTTCAAGCGTTCCCTGGCGACGATTCATGCATTGTTGGTTCGGGAGATCGAAGATGGGAAACATGCCGCCCAGGCGATGCCATTGACCGCAACAGCCACGCTCGATCGGACGGATGGAAAAATCGGATTTCAATTCAATCAGGAAGTGGGCCCAGAAATGACGCGGGCACTCGCCGAGGTGGTGCGGGCGACTCAGATTCGGCATCAGATACTTCCGACGAATCAGGAAGTACAATTCGGCTTCGCCGACAAATGGACCGGAAAAGACGGACCGTCCGCAGCGGTGGCGACCGCTCTCCTTCTCGAGTCGCTTTTTGAAGGTTTCGAGATTCCGGAAAACGTTGCCGTCACCGGAGATCTGAACGCCGACCAGAAAGTTCAGCCGATTGGTGGCGTGCCGGACAAGATCCGCGGCGCCATGGCCGAGGGTTGCTCGGTGATCGGCATTCCCGTCGCGAATGAGGTGGATATTGACGATTTCGTCGTGGAGGAGAAGCTTCGGGCTTTCCTGACCGCCAGGGTATTCCTCCTTGATTCGCTCGACGATGCGGTTCGGCTGGTGAATCCCGATGCGAGATCTCCCGAATACAGTCAGGCGCTGACTTCGTTTGATTCCATTCAATCCGATCTGGCTCAAGGAGGCGCGAAAGCACTGTTCGCTCCCGAAATGGCTCAACGACTCAGGTTGGTCCTCAATGGTGCGCCCAATTTGTATTCGGCGAAGATACTCCTGGCAGCCGCCGAGAATCGACTGCCCGCTCACTTTTCGCTTTCCGGAACCTTGATCCGTCTTCACGAGGCGATGGCTCCCTACGCCGACTTTGCTGGACGGATCAGATCGGGAGAGTCGATAGAAACGTTTCAGCTCGGCAAAGACGACGCTCTCAACGAGACGCAGAATCGATTGAGAGCCTTGCGCTCACAGAGTGATCCGCGTCTCGTGCAGGTCATCAGCAACCAGGAAGTGGTGCTCGATCGCCTTCAACGATTCATCAATTCCAGCGACCGGAATGAAAGAGTCGTTCAAGGTCATCTGGACGAAATCAAAGCAGTTTCAACCCGGGCATCAGAGGAGTGGAAACGTATGCTCGGGAATCAGGAGATCCAGGATCAACTGATGGCTCGTGGCATCAATCTGCATTGATCGATCACACCGCGCGGAACGGCGGTAATTTCGAAGTTTCCTCTAAGAAATACCGCGGCAATCCGTTTCTTTCCCGTCTCGATTGAAATGGCCGTGAGCCGATGGCGATTCACTGTTGGCTTAGAATGTTTCGCCACTTAAAATATTCGAGATTCTAAACTGAGTAGAAAAAATCTTGTTTTGTGCATGATTCCTGCGATCTTTTTTCACCCCAACACGAAACTTGATATGATGACTGTGGTGCGACCCTTCGTCATTCCTACCCAACTAGCCTGCTTGCTGACCGCGTCGCTCGTTGCGACCAGTTGCACGTCACCGGTGGTATCCGATTCGGCGCTTTCGTTCGCGAAACAGCGCGTCTCGTCCGAGGTGGGCAGCGAGCCCAGAAAGGGCAGTCTTGTGATTGTCGATTATTCCAAGCCCTCCTCGGAGAAGCGGATGACGGTCGTCGATCTCAAGAACGGTCGCGCCCGCATGAACAGCCTGGTGGCCCACGGGGTGAATTCCGGCTTGCTCTATGCCACGAACTTCTCGGATCGCGTGGGTTCGAACCAATCCTCGCTGGGACTCTATCGCGTGGGTGAAGAGTACTGGGGCAAACACGGACAGTCACTGCGTCTCGACGGGCTCGATCCCGGTTTCAACATCAACGCTCGCAAGCGCGCCATCGTCATTCACGCGGCGGACTATGTCTCGAGAGAAGCCATGATCGCCAACCGGAATGAGGGCGGGCGCCTCGGGCGCAGCGCCGGCTGTCTTTCGCTGTCTGAAAAGGACATGAAGCGTCTGGAAAAGAAACTCGAGCGCCCGGCCTACGTTTTTGCCTACGCGCCCACGATGGTCGCCCAGGAAAACTACCCGGCGCCGGAAGTTCCCGCGGCGTTGCCGCCGGCAGCGGCTCCCTCGGTCGCACCGAAACAGTCGCTCCTGGCCTCCATGGTCAAGCCGGCCCGGAAACGAGCCGAAACGGTTCCCGAACCCGTCAGCACGCCAGCGCTGGTTCCTGTGTCCGCGCCGGATACCGCCCAGGCGGCGATGCCCAAACCGGAATTGCTTGGCACCGTTCCCGCCACGGAACCGCCGGCAGCCGTCCCCGCTTCGCCGGTGGCCAGGGAACCGGTGGTCGCTTCGACGCCGTCGAACTCCCATCGGGAGCGCGAATGGACGCCGCTGCTGACCGCTACCAACGCCATTCGCTGACGAAAAGTCGCGTGGCGGGCGTTGAGCGGGAAAAACCCGGCAAATTCCATTCAACAGGGTCCGGTCGACGAGGCAACCCTGTTGACTCCCGGTCGGTTTTTCCGGCTGGATTTCCGACGAGGAGACCCCTCCGACGGCGCGTGTTCGCCATTGTGCGAGTCGGCGGTATCCGGGACGATGCGTGGAATGATGCGCGTGATTCTTCGAAGCCTGACAGTCGGGATTCTGATCGGAGTGACGGGGGGTGGCTCTGGTCCGGCGAAGGCGGGTGATGAGGAACTGCCCGTGCTGCTGCGCAGCCTACGCCCCGTGGAAACTCCCGCGCCACCCTTCGAAAACGGCCGGTTCGAACCCGCGCAGGGAGAAACCATCGCGTTCATCGGCGGTACCAACACGTTCGATCAGGATCGCCACGGTTTTCTTGAGTCGCGTTTTCACCTCGCCTGGCCGCGGAAAAACCTGAAGCTTCGCAACCTCGCCTGGCAGGGTGATGTCCTCACCTACCAGGCCCGGCCACGCTATTTCTATACAGAGAAAGGCGACACCCAGCCGGGCAGCGTTCCCGACTCCCGCGAACGCACCGAACCCGGCATCCTTTTCATCGACTTCGGAAAAATGGAATCGCTTCCGGGTGGAACGTGGACGATCGAGGCCTATCGGGAAATGATCGAGCAGTTGAGCACGCGAACAAGGCGGCTCGTCCTCGTGGCGCCGACACCATTTTTTCCCGTGGGTCCGGCCAAGGCGGAAACGGAGGCGCGTAACGAGCGTCTCGCGGAAGTGGTGGCCGATATCGGGAAGGTCGCGACGGAAAACGATGCCCTCTTCGTTGATCTGTTTACGCCTTTTCGCACCTCTCTCGAAGCGGGGTTTTCCCACGATGGTATTCACCTGACCGAATCGGGCCACCGCGCGGTCGCCGATGAAATCGCCAAGCAACTGAACTTTCCGAAAAGTCCCAAGCCGGACACTTCGCCGGATCTTTCCCAATCGCTGCGCCAGGCCATCGATCGCAAAAACCGGCTGTGGCAGCAATACTATCGACCGACCAATTGGGCGTTTCTCTTCGGCGATCGCCAGCATGTGCCGGCTTCGCGCGATCCGGTGGAGCGGAGTGAACGGTGGTTTCTGCGGGAAATCGATTCGCTGCCCGCGCTGATCGCGGAGACCGAGGCTGATATCCATCGTTATGCCGGCGAGATGGCGGCGCAAAACGCTTCCAACCAATGAGACCGCGCCTGATTTCAAAATGGTTCAGCAGCGTTTGTACGATCGTGCTGACGCTGACAGGCGGTGGCGAGTACGGGCTCGCCATTAGTCCCGACAACGCTCCCGCGTCGGACAACTCCGTGGCTGCCGAACAGGCTGCATTTCAGATCCACGAAGACTTCGAGATCTCGCTGTTCGCCGATGAATCGCTCGGCATTGCCAATCCTATCGCGATCCAGTGGGACCCGCGCGGCCGTCTCTGGGTGCTGTGCACGCTGGCCTACGCGCAGCTGAAACCGGGTGAGCTCTCGGACGACAAGCTCTTCATTCTGGAAGATCGCGACGGCAACGGAAAGGCGGATCACTCGACCATGTTTGCCGACGGCCTGGAAATGCCGACGGGATTCGCGCTCGGTCACGGCGGCGTCTGGCTCGCGGAAGGGCCCGACCTCGTTTTTCTCCATGACACCGACGGGGACGATCAGGCCGACGAACGCAAGGTGATCCTGACCGGTTTCGGCACCGGCGACACACACCAGAACATCAGCAACCTGAAGTTCGACGCCGGCGGGTTTCTCTACTTCACTCAGGGTCTCCACGCCTTTTCCCAAGTCGAAACACCTTGGGGCGTGGCTCGTGGCGACACCGCAGGTTTCTGGCGATTCAATCCGCGCGTGACAAAGCTGGAGCCCTTCGGCTTTCCCTCGATGACGAGCCAGAATCCCGCCGGCGTGGCGCTCGATCGATGGGGATCGCTTTTCATCAAGAGCAACGGACCGCACCTCTGTTTCGCAGATCCCGCCCTGATTCCGACCACGCACTCGCGCGAGCTGATGGTGTCCGGTCAGGTCGGCCAGACACCGGGAAAAAGCATGGGCGGCGCGGTGGTGGAATCGTCGCATCCGCCGGACTGGATTCAGCATCACGCCATCATCGCGGGTTACTTCGCTCGGGAAGTCTCGGCATTACCACTGGTGGAGGAGGGCTCCGGTTTCGCGGTCTCGAAACCAATTCGCTTGCTCTACAGCGAGCACCCGAGTTTCCGTCCCGTCGACGTTCTCCCGGGACCGGATGGAGCCATCTACGTTGCCGATTGGTTCAATCCCATCATCAATCACTACCAGGTCAGTCTGCGCCATCCCGATCGCGACTACAGCCACGGCCGCATTTGGCGGCTGACGGCAAAAGGTAGGCCATTGATCGAGAAACCCGAGCTAAATGCGCTGGACTTGGAGGGCTGGTTCGAGCAACTCCGTTCCGGCGAACGTTGGACGCGAGAACAGGCGAGGCGTTTGCTTTCCGACCACGATGATCAGGAGGAAGTGGCGTCGCGCCTGCGCGACTGGGTGGAAAGCGAACTCGATTCTTCCAACGCGGCCGATCAACTGGCGCTCGTCGAGTTGGCCGGGATCATGGAGTCGTTTGGAACGATCGATGCCGCGATGCTTGATCGTCTCCAGGCTTCGCCCAATCCGCAGGTCCGAGCCGCTGCCGCGCGAGCGATTGGTCGGGCTGTCGAACCGATCGCTGATGCCGATAAACGACTCGCCGCCTTGCTCGCCGATTCGCATCCGCGGCCCCGGCTTGAAGCGGTCATCGCCTGCGCCAATCGTCCCAGCGCCGAATCGATGAAACTCGCGCTTTCCGTTCTCGATGCCGGAGAAATGGATCGCTTTGTCGACTACGCGCTGGGTCAGGCAGTGTTCGCGTTGGAGGAGAATTGGAAGCGGGCGCTTGAGAAAAACATCGCGTTCTTTGGCAACGCTTCGCATCTCGCTTTCGTTCTGGAAACGGTCGGTGGCGAGGACGCGGCAGGTTTTGCCTGTGAGAGACTGAAAGAAGATCTAGAAGCGAACGAACGGTCTCGCCTGTTCGCGGTGTTGGCCCGTTTTGGCGATGTGGCGGACCTGCGCAAGGCGTTCATGGAAGGATATCAGAATGACGATGTCTCTCTGTTGACTGTGGTGGCGGATGCCTCCGAAAGCCGGAAACTGAAACCGGACGAGCAGTTTGTCATCGCGCTTCAAGGGCTTATCGGTTCAAAAGATGAACTGTCGATTCTGGGATACCGGCTGGCGGGACTCTGGAAAGTGGGTGGGGTGAACCTCGGTCCGTCTTCTACGGAGTCTTCGCTCGCTGTAAGCCGCGCTCGTCTCAGAGCCATGGCCGAGATACTGAATGCTTCAGCCGCGGGGTCGATTCTTGATGAGCTGGAAGGTGCCGAACGTCCGGAAATCAAAGTGGCCGCCATGGAGGCGCTTATGATTTCCGACGCAAAAGTGGCGGCGGAAACCGCCGTGAAACATCTGGCGACGGAGGAAGAGAAAGCGCTGTCTCTTGCTCGACCCTTGCTCGCAGACGCGCATGGTTCTGCGGCGCTGGCAGCGGCATTGGATGAGTCCGAGAAGAAAATCGAAGCGACGACCGCTCAGGCTTTGCTCAACTTGATGAATCAAACCGGTCGCTCCGATCCCAAGCTGACACCTATTCTAAACCAGATCGCTGGCATCGAATCGGCGGCGCCGGAGTATGACGCCGAACGCGTTCAGAAAATCGTCGCCGAAATCCGGGGCGGGAAGGGCGATCCCGAGAAAGGCCGCGACGTCTACCTGATGGCGCAGCTCAGCTGCATCGCTTGTCATCGCGTCGGCGATGAAGGTGGCGTGATCGGACCTGCGCTGACCAATGTCGGGGCCGGGATGCCGCTGGATCAGATCGTGGAGTCGGTGCTTTGGCCGGATCGGCAGATCAAGGAAGGATTCCAGGCGGTTTCCCTAACCACGAAGGACGGCAAGGCGATCACCGGTTACCTGGAGCGCGAAGACGACGACCTCATCTGGTACCGCAACACGACCGCACCTTGGATTTTGCCGTTGGAAAAAACAACCGTCGCCGAGCGTCGCAACCTGCCGACCCTGATGCCGGCGGGCCTGACGCATTCGCTAAGCGAGGAACAGTTTCTCGATCTGATCGCCTATTTGGCGTCGTTGAAGGGCTGAACTGCGAATTGACGCGAATGAACACCAATATTTTCTGATGCATCGTGCCGCCCTTCCTGACAGTATTCCGTCCATGAAACTCCTCTCCCTTTTCGCTGCCGTCCTGGCGACCGCTTTCGCCTTTCTTCCTCTCCCGTCCAACGCGCTCGAACCAACGACGGCCGATCTCGCCTACGGCACGGAGCGGCCCGAGATTCAAGCGCTCGATGTCTATCTCGCCAAGGCGGAGAAAGCGGTGCCGGCGATGGTCTACATTCATGGCGGTGGCTGGCGGGCCGGATCGAAGAAGCCGATCCCCGGCATTCTCGCCAAGGGCGTGGAAAACGGCTGGTGGTCGGTGGTCGCGGTCGAGTATCGCTTCACCGATGTCGCCATTCATCCGGCGCAGGTGAATGACTGCGTGCGCGCGATCCAGTTCGTGCGCGAGAACGCGGCGAAGTGGAACATCGATCCGAATCGCATCGGTGTCACCGGCGGATCGGCAGGCGGTCATCTCTCGCTCTGGCTGGCGCTGGCCGATGACGCCGCCGATCCCGATGCGGAGGACCCGGTGCAGCGCCAATCATCTCGTGTTACTTGCGCCGTGGGTTTCGCCGGCCCGACCGATTGGAGCCTGCTCGCCGAGATCGATCACAAGCACCCGGCCTACCGACAACTGCTCGGCTACGAACCCGGTACGCCGGCCGGAGAAATGTCCGCCGAATTGAAGGCTAGCGTTTCCCCGATCAGCTACGTCTCGAAAGATGATCCGCCGATCCTCATCGTTCACGGCGATGCCGACGACATCGTGCCGATCGAGCACGCGCAGCGTCTGGAGGAAAAACTCGAGGCGGCCGGAGTCGAGTCCGAACTTTTCGTAGTCGAGGGCGGGAAACACAACGTCGCCGGCGCGGGAGGCGAGGACGTAGCGATCAAGGTGACCGCCTTTCTCAAAGAGCACCTCGGAATCGAGAACTGAGCTCGATTCTACGCCAATCGCCAGGTCAGCGGCAGGTTCATCCCCAGCGGCAACGGGGTGACCGGTCCGGCTTGGGTATTCAGGATCGGGGTTTCCGAGATCTCCTTCTCGAGTTGGAATCGTTCTGCCGAAGGTTCGAACCCGTAGAAAGCGGGACCGTTGAGGGAAAGGAAGCGTTCGAAAGTGCTGAGCCCGGCTGAGCTCGCCAGATCGACGCCGCTTTCCTCGAATCCCATCGCGTAAAGTTGCGGAGCGCATCCGCCGGTAAAACACCCGGCCGCGCATCCGCAATCAGTCGCTTTCACGGTGTGAGGGGCGCTGTCGGTTCCGGCGAAATACTTGGTCTGCCCTGTCTCGATGGCGACTTCGCGGAGAGCGTCGCGATCGTCGTCGAACTTCACGATCGGCAGGCAGTAGAGGTGATACTTCAACCCCTGGATGAGATCGCCAATGGTGTAAAGGAGGTGCTGGGGAGTGATGGTCGCGCCGACTTGGTTCGAGGCATGTTTCACGAAGTAAGCCGCTTCTTTCGTGGTGATGTGTTCGCAGACGATCTTCAGTTTCGGATGCTGTTCCAGGAGGCGCGGCATCAGGTCGCGGTAAAAAAGCGATTCCGCATTTCGATTGCTGGCGAGATAGTCCGCGCCGCCGAGCCCGTGTTGCTCACCGTGGATGCAGAGAACGATCCCGTTTTCCTCCATGGCCCGAAAGACATCGCTTCCGAGGAAATCGGCCATCGGCGCACCGTGTTCCGCGTTGGTGGTGCCGTGAGGCGGATAATATTTCGCGGCTCTCAGGAGTCCGCTTTCGGCTCCCTCCACGATCATTTCCGGGGTCGTCTCCCGGGTGAGATAGAGCGGTACGATCAATTGTTCGAAGGCGTCGGCTCCCGCCTCGCGCAGATCGGCGGCGTAGCTCTCGATCGTCCAGCTGTCTTCCCGGTTTTCACCCGAGACCCGAGACACCGGCGGTTTTGTGTTCGGCATGGCCAGCGCCCCGGCGCAGCCCATGTCCAGATGGGCCTGGATGTAGGCGGGCATGGCGGGTCCCTGGCGGAAATGAGTGTGGAGATCAAACCACTTCGGCAACTCGAGCGTCATGGCGACATCCATAGCCCCGGCGAGCCTTGGTTCCAAGTGCCGATCACGAGCGAATCGGGAAGAACGACTTGAACTTCCGGCGATTCGGGCGAAAGAAGGCCCGCGCAGGCTGGCTGGCGGGCAAATAGTGCGATCGGAAGATCGATCGACTGGCGCGGCGGCGGGACCCCCACTGGGCACCCGAAAGTTTCGTGATTCCGCATGAGTGGGAAACACGAATCGGTCTTTCGAATCAGAAAGTGCTTCTGGCCTTTCTCAATTCCTAACGTTTCCAGTTCAGTCATGTTCGATCTTTTCCGCAAGAAAAACGGCAACTACAAAGACGATCTTCTCTCGGGCCTCACCGTGGCCCTGGCGCTGGTTCCGGAGGCGATTGCCTTCGCGTTTGCCGCCGGTGTCGATCCGCTGGTCGGACTCTGGGCGGCCGTCTTCATGGGTTTCATCACGGCGGCGTTTGGTGGCCGACCGGGCATGATCTCCGGCGCCACGGGAGCGATCGCGGTGGTCGCTGGGAAAGCGGTAATTCACGGAGATGCGCTGGGCGAAGGTCTCGGGCTCCAGTATCTCTTCGCAGTGATCATGATCGCCGGTATCATCCAGATCACCTTCGGTCTGTTGAAGCTGGGCCGTTTTCTCCGGTTGGTGCCGCACCCGGTGATGATCGGTTTCGTCAACG
This sequence comes from Verrucomicrobiia bacterium, assembly GCA_020439945.1. Taxonomy (GTDB): domain Bacteria; phylum Verrucomicrobiota; class Verrucomicrobiia; order Verrucomicrobiales; family DEV007; genus JAEUHH01. Next base: position 31,593 of record JAGRPB010000014.1, read on the forward strand.
GGCTCGCCATCGTCATTCTCATGGCGCAGTTCCCTTCGTTCCGGGATCCGCAGTCGGGCGAGTGGCTGGCCGGTCAACCGCTGGCGGTGATGGTCGGACTGGTCGCGCTGACCATGGTCATCATCCAGTTTTTCCCCAAGCTGACCAAGGCGGTTCCGTCGTCGCTGGTGGCCATCGTCACGGTGGGATTGATCGCCTTCTTCTTTTTTCGCGACTCCGCCACGGTGTCGAACGTGCTTGCCCAAGCTGCGGGAAATCCAGAAGGCAAACTCTCCGGATCGTTTCCGCTCCCGGCTTTGCCTACGGGAATTGATTGGGGCGGCGAGTGGCAGTTCCTGCTCAAGACCGCGTTCACCATCGCCATGGTGGGGATCATCGAGTCGCTCATGACGCTGCAGCTCATCGATGAAATCACCGAGACACGCGGACAGGGAAATCGCGAATGCATCGCCCAGGGCAGCGCCAATTTTCTCTCCGGTCTCTTTGGCGGCATGGGCGGCTGCGCCATGATTGGTCAATCACTCATCAACTTGAAATCCGGCGGTCGCGGCCGCACCTCCGGCATCACCGCGGCGGTGGCACTGGCGTTTTTCATCATGGTCGGCGGACCGGTGATCGAGAAAATCCCCATCGCCGCGCTCGTCGGCGTGATGTTCATGGTCGTGATCGGAACCTTCGAATGGTCCTCGCTCAAGACTTTCGGCAAGGTGCCTTTTTCTGAGATCCTCGTTATCGTGGCGGTGACACTGGTGACCGTTTTCCTCCACGATCTCGCCACCGCGGTGTTCGTCGGCATCATTCTCTCGGCGCTGGTGTTCGCCTGGGAGAGTTCGAAGCACGTCTACGTTCGCGTCGAAAAGGAGACCGATGACGAAAAGATCTACTCGCTCGAAGGACTTCTCTACTTCGGTTCAGTGCGCGATTTTTCCGACCACTTCCAAGCCAAGTCTGATGTGCCGAACATCGTGATCGATTTCGGCCACGCCCGGGTCTGCGACATGTCCGGTCTCGAGGCCATCAACGCCATCGCTGAGCGCTATCGTCAGGCGGGGAAAAACCTGCGCCTGCGTCACCTCTCCGCCGACTGCCGCGGCATGCTGGAAAAAGCTGGCGCCATGGTCGACGTCGAGGTGTTGCCCGACGATCCCGCCTACACCGTGGCGCGGCTGCGGCGCGACGCGAAAGTCGACTCGCCTCGAAGCGCGGTGACTTGAGCGGTCAAAGCTCGAAACGGAGAGGCGATTTGCAATCGCCTGCGTCGTTCCTGTCGAGCGCTCTGTCTCTCTTCCGAGGCTCTGCGGGCGATTGGAAATCGCCCCTCCGAAGTCACGCCAGCCCGCTGCGCACCATCAGCGCGGTGAGACCGGGGTCGCGACCCATGAACTCGCGGAAGAGTTTGGCGGCATCCTCGGAGTTGCCCTTGCTGAGCACCTTGTCGCGGAACTCGCGGCCGACCTCGGGACTGAGCACGCCGCCCTCGGCGAATCGCGTGAAGGCGTCTGCATCGAGCACCTCGGCCCATTTGTAGCTGTAGTAACCGGCGGCGTAGCCAGTCGAGCTGGAAAAGAGGTGACCGAACCGACGCACCATCGTGGGCGGTTTCGTCTTCAGGCGAACCTGGTATTCCGCCAACAGCTCTTCCATCAGCTCGTCGAGGTCGTGGCCCTGGTGCTTGCCGTAGTGGATGTGCAGCTCGAGATCGAGTTTACCGAAAGCCAGCTGCCGGATCATGGCGGTCGCGGAACGATAGTTCCGCGCGTTGATCATTTTCTCGAAAAGCGATTCCGGAATCGCTTCGCCGGTTTCGAAATGGCGGGCGAAAAGATCAAGACTGACGCGTTCCCAGCAGAAGTTCTCCATGATCTGCGACGGTAGCTCGACGAAATCCCAAACTACCTTGACGCCGTTGAGCGACTTGATCTCGACATCGCCGAGCAGGTGATGGAGCAGGTGTCCGAACTCGTGGAACACCGTCTCGACCTCGTTGTGAGTCAGCAGCGCTGGCTGATCATCCGAGGAAGGCGTCATGTTGCCGCAAATGAGCCCGAGGTGCGGTTTCCGTTCGCCGCCATCCAGCGCTGGTGGTTCTCCGGTGAAAAGGTAGTTCATCCAGGCGCCGGAACGCTTCGAGTCGCGCGGATGCCAGTCGGCGTAAAATGAGCCGAGATGCTCGTCGCTCGCGCTGTCTCGAAGTTCGTAGAATTTCACTTCGGGATGCCAGACCTCGGCGACGCCATCGGGCGCCGCTTCGCCGGATCCGGGTTCGATGAAAACGGACGGCTTTTCCTCGATGCGGACGTGGAAGATCCGCTGCGCGATCTCGAACATGCCTTCGAGCACGCCGTCGATGGGGAAATACGGACGCAATTCCTCCTCGTCGAAATCGTAGAGCGCCTTGCGCTGTTTCTCGGACCAGTAAGCCAGGTCCCACGGTTCGAAGGGCTCGGGCTCGCCGCCGGTTTTCTTGGCGCGAAATTCTTCCAACGCGCGTGTTTCTCGATCGAAGGCCGGTTTGGTTCGCTGGTGAAGATCCTCGACGAACTGCAGTGCCGCTTCGCCCGTCTTGGCCATGCGACGTTCCAGCACGTGATCGGCGAAATGCTCCTTGCCCAGCAGTGCGGCTTTCTCGTGGCGCAGATCGAGAATCTTCCAGATCAGCTCCGTGTTGTCGTAGTCACCGCTGTTCCCGATCGTGGTGGAACCCTCCCACACCTCGCGGCGAAGCGATTCGTCTTCGGCGTATTCCAGCACCGGGATGTAGCTCGGCGCTTTCAGCGTGATGCGCCAGACCGGCTTCTCGTCGGTGCCGAGTCCCTTGGCCTTGGCTTCGCCGCGCAGGGTGGCCTTGGCTGTCTTCGGCAGGCCGGCGAGTCGGCTTTCGTCTTCCACGATCAATTCCCAGGCATTGGTCGAGTCGAGCACGTTCTCGGAATATTTCTGAGTCACTTTCGCCAACTCGGCCTGGACTTCTTCGAGGCGCTTCTTCTTTTCCTGCGGCAAATCAGCGCCGTTCTGCTTGAAATCGGCGATCGTTTCCTCAAGCAGGCGCTTCTTCGGACCGGTGAGGGCCAGCGCATCATCGGTGAGCGCGTAGGCGGCGACGCGTTTCCAGAGCCCTTCGTTGAGCGGGATGCCGGCGTAGAATTCCGACACCTTCGGCAGCATCGCATTGTAGGCCTCGCGCAGTTCGTCGCTGTTGCGAACGCTGTCGAGATGCCCCACTCGGCCCCAGGCGAGGTCGAGATTCTCGGTCGCTTCCTCCAGCGCGAGCAGCGTGTTTTCAAAGGTCAGGCTCTCGCCTTCCGCCACTGGCTGAGCCAGTTGATCGATGGCCGACTTGGCCTCGTCGAGGGCGACGTTGATATCCGGTTCGATCGCTTCGGGAACCAGGCGCGACCAGTGGAGATGAAAGGAGTGATCGAGAAAAGGGTGGGTTTCAGATGAGGGCATGGTGGCGGGAAATGTAGGGCGGATTGGCGCGCCGTCCAATGCCTTGAACTCTACCCTGTTGAGTCCGTGACCTGACCCTGTTGAGTCAGCGGAAAAAGAGAGTCAGATTCCCGCTTCGAGCAGTCCGATCACCGCCCAGGCGGATCCCCAGAAGTCGGAGACACGCGTGGACTTGGTTCGATCCTTCGTACTCTTCGTTTCCCAGTGACCATCCTCCGCTTGGCCCTGAATGAGGAAATCCCGGGCTCTGGAGATGACTTCCGACATTCTGTCATCTTTGACGCGGCTGCGTCCGAGGGCGAACAACGCCTGACCGGTGGCCTCGGGATCGCTGCCTTCGCCATCGATCCAGCTCCAGCCTCCGTCCGGGTTCTGGCGGGCGAGCAACTGATTCAACGAAGCGGCATCCTTTCGCAGATAGGCATTCATGGCAAACCACTCGGTGGTTTTTGCGGCTGAGTAGGAATCGTCAATCGGCTTGACTCCGAGCGCAGAGATGGCCCATTGGTTGGATACTGCCTGGGTTTCGTCCCGGGGACGTTTTTGACGAGGCAATTGTCCACCCGGAGCCCAGTTGCCATCGTCGTTCCGATTGTCGGCGACGATTTTCAGGAGGCGTTCTTTGGTGCTTTCGCGGAGCTGATCCGCGGAGGCGGAAACAAGGAGCTGGCTGACGCCTTCGACATTCCGGTCACCCTGAACTTCCCCCGGTTTTGGCTGGTTGTCGGGCTGCTTGGGATCGGGTTCGATCGGCGTGAGAAAAGATTCGACCACCCAATTGCGCTGTTGTTCGAGTGCTCCTTTCTCGACCGAGTAGCCTTGTTTCAGCGCCAAATCTTTCGCCCACACAAAAAAGGTGGAGTGATGGCAGGACACGCAGGCTTTCTCCTCGATCCACCAGGTGCCCTCTTCCTCCAGATAGGGGAGCGCCCGTTCCACCGCATCCTGAATGTCGCTTCCTGACTCGGAGCCGTTCGCTGCCTCAGTCAGGGAAATTACGATACTGATCGATACCGCCAAACGTTTCACGGAGTCAAACTAGCACGGAGGCGCTCGTTCCCACAAGCCTCCTGACAGGGAAAGGAACGATCTTTCTATTCGACCGGGCTCGTTTCTTCGCTGGCCGCTTCGTCCTGCCAACTGGCTTGAGCGAAGCGCTTGTCATCTTCCGCCTCGCCATACTCCCAGAGCAGCTTGTCATCTTTGTAAACTCTGACACGGACACCGATCACTTTGTCGGAGGCCGCCTGATCGATGCGGCCGCCATCGCGATCGACATAGATCTCGGTCGGGAACTCGTGCTTGAACTCAATTTTTCCGTCAGCGGGAATGGTCTTCTTGGTCAGCTTTCCCGGAATCGTTTGCAGCCGATCGATCTTCTCCGCTCCCACGGCGAGCTGCGCATAGCGGTTACCGCGGGTATCGACCACATCATTGACGTAGATCTCGTAGCGGATATCGACGTCGGTGATCGCAGATTTGCTTTGGTTATACACAACCAGGGTGTATTCGTAGGGAACGGTTTTCAGGCGATCCTGGACCATGATTCCGTCCTTGGTGGAACGCTTGAGCATCTCCAGATCGCTGTACAATCGGAAACGGTAACCTGTTGCCGCGGGATTGGCCTTGATCCATTCGGTGATGTAGACTTGGTCTTCGAGAGAAAGATTCTCGATGGGAACGCCGTAGGTGTTGTTTCCCATTTTCAACTCAACGGAATCGTCGGTGTAGGAAACGATTTCGGCATTGATCTTTCGTCCCTGCTTGTCGGTGAATTCCCGGGCGTTGAGAGAGGTGAAAATGAGCGCCCCGAGGACAAAAGTTGTTCCGATCAACGGGAGTTTGAACAAAAGAGATCTTGTGCTCATGAGTCCTTGTTAACGAAGCAAAACAAGAACGACAAGCCCGAAAAACAGAATTTTTCCGCAAGCGAATAGGGAGGAAATCGATCGCCCTGAAGCGTTCCCGGCGGCAAGGTCAGCGCCGGATCCACAGACTGGCCTGTGAGGTGCTGATCTGGAATTTCCGCTGATGATCCCGGATCAGAAAAGGCAGTTCCGTGACGGTTTGCCGATCGAAATCAGAGGACAGCTGCGTTTCAAGATAGTCCAGAGTCAGCCCCTCCGGTTGATACTCGGTCGGAGTAAATTCCTCGAGCCACGTCGCGGGGGTGGCGAGGACGAGCTGACCGCCCGGCTTGACCAGATCCGGCAGGCGTTTCAGCAGGCGCAGGGGCTCGGACAGGCGGCAGAGAAGATTGGCGGCATGGACGAGGTCAAAGCTACCCAGGTCGCTCGGTAGATTCATCGCGTCGCCGACTTGGAAACGGATTCGCTCAGGAATCGAATCGGCGGGGACCGAGGCGAACAAGTCGTCGCCGAGATGGGATTCGGAGTAGCGCCGGTAGCGCAGCGTCTGGTCCATTCCGAGCCTGGCGGCGGCTTCGATGAACGATTGGGAAAAGTCGATGCCGATGACTTCCCCCGCCACCTTGCTCAGCTCGAATGAGGAGCGCCCCACCGCGCAGCCGAGATCCAGGGCACGGGAAAAGGGTCCCTTTTCGAGATCGAAGGTGTCGGTCACGGTGGCCACCGGAAATCGGAAACACGCATCGCTGAAACTGGCGGCGCCGATTCCTTCCAACGACGAACCCGCGAGGATTTCCTCGCGGGTCCCGTAGTGAAAGAGCAGGTAGGTGTTGAGAATCCTGTCGGCTTCGTAATTCATCAGGCTTCGCCGCGCAGGGCACTGAGGAGATACTCGCTCGGGCGGAAATTCTCGATCAGGATTTCGTGTTGGTCGCCACGTTTCATCCGGACCTGGGCGATGTTGAAATTCGGCGTCTTGTGGGGGGCGAAGAGGATGTCGTCGTGGGTCGAGTTCTCGTGCTTCTTGAACATGCCGGGCACGATGTCGCCGCCGAGATGATCGTCGCGGCCGGTGGCGAGGTGGCAGGTGCCGAGCACCTTTTCATCCTGAATGTCCGCACCGGAGACGGGCAGCACCTGGGTGCCGAAGCCGAGCTCTCCGAGGGTACCGGTCATGGGATCATCGGCGAGTCGCTGGTTGTGGGCATCAATGGTCGCCTGGTCTCCCTCGATCAACGTAGAGCGAACGATATTCCGGTTTTCCACATCGAGCACCCCGAGGGTGCCGTCGGCATATTTCATGGGGAACTGGCCACGAGCATCAACCGGCACAAAGTAGACCTCCCCGGCGGGCAGGTTGGCGACGTCTGGCGTCCGACCCTGGCAGAGTCCGTGCGATTTCTGGGCCTCCTGGCCGTCGAGCCCGAGCCACGCCGTGAGAACGCGGCCGTCCTCGAGCGCAAAGTCGATTTCCACCGAATCGGCGCCGGTCATCGCGAGCCTCAGTTTCTCCGCATCGGCGCTCACTTCGTTGTAGTCAACCGCGAGGCCGGAATTGAGAATGATGTCGTTCACCCCGTGCATGGTCGCGCCGCGGAAACCGAATTGCTTGCACTTCTCCGTGAGTGGCGCGGTGGCCGAAAAAGTGGAGAGACAGAGGATGATGTCGTAGTTCGGGTAGATGTCCCGATCCAGACTGAGCTGGTGGCCCTCGGCGTCGTAGCACTCGTCCTTGAGATCGAGATTCGAGCCATAGGTCATCGGGTAGGCGAACATCTCGCCGCCGGTCAGGCCGAGCGCTTCAAGACCACCGTCCTTGAGACCCAGATAGAATTCCTCGTAGGCCTTTTTTCTGAACGTCATGGCCGTCTGCGGTGAGAAAGCCGTAGCCCTTCATCAGGTTCATGTCTTCGAGATCGATGAGCAGGCAAATGCGACAGCCTGCGGTGGGTTCGAAGACGGTCCCCAGCAGGCGGGTGAGACTGAATTCCGGAAATTCGCGCATTTCGGGATTTAGAATGATTTCGCGGTCGAGTAAAGCGGCGGTCATGATTCGTTGAGGTTGAAATGAAGATGAGCATGGGACGCCGGCCCGGGTTTTTCCTTTCGCGGCGGGGGAATTGCTCCCATCGTTACGTCGGAGGCCACCACAAAAGACGATGAGTGATTCCCAAAAAATCGTGATGATCACCGGCTGCTCACGGGGTCTCGGACGAGCGGCGGCGGAGGCGTTCATCGAACGCGGCGCGCTCGTGGCGGGGTGCGCGCGTTCCGAATCGGCTCTGCGGGAACTGGCGGAGCGGCACGGGGATTCCCACTGTTTTCGCGGTGTCGACGTCACCGACGAGCGGGCGGTGGCGGGCTTTTGCGACGAAATTGTCACTCGGTTCGGCGCGCCCGATCTGGTCCTCAACAATGCAGCGCTGATCAATCCCAGTGCGCCACTCTGGGAGATTTCCGCCGAAGATTTCGACCGGGTCATCGACGTGAATCTGAAAGGCGTCACCAACGTGATCCGGCACATCCTGCCACCGATGATCGCTCGAGGCTCCGGAGTCCTCGTAAACTTTTCCTCGGGTTGGGGACGCTCCACGTCGCCCGAGGTGGCGCCCTACTGCGCCACGAAATGGGGAATCGAGGGCCTCACCGCCGCCCTCGCGCAGGAGCTGCCGCCGGGACTCGCCGCGGTGGCGTTGAACCCGGGTATCATCGACACCGACATGCTCCGGAGTTGTTTCGGAGACGGCGCCGGATCGTACGGCGATGCGACCGACTGGGCCGAGCGTGCCGTGCCCTTTTTGGATGGACTCACTGCCGGGGACAACGGGCGAGCCCTGACGGCCCCCTGATTTCCGCCAGTCGAAAGTGCTTGAAACCCACCCCTTGATGATCTTACGATGATCGGGTAACTCCAAGCCAAACAGGGGAAAAATCATGAAAACACGGAAACCCGCCCAATTCTGGGCCAACGTGGCTCTTCTGGCATTGACCTTGAGCCTGTCCGGTATTGCCAGAGGCGAATCGGAACTGCGAGAGTTTTCGAACTCTGATGGAAAAACGATCAAGGCGCGTCTCGTCGCCGCCACCGATCAAACCGCGAAGCTGCAATTGGAGGGTGGCCGGGAGATTGAGGCCGGCGTCACCTACTTTTCCGAAGCGGACCAGAAATACATCGCTGAATGGCGGAAACTCAATAAGCCTGAGATCGATTACAAATTCGAAATCGACTACAACAAGAAGCGCAAGGATCGCGAGACGCACAAGGAGGGCCAGGTGGAGGTTACCTATGAGACCTGGTATTACGAAGTGGAAGTCGAGAATCTGAGCGGAACCGATCTGGATGGCCTTGAAATGCAGTACAAGATCTACAAGACGGCCAATGCGGATGCCAACGATGCTCGCTATCGCGCGGAGGGATTGGAACGTGAAGGTCCCTTTCTCGTCCGGAAGGGGAAAGTCGAATTGAAACCCTTGCCCTACCTGAAATCCGCTTCCGCGGAAACCGAGACGATTCCGATCTCGAAAAGCCAATTGGATGGAGGCTTCTATTACGTCAACGGTGACAAAAGTAACAAGAAGGACGACATCGACGGCTTCTGGGTGAAGATTTTTCACCAAGGCAAGGAAGTCTACGAGGTGAAATCGAGCCACAGCGCGGTGAAGAACGCCAAGTGGTGATCCCTCAAGTCGGCGGGTTCGACCGGAAGCTCGCCGGAAGGTTTGCGGGAAGCGGAATGCCCGCGATGCCGGGCGCATTCCACGCGCTGATTGCTTGCACAACGCGGCGCTGGGCTGTTAAATCACGCCCTTATGAAAATCGGTTTCAATTTGCTCCTCTGGACCGGTCATGTGACCGAAGAAAACTTTCCCGTTCTCGAAAAGCTCAAGGCCACCGGCTACGACGGAGTCGAGATCCCGATTTTCGATCCCAGCGATCCCGCCCATTACGCGAAGATCGGGCAGGCGATGAAGGACAACGGCCTCTCCTCCTGCGCCGTCACCGTTTGTCCCGACCAAGCCCACAGCCTCATCAGCCCGAATGAAAGCGACCGTCGCGCCGGTGTCGATCATCTCAAGCGCGTCATCGAGTGCGGTCATGCCGCGGGCATCGACAACATCTGCGGTCCCTACTACCAGGAACTCGGCAATTTCACCGGCGAAGCTCCCACCGACACCGAGCGCGCCCACGCCGCCGAATGCCATCGCGAACTCGCCGAAGTCGCCCAGCAGGCCGGCATCCGCCTGACCATCGAATCGCTCAATCGATTCGAGGCTCACTTCCTCAACACCATGGCGCAGGCATCCGCCTACGTGAAGCAGGTGAACCATCCGAACTTCGCGACGATGTACGACACCTTCCACGCGAACATCGAGGAGAAGGATCCGCTCGGCGTCATCGAGCCGCATCTCGACGTCATCCAGCACGTCCACATCTCCGCCAACGACCGTGGCACGCCGGGCAAGGATCACACCCCGATCAAGGAAACGATCCAGATCTTCAAGAAAAGCGGCTACGACAACTGGATGGTGATCGAGGCCTTCGGCCGGGGGCTCCCCGAACTCGCCGCCGCCACGCGCGTCTGGCGCGACTTCTTCCCGAATGTCGAGGAGGTCTATGAGTTCGGTTACCAGTACATCGTCGATTCCTGGAACGCCTGAGCCGCACCACTCTTTTTCATTTCCCCTGTAAACGATTCAACCCTGTCAGGTCGGCGACCTGACAGGGTTGAATGCTGTTGGGTTCCTGTTACTGCGCAGGAGTAAAAGAGTCACCGGCATCAAATCAGGCGCCGCTCCAGGAGTCGTAGATCGATACCCGGGTGCCGTACTTGGTGTTGTCGTAAATCATGCGGGCCGATTCGCTGGGAAGCCGAATGCAGCCGGCCGAAGCCGGATAGCCGGGCAGATAGCCGGCATGCACGCCATAGGCGGAACCGCTCAGGCGCATCCAGTAGGGCATGCCGACGCCGTAAATCGTCGAGATCTTGCCGCTGCGAACGCGTTCGCTGATGCGGAAACTGCCACGGGGCGTGTGTTTCCCCGGTCGGGCGGTGGACACGGGCGATTCGATGGCGACGGAATCGCCGACGAGAAGAAAGGCCTTTTGCCGGGCGATATCGATGACGATGCGCGTGTTGGCGCTGTTGCTCTTGGCGAGTACCGAGTCATTCACCTTGGTGGCGGGAATGACCGGCCCGGTGGGTTTGGCCGGTGCCTTCTTCGTCTTTGGTTCGCCGTCCCCGCTGAAAAGCCAGGCGAAGAAATTCTCGCGCGTCGTGGTCTCGACTTCGCGACCGCTGGGTACGTAGCGTTGCGAGGCTCCTCCGTATTTCTGGCGCATGCTGAAAGCGGTGGCGGTGCCCCCGGCGGTGGGAAAATCCGGGGTGGAATCGCTGCCGGTGGTGGTGGAACCCGGGATGGCGCAGGAGGCCAGCCCGAATGCCGCCCCGGCCGCAACGGCTGACGGAAGGGTCGCGCGAAAGACCCGAGACAGGTGGAACATGATGGTGTTGGTGGCGTTGTGGTGGTCGTTGGCTTGCCCGATCGCGTTCCCACGATGGCAGGTAGCCCTGCCTTCTTTAGCGAATTTATTCGTTAAGAAAAGTAAAAAATATGGAATTTTTCATAAAACGTGGTTTTGCTTTTCGCCGCTCAATCGGCGGATTAGAGTCTGGCGCGCCGTTGGCGATGGTGTGGGTTGCCGAGCCCGATCGGGTTGCCTAATCTCCGAACGCTGTTTTCATGCCGATCCCTCTCTCATTCCGAGCTCGAAATCTCCTGGTGGCGGGTCTCTTCGTGTCCGTGCTGGGTGCCCGATCTCTCTCGTGGGGTGCCTATGACGCGCCGAATTTCGATCGACCGCTGGCGGAGGTCGACGCGCTTTCCCTGAAAAAGCGGGACCGGGAGGAACTGGTTTCGGCACTGACGGCGATCACGCGGAACTTCCCCGACGAAGCCGCGATCGACGACGACCTGAGAGAAAAGGCCATCGCTCTGGCGCTGACGCTCGATCCCGTCAGCGCCGACGCGCGGCAGGCTCACGAACGCCTGATGGCGGGTCGACGCCCTCCGGCGGTTTCGTATTTCACCTCGCTGGGCGCCATTTCCGAAGCGCTCTGGCGACACGCGGAAACGCTGTCGGCACGCGACGCGGAGCCGGAGGACCACCGTCTGGCTCCGATGCTGATGGAAATCTCGCTGCTGATCGCTCCGGGAAAAATCTCGCCTCCGCGACGACTCGCCTTTCAACGGGCGACCGAGGAAGCGCCGGTGAACTGGAATCGCTACGTCACCCTTCAGCCCAAGGTAAACCCGAGCAACGCCCGCACCATCGCCCTGTTTCGACCGGTTGATGCGTCCTCCAACGGGAATGAGAAATCTCCGCAAAGTCCCGCCGTGGCAGAATCCACCGCCACCACCACCACGACGCCGACCGGGTCGAACGGTGCGATGGCCGCGGGTGCCGAGGATGGAGCCGAAACCGCCACCTCCAACACCGACTCGGCCAACCTCGCGGTATCGGAAATCCGGATCCCGGAGAGCGCCCTGAGCTACGTCGCCATCGACCGCGGCGGCCAGGTCAGGGCCATCGGAGGCGTGGCCAGTTTCAAGGTTCGCGAACCGACCCAGGATGAGCAGAGTCTCTTCGGGCTCTTCATCGAGACCGGGACGAAGCAATCCTTCGAAATGCGGCTGACCTACGATCGCGACGGACCGGAGATCTCGGGCACCGATCGGGCGGAGACGCTCATTCGTCGCAAGTTTCCCCGCTGGCCCGACCGACGGCTCGGCGAGTTCACCTTTCGCCCACCGGCGGGACAAACGGCGCCCGAATCGGTGAGACTCGATTTGCCCGCCCTGCTCATGTTGAGCGCCGCCTTTTCCGGCACGGCGTTGAACGAGGCGTTCTCTCCGGCCCGGGAATTTGCGCTCGCCGGTGAACTGGGATCGGGCAACCTGCCCCGGATTCCCGATCAGGTGACGCTGACCGATCTCGTGCGCGCCGCCAACGCGATGCCCGTGGCGCCCAAGGCCTTGTTCGTGCCGAGCGCGGAGGAAAAGGTTGGCACCTCGTTGACCGATGCGGCCCTGGCCGGGGAGCCGCAGCTTCTGATGCGCCCGCAATTGATCGGCTATGATTCGCTGGAGACGCTCCAGAAAGTCGTGTTCGGGGAAACGCCCGCCGAGTTGACGGCCGCTATCGAAGACTTCGTCGCCGTCCAGAATCTCACCAACTCGATGGAGGTCGACGTGATCGCGCGCAATGCCGTGGTGCAGAATCGCCTGCGCGCCATCGTGGAGAAATGGCCCGGCCACCTCTCGGCGCAGTTGCTGCTGGCTTACGGCTCGCGACCAGCCGATTCCGGGATGACCCTGCGCGCCTCGCGCGATGCCATTTTCAAGGCGATTCACCCCGTCGACCAATACTACCAGCAACAGATCAACGGGACCGGCGGCGGACTCGTCGGAAAAGTGGACACACTCGTCGACGAAGCCAAGCGAACCCTGTCCGGATTGCGGACCGAGATCGATCCCGCCGTGAAAGACTACCTCGCGGCCGCCGAGGATTCCCTCGACGCCTATCAGGTTTACCTTTCCCTGAACAACCGCAGCTCCAGCCTCGGCCAACAGCGCCTCCGCGAACTCCAGGAACAGTTGAACGTTCTGCGGCTCAAGCATCTGGAACTCGGGCTCGGCAGCGAACCGCCCCGGATCGACGAAAATTGAAGCCGGCATTGGCGCGGAGCCGCTCGCTCTGCTTTGTTTCGTGGTCCGCTCCTTCCGCGGACCTGCGATGGAAGACACGAGGAAATGAACGGCGCTTTCGATGTTCTCGATCAGTTGCCGGTGCGGATCGCGCTTCCCGATCTCTGGCAGCAGCAGGCCATTCGTTCGCTGGGCCAGCGCACTGATGTGATCGTGAACGCGCCCACCGGGGCGGGGAAGACCTTCGTTTTCGAGAGCCTGGTCAACAGTCGCGCCCTGGGTCTGAGCCGGGGCGGGCAGCAGGCCGTCTTCACCGTTCCCACCCGGGCGCTGGCCAATGACAAGTGGCGGGAATGGCGCGCCTCCGGTTGGGACGTCGGGATCGCCACCGGGGATCTGGCGGAAAACCTCGACGCGCCCGTGCTCGTGGCCACGCTGGAAACGCAGCGCGAACGCCTCCTCGCCGGTCGGGGTCCGCGACTTCTGGTGATCGATGAATACCAGATGATCGGCGACGGGCGGCGAGGACTGAACTATGAACTCACCATCGCGCTGGCGCCTCCGGAGACGCAGCTGCTTCTCCTGAGCGGAAGCGTCGCCAATCCGCGGGACGTGGCGGCGTGGATCGAGCGGCTCGGACGCCGCGTGGAGATCGTGGAAACTCACCGCCGACCCGTGCCGCTCGACGATATCCCCGTCGCCGCGCTCCCCGAGCGAGCACCTAAGCGCGTGAAGAATTTCTGGCAGCGACTTGCGATCGGCGTTCTGCTCTCCGACTACGGGCCACTGCTCATCTTCGCCCCGCAAAGACGGGCCGCGGAAAAGATCGCCCGCAAGATCGCCGAGGCGCTGCCCGACGACGACCCCATCGACCTGCCCGATGGCGAACTGCGCCGCGCCGCCGGCGCTGACCTGGCGCGCATGCTGAGAAAACGTGTCGCCTGGCACCACAGCGGCCTCAGTTTCACCCAGCGGGCGGGCATCATCGAACCTCTCGCGAAGGCCGGACAGTTGCGGGTCATCGTCGCCACGCTGGGACTGGCTGCCGGGATCAACTTTTCCGTTCGCTCCGTCTTCGTCGGCGACACCCTCTACCAGGACGGCCCCTTTCAGCGTGAGGTGCGTCCGGACGAATTGCTCCAGATGTTCGGCCGCGCCGGCCGCCGCGGGCTTGACGAAATCGGCTACGTCATCGCCGCCGACCGCAGTCCGCGCCTCATGGATGCCCGGCCGCGACAGCTCCGCCGCAGCAACAAGATCGACTGGCCCACGCTGCTCCGTGTCATGCGCCGCGCCACGGAGCGGGAGGAATCTCCCTTTGCCGCGGCACGGGATTTCTGCGGACGTCTATTTTCCGAACAACGGGTGCGGCTTGGCTTCTTGGGAAATGATGACTCCGCTCCCGCCAGCGGAAAATCCGGTGGCCTTTTCGGCCTCGGTCCCGTGCGGCACGAGATCCGCAACTCGGCCGGCGACTGGGAAGCAGAACGACCCGCCTCGCGCGGCGAAACGCCTCTCGACGACGCCTGGATTGCGCTGGATAACCAGAAAGCTCGCCCCGCCCTGGCGGTGGAATCCGTCGTGCGGGAGCGCCTTCCCAAAAGCAGCCGCCTTTGCCGCCTCGACCGCTTGATGCCCGACCGCTGGAAATCGCGACGCTACGGACTCGAGATGGCCGTGGCCACGCAGTTGAAAGACGAGGAATCAGCGGGACGATTCGCCCTCACCCGGCAGGCCAGGGCTTGGTCCGGTTTGCCGAAAGCCGAAGCCCTGCTGACCTTCGAGGAAATCGAGACTCTGTTACCCGAGGTGTTGGGAAGCCATCTCAACGGTGCCGCCGTCTGCGGTTTCATCCATCAGGGAACGGCGGTGGCGGCCCTGGCCGACTTTGGGTCGACCACCGTTTCCACCATCACCGATTCCCTGGGCCGTCCGTTGATCGAACCCGAGCGTCGCAGTGTCGCCATCGAATCCGAAACGCACTATGCCGACGAAGAAACCGGTGAAACTCGGGGAGCCGCCGCCGGTTCCGCCGCCCGCGCCTGGAGGGAACTGGGCCTCATCGACGAGCGTGGCAACCCGACCGATCGCGGGGTGATCTTCAGCTTTTTCCAGCATGGGGAGGGGCTGGCTGTCGCTGCGGCCCTTGAGGATCCGACCTACCCGATCGACGAATTGATCTGGCACCTCGCCAATCTCCGCGCCAGCCATCGCTTTGAGGCCGGCGAGGCATCCGAGGCTTCGACAGGCGGCAGCGAACGGCTCGCCATCGTCTGCCGCCAGACCTTCGGGCCCGTCGATCACGAAGGCTACCTCCGGCTCGGCCTGCCCGTCGGCTACGGAGAAGGCGCGGCCGAAGCCATCGAAGCCTGGATTTCCGGCGACAGTGCCGCCTTCCGCCGAACTGCCGCCGATCTCGAAATCGGACCCGGCGATGTCGAGCGCGCCTACGTCGAATGGCTGAGTCTGTTGCGCCACCTGCGCGGCGCGCCCGACTTCGAAAACGAGCGCTGGAGAGCCCTCCGCGCCATCGCGAGCGAAGAACTCCGCCGTCGTCCCGTCGAAAGTCCGCTCAAGGATTTGCCCGAATTTCCCCACACGGTCCTCAATCGACATCCGCAGCACCGACTCCACTTCCGGCAGATCCAATCTGTGGGTTGAACCGGGCGAAGAGAGCGGTCAGACTGGCGGCTCACCGAACTTCCTCATCGCATGAATGAATCCACCGCACCCGCCGTTCACGTGATCGATCATCCGATCGTCCGATCGAGGCTTTCGCTCCTGCGGCAGGAGAGCACCGATTCCCTGCACTTTCGTCAGGCCTTGCATGACATCGCCAAGCTGATGGTCTACCAGATGACCAGCGATCTCGAGACCGAAGTGATTGCGATCGAGACGCCCCTTTGTCCGACCGAAGGCCACCGCCTCAAGCGCCCGCTCACCCTCGTGCCCATCTT
The DNA here is from genome assembly GCA_020439945.1 of Verrucomicrobiia bacterium. Classification (GTDB taxonomy): domain Bacteria; phylum Verrucomicrobiota; class Verrucomicrobiia; order Verrucomicrobiales; family DEV007; genus JAEUHH01. The sequence continues at coordinate 47,575 of JAGRPB010000014.1, forward strand.
GCGGGCCGGAGTCGGATTGATGAATGGCATCGCCGAGATCCTGTCCGAAGCCGCCGTCGGCTACATCGGCCTCTACCGTGACGAGGAGACCCTGGAACCCCAGTGCTACTACTCGAAATTTCCGCCCAACCTGGCCGAGTCCGACGTCATCCTCGTCGATCCCATGTTGGCCACCGGCAACTCCAGCGCCGAGGGCGCCTCTCAGCTCAAGGCCGCCGGCGCCACCCGCATCAAGTTCGCCGCCCTCATCGCCGCGCCCGAGGGCATCGAGACCTTCCATCGCCAGCACCCCGACATCCCCATCTACACCGCCCACATCGACGAAGGTCTCAACGAAAACGCCTACATCGTCCCCGGTCTCGGCGACGCCGGCGACCGCTACTTCGGCACCGTTTGAGGGGGCGAAAAGGTCCGACAAAGGCCCATCCAACAGGGTCAACTCCCCGGCCCAACCCTCTTCAACTGCAGACCCGGAAGCGCCCGAAACCCTCGCTTGCCAGACCTCCCGAAAGCGATACCTTTCCCTCCCTCTCCGCCGGTTCGATTTCCGAACCGGCATTCGCCTGGAAATGCCAACTTAGCTCAGCTGGTAGAGCAGCTGATTTGTAATCAGCCGGTCGTCGGTTCGAGTCCGACAGTTGGCTCCACTTAAATCTCTAACAGAGAGCCAGTTAGAGAAGATGAGAGCGGGGGCTAGGAATCTGTGCTACTTTTGGTGCCCGATAGGTGCCCTAAAAATCATGCCGAAGAAGCCTTCTCTTGAGATCAAGGAGGACCAAAGCCGGTCGAAGCCCTATTACTTTTCGGTCCCGGCGACGTGTTCGGCCTCGGGGAAGCGGGAGCGAAGGTTCTTCGAGACAAAAGGAGAAGCGAAGACTGCTCGCGAGGTCGAGCTGTCCCGGATAGCGAACTTCGGAACATCGCTTGCCACGCTCCCTTCTGATGTGCGTCGAG
>JAGRPB010000166.1 GCA_020439945.1 Verrucomicrobiia bacterium
TGGGATGATGTTGGGCGACAGGATTGTCGCCCCTCCTTTCACCTTTTCTTCGCTGCGCGATCGGAGACGCGGGGAGCTTGAAAAGGTCGATCCTTCCCCGTAAACCTCCTGTCATGAACGACCAGTCCCCTCTCTTTGTCTTCCTCTCCCTGCTCCTCTCGGCGCTTGCCTTCCCTGGGGTGCTTCACAGCCAGGGAACGAATGCGGCGGTCCGGATCGAGAAGGATGTCGACTACCTCGGACCGGACCGCGCAGAGAAAGCCGACCTCTACCTGCCGCCGGTGTTCGAGGAAGGGAAGACCTATCCGGGCATCGTCATCATCCACGGGGGCGGCTGGACGGGAGGCGACAAAGGGGCAAAGCGCGAGATCAACATCGGGACGACGCTGGCCTCGTACGGCTATGTCTGCCTATCCATCAACTACGCCCTGGCTAAAACCGGTTCGCCGACCTTTCCCCAGAACATCCAGGAATGTAAGCGGGCGGTCCGTTGGTTGCGGAAGAATGCGGATCGGTTTCAGCTCGATGTGGATCACGTCGGGGCCATCGGCGGTTCGGCGGGCGGACACCTCACGGCGCTGCTCGCGGTGAGCGGACCGGAGGTCGGGCTCGATCCTGAGGAGGACGCGGAGTTTTCGTGCCGTATCCAAGCCGCGGTGCCGATGTATCCGCATTGCGCCTCGTCGTGGGAAGGCCGGGTCCCGCCGGTTCCCTACATGAGCCTGCCGATGTTCGCCCAATCGCTAGCGGAGGCCCCGGATCTGTGGGATTCCGCCTCACCCATCAAGCAGCTGTCCAAGAACGATCCGCCGATGTTGATCCTGCATGGCACCGCCGACAAAACCACACCGTTGGACCAGTCGACGCGGCTGCACGAGACCGCCCGGAAGATCGGTGTGGAGAGCGAGCTGATCATCGTCGAGGGCGGGCCCCACAGCTTCCACCTCCAGCCCAAGCAGCGGGACCTGCGCGAAGAGGTGATCGGTTTTTTCGACCGGCATCTGAAGCCGAAGCCGTGAGCGGGTTTTTCGATTCCGCGCCCGAGCGGAAGCGCTCAGGCTACCAGGATTGACGATCGATTCACGGCCTCTCGGAGTCTCGCTTTCGCCGATACTTCTGTCGCGGACTCCGGGGCGATTCCGGGTCGGTCATTTCGATCAGCCCCGTCTCGATGGCGGGAGTCAGATAGTTCGCCCGAAAGGTTGGACGGTGGCGGAGGCCGGCCCGCTTCATCAGCTCCTTCATGGAGAGAGAGTCCCCCTCTCCCATCAATGCCAACAAGGCCTTTACTTGGTCGGTTACTTGATCGGCTACTTGGTCGGTTGATCCGAGTCTTTCCCAGAGGGCTTCGAGGATGAATTCGGCGAAGGGGCCGGCTTCCGCGGCCTTGTCCGACGCCGCGAGGGCTGCGTAATAGTCGTTCTGACGATGGTGGACGACGGTTTCGATCGGAAGCCAGGCCAGTTCAGGTTTCCACTTCGAGAGAACCAGGGTCTGCCAAAGCCGCCCGATCCGCCCGTTGCCATCGCTGAAGGGATGGATGAATTCGATCTCGTAGTGGGCGATGGCACCAGCGAGGAGTGGATTGGTGTCGGTGTCGCGCAACCAACCGAGCAGATCGGCCACCTGGTGCGGAACCCGGTCCGCGAGCGGAACCATGTGCACGAGACGCTCGCCCTGGTAGATTCCGACGCCACCGGCGCGGAAACTCCCGGCATCTTCACGGAGCGTGTCCATCAGCAATCGATGCGCTTCCAGGAAATCCTCGACTCGCCAGGGATGCCAGTTCTCCAGGTTTTCGTAGGCGCGGATCGCATTCTTCACCTCAGTGATTTCCCGGGGAGGTCCCGCCACCGGCTTTCCATCCATGAGGTCGCTGACCTGCTCGAAGGAGAGCGTATTGGCCTCGATCGCCAGGGAGGCCTGGATGGTGCGGATGCGATTCTCTCGTCGGAGTTGGGGCGAGAGATTGCCGCCATGACGTTCGCTCCAAGCACCAAGTCGCTCGCTGATCTTCGATATCAGATCGACTTGCCGCTGGGTCAATTCGACCGGGGGAACGTGAGGCATTTCCAAAGGTCCATTTTCGCACAAGACCCGCCCAAATTCAGCCGGTTTCGCCGCTCGATACGTTCGACGGGAAGCGGAGAATTCGACTATCAGAGCGTTTGCGCGACCAAACCACCCGGCGCTCGCGCTCGTGGAAACGATGCGGGGGAAGGAGCCCTGCCTCAGGATCGGGGGAAAACCCTTCCCAGTCGTCGGGAGATTTCTCGGCTCGCAAGCTCGCTCGAAATGACAAGTGGAGTGGAGTGGAGTGAGTATTCGAATGGGAAGCATGACTATCAAACAACGACTTTCAAAAGGGACGCCTAGCTCGCGACGTTGCCGAAAGCGGCTCTGTTGGGTTCAGAAGATTTCTGAAGTCCTCGTTTTCTGATTTCCCGGGAAACTCCGGCCTCGGAACGCGTGTTCGCTCCCACCCCCCCTCCGCGTCCAACGGCGAAATCGTCTCGGCTAGCACCACCTCGTTGCTCTCCGCATCGCGCACATCGACTTTGAGAGACGAGGCGTCGCGGGCGTGGCCTGATTGGTCCTGGCCGACGCGGAGGACGTGTTTGACCTTGAGGAGGTCGTAAACGAATCCTGTGCCGCGCCGACGGCCCTGGGTCTGAAATCCGTCGGCGTAGGCGAGTGGGTGGGCTCTGGATTCGAAGGGGCGGAGGCTGCTGGCGGTGGGGCTGAGGAATGGTTTCCGTTTTTCCCGTGATGGAGAAGAAGGGAGGGGTCGATCGAAGATGAGCGGAGATGGACTTGAGGGAAACAGAGCCCCCCCCGTTTTGGTGAGCTTCGCATTGATCAGGGAGGCGGGTGTGGTGATGATGGGCCGGTTGCCAGAAAATCTTTCTCCCCTCCCCCGCTCCACGATGAAGAGTTTTTCCCCACGCATTCTCGCCCTCGGGGCGCATCCGGACGATTGCGAGATCCTCGCGGGCGGGTCGGCGCTTCTCTGGGCGCGGAAGGGTGCGGTGGTGAAATTCGTGTCGGTGACGAATGGGGAATGCGGTCATCACGCGATGTCGGGGTCGGAACTGGTGGCCCGGCGCCGGGCCGAAGCTAAGGCGGCGGCGGAAGTGGCGGGGATCGAATCGCTGGTGATGGATCACCCGGACGGAAAGCTCGTGCCGGGGTTGGCGGAGCGGGAGTCGCTGATGCGGGTGATCCGCGGGTTTCGTCCCGACCTGATTCTGACGCATCGGCCGAACGATTATCATCCCGATCATCGCTACACCTCCCAGCTGGTGCAGGATTGCGCCTACGTGGTCGGCGTGCCGAATGTCTGGCCGGAGCTGCCGCCGCTACGTGAGGCGCCGGTGATCGCCTATTTCCGGGACAATTTCCAGAAGCCGACACCTTTTCAGGCCGACGTGGTGGTGGACATTGGCCCCGTCATTTCCGAAAAGATCCGCATGCTGGCCTGTCACGAGTCCCAGTTTTTCGAATGGCTGCCGTGGAATGGCCGCCACGACCTGAAAGCGACTGACGATCCGGAGGAACGGCTGAGCTTGATGGAAAAATTCGTGCGTCATCGCAACGCGCCGACAGCGGAGCATCGTTCGCGATTGGCGACCTGGTACGGAGCGGATCACGCGGCCGGAGTGGAGTTCGTGGAATGTTTCGAAGCCTGCGAATACGGCGCCCCGCTCGATGAAGCGGCGATCCGGCGCCTGTTCGCGGTGCCGGCGAGCGGGGCTTGAGTCCTGGCCGCTTTTGAAACTTCGGCCGGTGTCTGTCGCGACCGGGACGGTGCGGACGAAAGATCAAGGCTTCTTCTTCTTTTTCCCGCCGCCGATGAATTCATCGCGAGTCACGAATCCATCGCCGTCACCGTCGAGCTTGACGAAGCGTTCCTTCGCCGCGGCCTTGTCGCCGCCCTGTCCGGCGATGTATTGATCTTCGGTCAGCTTCGGCTTCCCGGGATAGAGGCGATCGTAGCGCTGATCGCGCGGTTCGTTGGGATCGTAGCGCTTGCTCGACGGTTCCGTCTTGCGGGTGATCTTGGGCGATTTCGGCCCCCGGGCGTCCGATCCGACGGGCGGGAGGTATTTCACGAGCCTGGCGAGCAGTTCGGCGTGCTCGGAACTCTCGGCCAGGTTCACGGTCTCGGCCGGGTCGTTGACCTCGTCGTAGAGTTCGGTGTAACCGATTTCCTCGCCATCGCGCTTGCGCCAGAAGGTGGCGCGCCAGCGTTCGTCCCGCACGCTGTAACCCATGAGCAGGCCGCCGTGATCCTTGGAACTCCGCGGATATTGGCTGATGGCGGGTTTGGCCATCGGCGCACCGGGATTTTCGAGAAAGGGACGCAGACTGGCGCCGGCCAGGCCGTCGGGAATGGCGAGGCCGCAGAGATCGGCGAGGGTCGGGTAGACATCGACGAACTCGACCGGCGCGGCGCATTTCCCGCCCGCGGATTCGAAGCCGGGGGCGCTGATGATGAGCGGCGCGCGGGCCGCGAGTTCGAAGTTGGTGTGCTTGTGCCACAGGCCGTGATCACCGAGTTGCCAGCCGTGATCGCCCCAGAGAACGATCACGGTGTCGTCGGCAAGTCCCTCCGCCTCCAGGGCGTCGAGCAGTCGACCAACCTGAGTGTCGATGTAGGTGATGCAGGCGTGGTAGCCGTGGCGCAGGGTGCGCGCGAAGTCCTCGGGGATGGGATTGCCCTCGGGCACGCCGGGATAGGAATGGAGTTCGCCGTTGGTATGCCCCACGAAGTCAGCCGTGCCCTCGGGCAGGTGATCGATCGCCGGCAGCGGGATTTTTTCGGGATCGTAGAGGTCCCAGTATTTCTTCGGCGCCACGAAGGGCAGGTGCGGTTTCACGAATCCCACCGCCAGGAAAAAGGGATCTCCCTTGGCCTTGAGTTCGCCAAGCCGTTTGACCGCTTCGGCGGCGGTGGCGCCGTCGGGAAGTTCGTCGTCGGATTTCGGGCTCACTTCGTAGGCGGGACCGACCTTGATTTTTCCGCTGGAGGATTTCTTGCCCTGTTCGGGAGGAAGCGGATGGGCGAACTCATTGGAAACGCCGGGAAAGCGGTTCACCGATTGCTGAGTCCAGTCCTTGGGATCGGCCGCCACCAGGTAACCGGTCGCAAACCAGCGAGGGTCGCTCCACGAGGCGCCGTCCTCGAAGCCGTGATGCTCGATCTTGCCGAGCCCGGCGGTGTGGTAGCCGTTTTCCCGGAAATGCTGCGGCAGAGTCACGCAGTCCGGCAATGCGTTTCGGAAGTGGGTGTTCAGGTCCCAGACTTTCGTATCGTCCGGTCGTCGCCCGGTGAGAATGGAGGAACGCGACGGGCTGCACACGGCCTGCTGGCAGTAGGCGTGCTCGAAGACGACGCCCTTGGCGGCGAGCCGGTCGATGTTCGGGGTGATCGCGTAGCCGGCTCCGTAGCACCCGAGGTCGGGGCGCAGGTCGTCGACGGCGATGAAGAGCACGTTTTTCGGCTTCGCCTCGAGCGAGGGACAAAGCAGGAAGAGGAGGGCGAGAGTGAACAGGCGTTTCATTTTGGGGGAATTCGAAATCACGATCAGCCGAGGGTGGAACCTCGGACCGAGGGTGAGGTTGCGGCGTATCATTCCCCACGAAATGCCGACCGGCAATCTCCCGCTTTCCGCCACTCTTGGCCCCGTTTCCGCCGGACACGAAAAACCCCATCCCGGCCCAGGGGGACGCCAGGATGGGGTCGTCGTCGGGCTGACGCCCGTATCGACTCCAGGGTGGAGAAATCAGATTCCCGAAGCGAGCTATTTCATCGCGCCGCGAGAGCCGCCGGCCGCTTCTTCAGATCGAAACGATCCAGGTTCATCACCTTGGTCCAGGCGGCGACGAAGTCGTTCACGAACTTGTCCCCGGCGTCTTCCGACGCGTAGGCTTCGGCGATGGCGCGAAGCTGGGAGTTGGATCCGAAGATGAGGTCGTCGGCGGTGGCTCTCCACTTCACTTCGCCGGTGGCGCGGTCTTTGCCTTCATAGAAAAACTCGCACACCTCGGACTGGTTCCACTTGGTGCTCATGTCGAGCAGGTTGACGAAGAAGTCGTTGGTGAGTGCGCCGGGCTTGTCGGTGAAGACGCCGAGGGTCGGGTCGCCGACATTGGTTTCCAGCATCCGCATTCCGCCGACGAGCACGGTCATCTCGGGCGCGGTGAGCGTCAGCAGCTGGGCGCGGTTGACGAGGTTCTCCGGAGCGGGCCGGTCGAGTTCGTGGCCGAGGTAGTTGCGGAAACCATCGGACTTCGGCTCGAGGTAGGAGAAGCCCTCCACATCGGTCATCTGGGCGGTGGCGTCGGTGCGACCAGGTGAAAACGGCACCTCGATGTCGTGACCGCCTTTTTTCGCCGCGTCTTCCACCGCGGCACTACCACCGAGCACGATGAGGTCCGCGAGCGACACTTTCACGTTACCGGATTGAGCGTCGTTGAAGTTCTTCTGGATCTTCTCGAGAACGGCGAGGACCTTCGCGAGTTCTTCCGGCTTGTTCACCTCCCAGTCTTTCTGGGGAGCGAGGCGAATGCGGGCACCGTTGGCTCCGCCACGCTTGTCGCTGCCGCGGAAGGTCGAGGCCGAAGCCCACGCGGTCGAGATGAGCTGGGAATTGGTCAACTCGGAATCGAGCAGGGTTTTCTTCAGCTCCGCGATCTCGGCATCGCCGATCATTTCGTAGTCCGCCTTCGGGATGGGATCCTGCCAGAGCAGAGCTTCCTTCGGCACCTCCGGTCCGAGATAGCGGGAAGTCGGTCCCATGTCGCGGTGGATGAGTTTGAACCAGGCCTTGGCGAAGGCTTCCTCGAACTGCTCGGGATGCGCCACGAAGCGTTCCACGATCTTGCGGTATTCCGGATCTTCCTTCAGCGCCAGGTCGGTGGTGAACATGATCGGCTGGTGCTTCTTGTTGGGATCATGGGCGTCCGGCACGGTGTCGGCTGCGCCGTTGTCCACGGGAACCCAAACGGTGGCGCCGGCGGGTGTTTTCTTTTTCTCCCAGTCGTACTTGAGGAGGTTGTTGAGGTATTCGTGGGAGAACTTGGCCGGGGTGCTCGTCCAGGCTCCCTCGAGACCGCTCGTCATCGTGTCGACGCCGTTGCCACTTCCCTGTGAATTCTTCCAACCGAAGCCCTGTTCCTCGATCGGAGCGCCTTCGGGCTCGGGGCCGAGTTTGTCCGGCGGGGCGGCACCATGGGCTTTGCCGAAGGTGTGTCCGCCCGCGATGAGCGCGACCGTTTCCTCGTCATTCATCGCCATACGGGCGAAGGTGTCGCGAATGTGGGAGGGAGCGGATTTCGGATCGTGATTTCCGCCCGGACCTTCCGGATTCACGTAGATCAGGCCCATCTGCACGGCGGCGAGAGGCTTGTCCAACATGTCGTTGTCATCATAACGCTTGTCGCCAAGCCACTCGGTCTCGGGTCCCCAGAAAATGTCTTCCTGCGGTTCCCAGACATCTTCCCTGCCGCCGGCGAAGCCGTAGGTCTTGAAACCCATCGCCTCGAGCGCGCAGTTGCCGGCCAGTTCCATCAGGTCGGCCCAGGAAATCCTCTGACCGTACTTCTGCTTGATCGGCCAGAGGAGTCGACGGGCCTTGTCGAGGTTGGCGTTGTCGGGCCAGCTGTTGAGGGGAGCAAAACGCTGCGTTCCGTCGGACGAGCCGCCCCGGCCATCGGTGACGCGATAGGTGCCGGCGCTGTGCCACGCCATCCGGATGAAAAACGGGCCGTAGTTCCCGTAATCCGCCGGCCACCATTCCTGCGAGTCCGTCAGGAGATCCTTGATGTCCTTCTTGAGAGCGCCGTAGTCGAGCTTCGCAAACTCCGCGGCGTAGTCGAAGTCCGGCCCGAGAGGATTCCCTTTCGCGGAATTCTGATGGAGGATTTTCAGGTTGAGCATGTTCGGCCACCAGTCGGCATTCGACAGAGCCGAGGCCGCCGTGTTTCGATTCGGTCCCGCCGGCGTTCCCATGACAGGGCACTTGGAAACGTCATTTCCCGCTTCAGCCGAGTCGGGCTTCGCCGGTGTGTCTTGAGCCGATGCCAGAGCGATCGGCGCGAATATCAATGCGGCCAGTATGGCCTTGGGGTTTGGTCTTTTCATGAGGAGCTACGTGATGGGTTTTTGCACTCGGACTCGATTTGAGCCGTTCCTAAGCATCAATGACAAAAAACCAGCGATGCATCCAATGCATCTTTAGAATGCTTGCCATGCAAAAACCGCATTGCTATATTTCGTCGTGAGACACGACATCGAATTCCTGCAACTTCAGCATTTCGTCGCCGTGGCGCGCGCCCGGAATTTCACCCGCGCCGCGGAAGAGCTGAACCTGTCCCAGCCGGCCCTGAGCCGTTCGATTCAAAAACTGGAGGATCAGGTGGGCCAACCACTCTTCGAACGCAAGCCGCGCGAGGTGGTCCCGACCGATCTCGGAGAACTCCTGCTCATTCGCGCGAAGGAAATCCTCGCCCTCGTCGAGGACACCTTTTCGGAGGTGGCCGAAGCGGGTAAGCACGGACGCATCCGGCTCGGCGCCATCCCGACCATCGCTCCCTACTTCCTCCCGGGACTCCTCAAGGGATTTGCCGATACCCATCCCGACATTTCCGTGGTGGTGCAGGAAGACACGACGGAGGATCTCATCAAGCGTTGCAGCCACGGTGAGATCGACCTCGCCATCCTGGCCCTGCCCTTGATCGCAAAGCATCTCGAGATCGAGACGCTGTTCGACGAGGAATTGCTCCTCGTGATCCCTTGCGATCATCCTTTGGCGTTACGAAAAAAGATCACCGCCGAGGCGGTCGAGGAATTTCCGTTCGTGATGCTGAACGAAGCGCATTGCCTCTCCGAAAACATCGCCTCCTACTGTCGTCAGCAATCGGTCCAACCCGTCACCGTCGAGCGCATCAGCCAACTCGCCACCGTGCAGGAACTTGTCGCCCTCGGTCACGGCATCTCCATCGTTCCCCAGATGGCGCGCTGCCTCGACGACAGCGACCGGCGGGTCTATCGATCTTTCAGCGACAAAAAACCGATCCGCACGGTCGCCATGATGTGGAATCGCCAACGCCACCAGAGCCGGTGGGTGAGGGCGCTGATGGAATACTTGCGCGAGCGATCCCGACCATGAATCGGTGACGGTGCCTGGGGCCGGACGGATCGCCTTTTCGTCACCCCGTCCGTCAATCCCCCGCCATCCCGCGCTGCCCGATGCAGACGATCTCCTTCATCGTGTGTCCGAAGAGGCAGCCGTCGGCGAAGGTCAGCGAAGCCAGGGTCCAGGTTTCTCCTCCCGGACCGAGATCGTTGATGGCGACAAGCGCGTCGGGCGAGAGCGTGCCGATCTCGGTATCGATCACATAGACCGTGCCGGTCACCATCGGCAGGAAAAGGTAGCGCCCCACCCGGGTCGGGCTGGCGGCCGAAATGTGGCCCCAGCCGGTGCCGTCGTGCCCCTTGTCGCCGACGGCGAAGCCCCTTTCGTCCAGCGGGTGATTGCCCGGAGCCGACTTGCCGAAAAACCACCGGTCGTCCTTCCGGTCCCCGGGGTCCGCGATCACCTGGGCGGGAAGCTCGAGGTATTCGACCGCGCCCGTCTCGACGTTGACGCGCCCCAGCCAGGAGACGTTGTGAGCGAGAAACCAGTGCCAGTCACCCACCAGGAGATTGGCCTGGTTGGTATTGGGATGGCCCTTGCCGACCTTGCGGTCCACGCCGGTCTCGTGAACCCAGTCTTGCGTCGCCGGATTCCACAGCCAGGCGGAAGCCCCCTCGTAGAGCGGTTGTTCCCGCAGGATGGACCCGTCGTGCACGTCCATCACCACCTGCTTCCCCCGGTGGAATCCGAGAACGTATTTCTCGTTCCAGTGGCAACCGAAGGACGGATCGTAGCCTTCCAGCGGCGTGCTCCAGAGCGTCGTGCCGGCGCGACCCGGCGCCAGGCTGGTGAGGCTGTGTCCGTAAGGTTTCTCCAGCGGTCCGTGCCCTCCGCCACGAGCGTGGGAAACGGCCAACGAACCGTCGGCCAACCGACCGACCACCGGGGTGGTGTGGACGGAGGTGCCCACCCGCTCGCGCCATTGCACCTCGCCGGTCCGCTTGTCGATCCCGTGGAGGTAGGTCCACACCTCCCTCTCGTCGATTCCCGGGGGCACCTCCGTGCCCCGCGGGTTGATCACCCCGGGTGCCGACCATTTCTGGATCTTTGCCCCCGCCTCCTTGTCGGCCACCTCGAGGTAGAGAATCGTGTCGTCGAACAGGTAGGGCTCCGCCTGCCGGTTGTTGTGCTTGAAACGCGGCCTCCACTCGCGGAACCAAACCCGCCGGCCTTCGAAATCGTAGCAGCCCATCGAACCGCAACGGTTGAAGAACCAGACGTGTTCCCCGTCCGTGACCGGGGCGAAGACGGTTCCGTCGGTGAAACCTCCCGCCAGGGAAATGAACGCCGTGCCCGGCAGTTCCACCCGCCAGAGGATCTCGCCCGTGTTCGCGTCGAGGCAGAAGCCGAGGATGTCGGTGACCGCGTCCTTTTCCTCCAGCCGATCGATGGGAACGTGGGTGGTCACGAAGGCCCGGTCGCCCCAGACCGTCACGTTGCTCATCCCGGCCTCGGGCAACCGGGTGCGCCAGCGAACGTTCTCGTTTCGCACCAGGCTCCAACGGGTGGGCGGTTCCCCTTCCACCTGCCAGTCGCCATTCGGTCCCGCCGCCTGGGGCCACCGATTCCCCGCTTCAGAAACTTCCGCGCCCGCCACCCGCCACCCCGGGCAGACGAGCAGGAGCGGGATTCCGAAAAGGAAAACCCGCACCGATTGCAAAGGGAGGACGCGAAAGGAAAGCATGGCGCGGCAATCGGGAATACTCGCGGAAAAATCGATTCGGGAAACCGTCCGCATTCGCGTTTCTCCGCGGCCCTCGGCATTCCCGTGCCACGATCGCTACCGCCAATACGCCATCCGGTATTTCGCAAAACTGATCTAGATTTTCGCCCATGATCTCACGTCGCCATGCTCTCCGCGGCTTCGCCTCGACCGTGGGCGCCGCCCTCGGGTCCTCTGTCCTGCCCGATTTCGCCCGCGCCGCCTCCGCCGGGGACACCGCCAGCAAGGTCGTCCGGGCCGGCGCGCCGAAACGGATCATCTTCTTTCTCCAGAACCAGGGCTTCGACCCGGCGACCTGCATTCCGGCGGGAATGAAGAACAGCGGCTCGCTGGCCAAGGCCAAGCTGCCCGAGCCCATCGAAGCGCTGGAACCCTACAAGGAACGCCTCCACATCATCAACGGCCTCCACGGACTGCACACCAGCCCCTCGCACAGCGCCTTCTTCGGCGCGCTCGGCGGCTATCGGGGCAGCGACGGAGTGCCGCCCAGCGGACCCACGATCGACTACGAGCTCAGCAAGGTGCTGCCGGAGACTCTCCTGCCCCACCTCTGCATCGGGATGGACTCGATGGAGAACATGACCACCAAGCCCACGGTCGCCAACCTGTCGGCCAGCGGCGCGGGCCAGCCCATCTTCATGCACTCGAATCCCAATCACCTCTACCAGATGCTCTACGGCAGCATCTCGGAGGGTGAAATCCGCCGACAGCACGAGGCGCGGTCGGGCATGTTCGATCGCATCGAGCAGCTGGCCGCCGCCAAGGGCAGGGCGCTGCCGGTTTCCGACAAGCAGCGATACGGCCAGTACGTCGAGGGATTCCACGAGATCAACGGTCTCCGCGAACGCCTGGCGGGAGTTTCCGATCACCTGCGGGAGTTCGCCCCCGAGGTGGACAGCCGCTATACCAAGCCGGAGTTCGAGACCGACTGGCACGATGTCCTCCTCGATCTCGGCATCTCCGCCCTCAAGTCGGGCATCACCAGCGTGCTGACCATCGGTTCGGGCCGTGGCGAGATCTTCGGCGCCTGGA
>JAGRPB010000167.1 GCA_020439945.1 Verrucomicrobiia bacterium
AGTCACCCTGGCGATCGCCGCGACCGCCGGCAGGCGTTGAGTCTCTGGAACTGATGGGGCGCAAATCGGGCCGGATTTTCGTCAACTCGGGCCGAGCCAGATGTCGAGGAATCGGTTAAACTCCTGTTCATGGGACACCTGCTTGCACTGCTGGTCATCGTGACTCTGTCGCTCATCATCGTGCGCGTCGGCGCCACGGCGCTCATGATGACCGGACTCAGTTGGGACACGGCCAGTTTCCAGAGTTACTCGGCATTTTTCGGCGTCGGTTTCACGACCCGGGAAGCGGAGTTGGTGGTCGACCATCCCATTCGCCGGCGCATCATCAGGGATCTCATTCTAGCGGGAAACATCGGCCTGACCACGGTGCTGACCACGCTGATCGTCACTTTCGTCCAGTTGCGGACACTGACCGACATGCTGGAGACCACGGCCTGGATCGGTGGGGGGCTCGTCATTTTCGTGGCGCTGGTGAACCTGCCCTTCGTGAAGCGAATCGTGGACTGGAGCATCCGATTCACCCTGAAGCGGGCCGGCGTGGTCAGGGCGCTCGACTACGAATTGCTCCTGCGGGTCGAAGCGGGCTATTGCATTTCCGAGGTCGAAATCCTGTCGTCCTGTTGCCTGGCGGATCGCCCGCTGAGGCGTTCGCGACCCGCCGACCTGGGCGTCATCGTCCTGGGCATCAATCGGAAAAACGGCGAATTCATCGGCGCGCCCGGACCCGACGATGAAATCAGGATCGGCGACGTGATCACCGTCTACGGGCGGGACGAAGACATCAAGAAGGTGGCCTGCTGAGGGGAACGGGCAGCGACGCCTCGAAAGAAACTTTTTTCGAAATTCCGCCGGGAAAGGTTACACTATTGCCATGACCCCGCCCCTTGGATTGCCCGCTCGTCGCCGTCTCCTCGCGAGTCTGGCTCCCGCAATTCTGTGCCTCGGTTCCGCCGCCGTGGCTCAGGACTCCCCGCCCGCCACCATCGACATCAATTCTCTCAAAGTCGATGTCGTCGACGACGTGATCATTCCCATCCCCCAGGAAATCTTTTCCTCGCTCGACAAGTTGGGGGATCAGAACTGGGGACGCCACCTCTGGAAAAAGGACGTCAAACTGGACGGGAACCGGTCGCGTACCGCGCTGATTTTCGGCCTGGTCATTTCCGATGGCTTCATCGCCGTCCAGGCCGAGGATCGCGATGAAGTGAAGCGCATCGGGCGGGAAGTGCTCGACCTCTCCGGCGCTCTCGGCGTGCAGCGCGAGGTCGCGGGACACGCCCAGGCGATCATCGACGGGGCCGACAAGCAGGATTGGACCAGCGTGCGGCGCGAACTGGACCGCGCCCGTCAGACCGTGATCAGCACGATGAAGGAACTGCGTGACGACGCCTTGTCCGACCTCGTCAGCATCGGGGGGTGGCTGGGTGGCACTCGCGCCCTCGCCGCGCTGGTGGCCGACAACTACTCGGTCGATGCCTCCGAGCTGCTCCATCAACCCGACCTGCTCACCCAGATCTCCCGTCGCTACGAGAAGCTGCCCGCCAAAGCCAAGCAGGGAGAGATTTTCGCCAAGGTTTCCAACACGCTGACAGAACTCCAACCGCTCATGCAGGTGAACGGGGACGGCGCGGTGGCGAGACCGGCCGTGGTGGAAATCAGCAAACTCAGCACCGACCTGACCGATGCCGTCTACGCCAACTGATTCTCCCGGCACCGACCCCCGGCGATTTCCGGCGACGGGAAAACGGCGCCGCCTTTTCGCCATCGCGGCGGGCGCCATGCTTTCGGTCGCCGGACTGGTTTACGGCTTTGTCCACGAGGGCAAATCCTTCGCCATCGAAGCCGCGGTTCCCCAACTCGAGCTGGAGGAAAACCCCTTCGTGCTGCGCGAAGCGTGGTGGAACGGCGAACTGCAGGCCGGGGAAACCAAGATCATCCAGCATCAGCTCTTCAAGCGAAACGAATACTGGTTCTGGCTCGGCGTTTCCCAGACCGACGCCAAAGTGAGCATCCACGTCTACGACAGCGAGGGAAAACTCGATGAAGAGGAAGCCTGGCAGGATCGCAATGTGGCGGCCGTGAGAGTGGAGCCGAACAAGACCGGCGTTTACTACATCCGTGTCGCCGTCGAGTCGGTCACCGAACCGCCCGCCGAATGGGCGGTCGTTTACGCGTATCGTTGATGCCCGCGTGGGCGACCGGCAATTGACATCGCTGCAGGTAAGGCTAGAATCTCGCCCGTCTGAAAAACCAGATCGCGCCACTGTAGCTCAGGGGTAGAGCAACGCATTCGTAATGCGTGGGTCGTCGGTTCAATTCCGACCAGTGGCTCCATGGTTTTCAGGGCGTTGCCATCGCCGCGCGACAGGTTGGGGGAGCGGTCCCGCCATATCGGGTGCGTCGAAAAAGTCAGCTCTCCGCACCGCCTCCACGGTAGTCGCCTTCTGAGGTCGCAATATCTCAAGCGCCTCGCCCCACATCTCCTGCGCCGCTCATCACTGATCACTGATCACTGATGACCGATCAAAACCTACCTCGTCAGCGCGCTGATCAGCTCATTCACCTTATCCACCACCTCCTGCATCTCCATCTGCGTCGGAGGATCGCTCACGAACAGCGCCAGCGGCGCCACGCTTTGCGGATTCCGCGCCGTGCTATCGATCGCGTCCGTCAGGTCCACCAGCGAGACCTCGCCCGCCGGACCCGGAGGCCCCTCCGGACCATCCGGCCCCATCGGACCCTCCGAGCCTTGTGGTCCCTCCGAGCCGGGCGGGCCCTCCGGACCCTGGGGCCCTTCCGGTCCCACCGGGATCGAATCGATCAAATCACGCAGCCCCTGCAGCTGCGAGCGCATCTCCGCCGATGACAGCGGCGAGTCGTTGGCGGGAAGGTTTGGGTCGAAGGCCATTATTCGGTAGGTAATTCCGCCTCCGCCGGTGGAAGAACCAAATAGGGATGAATCCCACTGTCTTTCAACGCTCCCATGAGCGCTTTCAACGTTTCGGGATCAGTTGGCCCTTCGATGGTGACAGCATCCTTCGTCTTTGTGGTTTTGCTGAAAGCGATGCTTCGGAACTTGATCGTTATCTGGTTTCCCCGGCTTGCGACATATTCCGAACTTGCCTCTCCCCCTGCTTTCCCACCAAATCCGGCTGTCGCCGGAGGCGTTAATTCCACGTACAGCTTCCCGCTATCTTTTCCAGATGCGACGACATTGAATGTCACCTCAGCTTCGGATGGCAAAAGACCGGTCGTGAAATCCTCACCGTTGTTTTGCTGCAGTTGAGCCTGCTTCATACTGACGAGGCCTCGACCCACGGAATCCAATGCCGCTTCAAGAGTGATCGCTCCGGGCTTCGGCACGACCCTGCTTGCACAACTTGCCAACGGAAGCATTGCCACCAGGATTAGAAGTTTCTGAATGGATTTCGTTTTCATCGCTAACGATTCAATCAGGAAAGCTTCCATACTCCCAACAAAATTTTCACGGCACCACCTTCGTCGCCGGATCGCTCCAGGCGCCGTTGCCGTTGGCGCCGATGGCGCGGACGCGGAACCAGCAGCGGTCGCCCGTCGGCAGACCCGTCAGGGTCAGCTTGCTCTTGGTGGAAATGCCGCCGTGTCCCCAGCTGTCGGCCGTGATCGGGTCCGGGCTCGTCTGAATCTCGTAGCTGCTCGCCCCGCGCACCGGATCCCAGGTCAGGTCCACCTCGCCGCTATCGTCTCCCGGCGAACTCTCCAGCCCCGTCACCGGCGTCATCTGCACCGGCGCACCCGTATCCTTCACCTGCATGCCCGCGCTGAGGATCTTCTGCTCGTCGCCGCCACTGGCGTTCTGCACATAGGCCGCCAGGGCGGTCAACTGCGTCCGGACCGTCCCTGCCAGTTCATCCACCTCCACCGTTTTCTCTTTCGCCGTCTGTCGGGCAGCTTCCAGTTGATCCAACCCCGTCTCCAGGGCCGTGATATCCGTCAGCACGGTGGCCAAGGCCGGGTTGGGAGTGGCGTAGTTCGCGTTGCCATCCATGGCGTCGTGGATCTGTTGGGCAAGCGCTGCCAGTTGTTCGCGATTCAGCCGATCGAGGTTCAATTTTACCTGTGCCATTTTTCCTGGTGGGTTTGGGTCCGGCGGATCGATCGAGCCATCCCAAGTGGCGTTGATCGCGTCCCAGTTCAGGCCGGGGGCATCCCATGACAGGACAGTGGCGGCGGCGGGCATGACGACAAACGGCGGGGGTGGATCGGCAGAGAGCCGGAGATTCTGGTGTGGGTTTTTTCGGTCGAGCGTCGCCCATTCACCGTCACCCGACGGCTTGGTTTCGCTCGTTTCCGTGGCTTAGGTTTTAGAAAGTGTCGCAACACCTTGGCAAGCCTTTTTCCCGAAAAAGTAACCCGGTTGCCATTAAAGCTAGGCATTTGTCTGGAGGTGGTTGGCTTCAGAACGTTGTGAAACAGAGCGTTGACTAGGTGAATGGCGATCATGGATTCGGGTGGTGATTCCTTCTCATCCCGAGATTCTTAAGGGAGATGCCGAGAAAAAGAATTTCCTTCCCAAAAAGGTTTCTGGAGCTCCCGCCGATCCTTTGGGGTATCCCGGAGTGATTTCGGGATATCCCAAGACAATTTCGGGACTTCCCAAAACCGTCCCGGGACATCCCAAGCCAAGCTTGGCGTATCCCAAAGTTTCTTTGGGAGATCCCAAGGCAACCCTGGGACATCCCAAAGTTTTCTCGGGATATCCCAAGATTATATTGGTGTTTCCCAAAACACCTTCGGGATGTCCCAAAACGATCTTGGGACATCCCAAATTGATTTTGGGATAGAGAATTTTGACCGCCTTTTGCCAGGAAATTAATTCACCACCAACGAGTTACCGGGGGTTGGTCGCCTTCGTGCCCCAGTTTTCGTCCCAAATCGCCCCATTCAGCCCGTTTTCGGACCCAAGAGGGTTCGGTCCGGGACTCAAGAGGGTTGAATCAGTCCCATAGGACGTTGATTCCTTTGGGATCGATGGGCATGGGGGCGCCGCAGCGGGGACAGGGGTCGCCGGAGCGCCACGGTTTCATGGCTCCCTTTCGCTGACATTTGCGGCAGCGGATTCTTGGTTCGCGGATGTAGGGCTCGCCTTGGTAATCACCGTAATCAGTCCGCACCTCCACCCAGGTCGTTCGATCCTGAATGAGCTGGCAGGCGGAACAGGCGTAGGTGTCGGTGCCGATATCGATGCCGCTGTCCGGTCCGCCCGAGACCTGCTCGCTGTAACCGCAGCTGGTGCAGGTATGGGTGTGGATCATGCCCATGGCAAATGGCGGATGTTGCTAGGCGGCGGCGGTGGAATCGGCGGGTGTGGGGGAAACGGCGGCGGCGGCTTCGGCGTTTTCGTCGCCCCAGACGCGGGCGAGGGTGGCCTGGATCTTCGCCTCCATGCGGTCGATCAATTCCCGGTTGGCCGCGACCAGCGCCTGCTCGGCCTCGATCTCGGCGACGATGGCTTGTTGGGTTTTTGGTGGAGGAAGTGGAATTTTCCGCTCTCGAACGAATGACAAATTTGCCATTCGGAATTTTCCTTCGCCAAGACGTAAAAACTCGGGATAAAGCTGCTGAGCCGCGTGGAAAAGATAAATTGGATTCAGATTGGAAGCTGATCTGGGCATCAATCCGGCAACATTCTGATTCGTGGTGGATTCGAAACGAAGCAGACCTGTTTTTCCAATAGTTGCGCCAACCAAGGCGATAAGGGTTGTGTTCTTTGGGAGCAACTTGGCGGCAGAATTTCTGAGTCCCGCTTCTGTAATAAATTCTTCGGCAGCGAATACTTCACTGTCTTTACATACCGTCGATCCAATCCATGGAATAGATCCGTTCCAATAGGATTCCTCAGAACGGCTGGGAGTGCCTCCCGATTTCACCTCACAAACCTCCCCCAACTCCACCATCGGCCAGTCGGGATGGATGGGGATGTGGGGGCGGTAGTGGTCGAGGACGGCGCGGGCGCCGTCGATGACTTTCTGGTAGCCCTCGATCTCCGCCACGATCTCCCGCTGCACTTCCAGCGGCGGGAGGGGGATTTCAAATTCTGAGACGAATGCTCGGGGCACTCGTTGAAGGCCTCCGGTGCCTGTCATCTGAGCGACCGCGGGATCCCTGAAAATGGGATGCGTGACGCAGTAGTAAATCCATTCGGGAAGGACGTCCTCTCCAGCGCGTAACACATAGAATTCACTGGAACCGAATCCGATGCCGTTGACCAAGTTTCGGGCGATGCCCGCTTTTCCGTTTTCAAAGCACGGCGTGACTTTCGCAAGGAGCACATCATCGTTTTCGAAATAGGTGTAACTCGCCCCGACTTCGCCAAGTGTTTTCTGATCGGACGCTGCAAAGCTAATTCGGTTTTCACCCAAGTCGGCCATCGGCACAAATGAAACCAAGGTATCTGGATCACCCGCGAGGACCTCTTTCTTGCTCGGATTAATTGAGCAGGCCTCGCCCAAATGAACTAGCGGGAATTCGTGCGTGCGTATTTCGCTTTCCCGATACCTCTCCCCACTCAATTGGTATTCGCCATTCGCCGCGACTTTCGTCTTGGGCACGACGAGGCCGGTGACGAGTTCGAGCGACTCCAGTTCGTCGTCGCTGGCACCGCGCCGCTGAGCGGCCAGATAGGTCTCGACGTCGGCACGGACCTGGGGCAGATCATCTTTGTCGATAGGACGGCGTTGGGCGCCGAGGCCGTGGCCGTCGTTCTCGATCTTGAAGAAAGCAATGTGGCGGGCGCGCTTGGCGAGGGTCTTGTCGAAGAGGAGGATGGAGGTTTTCACCCCGGAATAGGGCTGGAAGACGCCGGCGGGCAGCGAGACGACGCCGACGAGGCAGGACTCGACGAGCATCTTCCGCAGGCTCTTGTAGGCGGTCTGGCTCTGGAAGATGATGCCCTCGGGCACGATGATGCCGGCGCGTCCGCCGGGGGTGAGGTGCTCGGCCATGTAATCGACGAAGAGGACTTCGCTGCGCTTGGCGGGAATGGAGAAGCGTTTGTGGGGACGGATGCCGCCTTTCGGCGACATGAAGGGAGGATTGGCGAGGATGACGTCGGCGAACTCGTTCCACCGGGCCTCGTCGGTGAGGGTGTCGTACTCGTAGATGTGGGGATCGGTGAAGCCGTGGAGATAGAGATTCACCAGGGAGAGCCGCACCATGTCGGGCGAGATATCGTAGCCTTTGAAATTCCGCGCCAGGGCCTGCCGATCGTCGGGAGTGAGGGTGCTGTGCCCTTTGGCGTCGCGATTGGCGGTGAGGATGTGTTTGTAGGCAGAGATGAGGAAGCCGGCGGTGCCGCAGGCGGGGTCGAGGACGGTCTCGTCTTTTTTGGGATCGACGAGGGCGACGATGAAGTCGATGAGATGGCGCGGGGTGCGGAACTGCCCGGCATCGCCCTGGGACCCGAGGACGGAGAGCAGATACTCGAAGGCGTCGCCGAGCCGCTCGCTGTGATCGTAAGAGAATTCGTCGATGATCTTGAGGAAGGCGCGAAGGGTCTCGGGATCGCGATACGGGAGGAAGGCGTTTTTGAAGATGTCGCGAAAGAGCGGCGGCAGGTTCGCGTTTTCCGTCATCTTGGTGATGCCCTCGGCATAGAGGGCGAGGGTCTCGTGCCCCCCGAGCCCGCCGTGCATGAGCTTGGCCCAGCCGTAGCGGGCGAAGTCGCCGGTGAAGAAGGAACGTTCGCCCCCGAGTTCCTCGGACTCGGCGTCCATGTCGTCCATGAACTTGTAGATGAGGGCGATGGTGATCTGTTCGACCTGAGATTTGGGATCGGGGACTTTGCCGACGAGGATATCGCGGGCGGAATCGATGCGGCGTTTGGTGTCGGTGTCGAGCATGGGGGAGCGGGAGAGGGAAGGATCAGGAAGAAGGAGGATAAACGACGCGGAGGCGTCGGACTTCAAGCTTGGTGAGGCCAAAATTCAACACGAGGGCGATCTGAATGCCGGTGGCGTTGATTCGATTCTGCGCAGGCAGAATGTCTGTCGGCTTCAGAAACGGAAAGGTGACGACTTGGATCAGAACCAAATTCCTGAGAACCATTCCGGCCGTGTATTTACCGACCTCCTTGCCCTGAAACATCACCGGATACTCTTTCCGAACTTGGATGGGCAATTCCGCTTCCTTCAGAAGTTTGTGTAAAGCTTTCCGGTAGATCGCCGATTCGAATCCAAATCCCAATTCCGCGTGTATTTGCTGTGCGGCCTTGATGACCGCTTCTATGTGGTCGGTGACGCCAAAGGCGTCCTCGAACAACCGATAAAAATCTTCCGAAGCCCATTCCCGCTTGGGTTCCCCGGAATGCTCTTCCTCCGATTCATCGTTGGCTGGATCACTCACGCGGCGAACTGGTTGAGAGAGACGTAATCCTTGATGTACTCGGGGATCAGGACGCGGTATTTCTCGGGAACTGCCTGGAGATCGGCGATCGAAAAGGCCGGGTGGGTATATAGCTGGGTGAGCTGGCGGGAACTGAGGATGTGCCGGAGCTGATCGCTGGTGGCGTAGGCTTTGAAGAAGGTCTTGATGGCGGGAATGGCCTCGGCTTCGTCGGGTTTGTAGTCGGCAACGAACTTGGCGAACTCTTCTTCGAGCAGTTCGTCCTTGGATTTGAAGCGCGGGATGAGGCCGAAGATCTTCTCGAGGATCTCGCGGAGGGTGAGCCGACGATCGACTCCGGCGGCGCGACGAAGTTTTTCGAGCGAGTAGTATTCGCTGGGTTTGTCGAAGACCTCGCGGTTCACGTAATCGATGACACGATCCCACTGACCGGCCTCGACGGTCTCGGCGATGAAATCGTTTTGGCGGACGGTCTCTTCGAAAGCCGCGTAGAACTCGCGATCGATCCGCATTCCCTCGAACCCGATCGTTTCCTCTTGAAGATCGGCCAGGATGTCGTCGCCGAGATGCTGGTAGACGACCCGCGGATCGGGTCCGGTGCCTCCGCCACCACCACTGCCGCCTTCTCCTCCCGGTTCAGTGCCTGAGCCCGAGGTGGGCGGGAGCTTGAGAACTTGATCGTAATCGAATTCTTCCTCGAAGTATTCGCAGTTGGCGAAGTAGTCGAAGAGTTTGAAGGCGGACTTTTCGGTGTCCTTGAGCGTGGCTTTGAGGTCGTCGTCGAAGAGATCGTCCTTGAAGTTGTGTTTCCGGGTTCCGCGTCCTTTGATCTGGATGAAGTCGGTGGGCGAGAAGATGGGGCGGAACAGACCGAGATTGAGGACATCGGGGCAGTCGTAGCCGGTGGTCATCATCCCGACGGTGACGCAGACTCGCGCTTTGCTGGTCTTGTAGGCGGAGAGAAAATTGGCGGAGCCGAGCAGATTGTTGTTGGTGAAGTTCACCGTCATCTGCTGCGCGTTGGGAATCCGTGAGGTCACCTGAACGGCAAAGTCGGATTGGTATTTGCCGGGATACATCACATCCGCCATCTCGTTCAGAATCTGCGTGAGCGTAGACGCGTGATTCTGACTGACGGCGAAGATGATCGATTTTCCAATCTCCTTGCTGATGGGATCGCGGAGGGCGTGCTGAAGGAAGATTTTGCAGAACAGTTGATTCGTCGCCGGCGAGAAGAACCGCTTTTCGAATTCTCTCTGTTTGTAGGTCTGTTCTTGTTCCTCGCCCTCGTCGTCGGTGAAGGTGACGACGAATCCCGCATCTGAGAGCAATTGGGTCGTGATCTCGCTGCGGGCGTCAACCACGGTGGGATTGATAAGGAACCCGTCTTTCACACCATCGATCAGTGAGTAGCGGAACGTGGGAATCCCGTCATCACAGCCAAAGGTCCGATAAGTATCGAGGAGCACTCGCCGCTCGAACTCGCGGGGATCTTTCGTGGTGGGGTTCTCGTGATCGAACTTCTTGAGGTAATCCCGTGGCGTCGCTGTAAGGCCGAGCTTGTATCCAATGAAGTAGTCGAACACGGCCCGGGCATTGCCTCCAATGGAACGGTGCGCTTCGTCTGAGATGACGAGATCGAAATCGGTGGGCGAGAACAGGTCGCGGTATTTGTTGTTGAACAAAAACGATTGAACCGTGCTGACAACGATCTCCGCGTGATGCCAGTCACCTCGATTTTCCTTGTAGATGACCGTCTTGTAGTCATTGGCGAGAATCTTAGTGAACGCCTTTAGGGCCTGATCCTCCAGTTCGAGCCGATCCACCAGAAAGAGGACGCGCTTCGCGTTTCGGGTCTTGAGGAAGAGCTTGATGATGGCGGCCGAAGTCAGGGTCTTTCCCGTACCCGTGGCCATTTCGAGCAGGTAGCGATCCTTGCCCTTTTCCGCCGCTTTCTGGATGGCATGGACAGCCTTGAGCTGATAGTCGCGGAGAAAGCGTAGGCCATTTGAGCGGATGTATTCTTCGCGTTCGTCTTCATTGACCCACCCCGCCTCGGAGGCGTAGCCGGGGCGTTGAGTGAGCGCTACGAAATCCTTCTCCACTTTCTCACTGAAAAGGCGAGAGGGCTCGGGAACGACCTTCTGATAGGAAGCGACGGACTCGGGTTCAGGGAAAGCGGTGATCACGTAAGGATTGCCGCGCTCCAGATCCCAAAAGTAGTGGAGATTGCCGTTCGAAAGGATGATGAAACGGCAGTTCAGACTTTTGGCGTATCTCCGGGCCTGCTCCTTTCCGTCCAGAGGACTCTTTTCCTCCGCTTTGGCCTCTAGCACGATAAAAGGGAATCCCGATTCATTGAGTAGGAGGAAATCGACGAATCCGTCTTTCTTCTTTCCGAAGTTGTCTCCCAATGTGGCGAGATCATCCGGCGTTAGCTTGGTGTTCAGCTCAAGCTGAATGTTGGCGCGACCTTCATCCGAATCGAAAAATCGCCAGCCGGATTCTTCGAGAAGTTTGTTGATCTTGATTCGCGCCGCCGCCTCACTCATGCGGATGTGGTTATACGCTCCCAACTCTTGGTAGGCAATGAGGAAGATGGCGCCGAATTCCGCCTAACTATTCTTCTGCCAATTGATCTCGCAAGTCGATCACTCTATCTCATCTACCCGCTCCGCCGGCGCGCCACGCAATAATCTCCTTCGCCACCTCGCCGTAGCTGTCGGTGAGGCGGAAGTCGCGGCCGGCGAAAACCGTCTTGTGGGCATAGGACTGGTGGCCCCGAGTTCGGGAATATTCGGTTTCGGATTCGGGTAAGCGCAAATCGATCCGGTGACGGGAGATTTTGCACGAAATGAGTTGCTTTGCGGATTTTAAGTGGTCAGGCTGCCGGAATCTTAGATTGCGAGATAGGCAACTGGAAGGGGAGGGCACATGATTGCGAATTTCAAAATCGTCGGAGGATGGATCCGTAACCTCTTGTTTGGATGGATCTGTATCGTGGTCACGCCGGTCGAGGCGCGCGACAGTTTCACCATTTTCAAAACCTTGGGGTCTCCGGTTGAGGGGCTTTCGGGCGTCAGTACGAATGGAGATATTGCCTCCGTGGTGGGAGACGACAATGCGATCTACTCGCTGGTCTATCTGACGGGAAACGGGGTGGATTCGACCAACGACCAGGGCATCGTGCGGGTGGCACCGGGCGGGCCGGTGGAATTGATCGCGCGCAAGGGGCAGAAAGTCGGCGGAAAGACGATTCTCCAGATCAATGATCCGCCGGTGGTGGACAGCGCGGGGAATGTGTTGTTTCAGGTCTATCTCCCGAGTTCGCCCTTTTCGAGGATCGCCTATATCCATGGGAAGGCGGGGAAGCTCAAGATCATCGCCGGCGAGAACAGACCGGGGCCGGGAGGTGTGGGCACGTTGACCAGTCTACTGTTCGAGCGGATGAATGCGGGAGGGCAGTTGGCGTTTCTCGGATACACGGCCACCCCGCAGGCGATGGT
>JAGRPB010000168.1 GCA_020439945.1 Verrucomicrobiia bacterium
AGGTTCCTGCCATCACCACTCCAGGTGAGCGATGCGATGTTTCCGGCATCCGACTGCCTGGTGATGAGGGCTCCGTCATTCACCTTCCAGACCGCGAGATCGCCACCGGCAGAGAAAACGGCGACGCGGGTGCCGTCGGGCGAAACGGCGAGAATCGGATCCTTGCCGACCATCGCCATTTCGATGCGGCGAAGGATCTTCCCGGTGGATGCCTCGAGCAGGAAAAGCCCCCCCGTCTCATCCGCGGCGACGATCCGTCTGCCGTCCGGAAACAGCGCCGAAGCCACGGCGGCGGCCCCGGCATTGGCCGGGCGAGCGACGGCGGGTTCCTGACGTTTCTTCCAGATCTTCACCTCGCGATAGCTTCCGGAGGCCATCCGGTTTCCATCGGGGCTGAAGGCGAGGGAATTGACCAGGGCGCGGTGGGCGGTGCCGTCCGGACCGTCCCCGATGCCGGCGACGAGCCGTTGTTCGGCGAGATCGTAGAGAAAGACCCGGTTGCCGCGTCCGCAGGCGACGAAACGTCCGTCCTCGGTCATGGTGACGGCGTAAATGGGATCGACCTCGGCGGCGAGGGCTTGCCACGCGACCTGGCGAATCTCCTGTTTCGAGGACTTCGCCCCCTCATCGATCCATTGCCGCAGCTGGGCGATCTCGGCCTCGGTCAGGTTGCGGGCGCCGGTCTTGTTCTTGCTCGGCGGCATCTCGATGGAAGTCGAATGCACCGAAGCCTCGACGAGCAGGCTTTCGCCGCTCTTGCCGGGGACGATGGAAGGGCCGGAGTCGCCTCCCTTGATCATGAGTTCGGGCGTCTCCATGTTCAACCCGGCCTTGGTGGTGGTCTTGTTGTGGCAGGAGATGCAGTTGCCCTTGAGGAAGGGGTAGACGTCCCGATAGAAATCGAGTTCCGCTCCCCGGGCGACACCCGAAAGCGACGCCATCCCGAGTGGGAGCGCGAGCACGAGGCTGCGAGTGAGGAAAAGCGACCGGTTCATGGTTTCGAATCCGTCTTGGCGACGGTGGCTTCGGCCTTCGGGTTCACCTTGATGTGGATCGGGGTGGAAACGTGGATATCGACCCGGTCGGTCGGCGCGGCGGCCTTGGTGGCGGCGGCGAGCTTCTTCTCGGCTTCGGTCTTCGCCGCCTCGGCGGCCTTCTGTTTCTCGGCGGCGACCTTGGAAGCGGCCTCGGCTTCCGCCTTTTTCTCCGGGGCGGCCTGGGCCACGGCGGCGGCCAGTTTCTTCGCCTCCTCGGCCGCGGCGAGCGCGGCGGCTTCGGCTTCCTGTTTCGCCTTTTCCGCCTCGGCGACGCCGTCGGGGTGGTAGCGATACTTGGCCACGCCGCCGCCGTAGAAGGCGATGGTGTAGTCACCTGGCTTGGTCTTCAGGGCGGCGAGGTCCAGTTCCACGTCGTAGGTCTTGGCCTTGAGGGGAACCTCGAAGGGCTTGAGGGAATCGAAGCCGGTGCCGTAGGCGCTCATCTTGATGGAGGTGCCGGTGAAATCCTCCCGCCAGGTCGCCGCCAGCGGCAGGGTGAGTTTTTCTCCCTCGGTCACTTCCCAGGTCTTGTCCTCGGCGGCCGAGAAACTGACCGGGGCGGCCTCGGAATCGCTCACCGAGACCAGTATGCTCTCCACCAACCGGGGCGCCGGGGTCTCCTGCTTGGCGTCCTTGACCGGCCACTCCATGGTGGCGAGTCGGCAGGGACGGGTCACGGTTTCCTCGCCAATCACGGCACTGCCGGTGATGCTGGCGAGGGAAAAGGCCGGCTTCGCGTCGGCATCGGCGGTGACCACGATATGTCCCACGGATTTGCCGGCGGGAATCTTCAGGCCGGTGGCGTGGACTCCGGCGGGGAGTCCCTCCATCTTCAGATCGATGTCCCCGGCAAACCCGTCGCGTCGGATCGCGAGCACCTCGAGGACGGTGGCGTCGCCGGTGCGGAGCGCCAGGGGCTTCGAGAGCGCGGCGCGGTCGCCGTTGCGCAGGGTCATGTGAACGGCCCAGGCGGCGATGGCGAAGTCGGGCTGGGCCTCGCGAATGAGCAGTCGATACTCGTTGGCGGGCTCGTTGCGGGTGCCGCCGAAGAGATCGCGGACCTGGAGTCGGTAGCGGCCATCTTCCGGGACCTCCACCTTGCCGAGCACGTCGGGCGACCCGATGTCGTAGGGCGGGCCATCGTAGGAGTAGCCGTTGCTGCTGATCTTGAGCGGGCTGGGAATGTCGTGGAGTTCGGCCACGTCGACGAGGGCTTCCGCGCCGTCCTTCTCGGTCACGCGCTGGACGAGGACGAAGGGATCGGTGGAAAGGCCGAGCCGCTCCGAGGCGACCTCGATCCACCAGGTCTCGCCCTTTTTCGCGGTGAACTCGTAGGTGTCGACATCCGCCGCGGGATAGAAGGAGCCCCCGATGTCGCAGGGCAGACTGATCACCTGGACCTGGGAGGCGTCGTCGTTGGGTTCGGCCTCGCGCTGCTTCGGATCGGTGGGTAGTCCGGGAGGCGGCCAGGATGTTGAGCTGACTTTCGCGGTCGAGGGCTGGCGCGGGGGAAGGCCTTCCGCGGGAATTTCCTGGAGAGCCAAGCGGTAGAAATGGCGATCGCTCCCTTGGAAAGTGAGATCGTTGACCTT
The DNA here is from genome assembly GCA_020439945.1 of Verrucomicrobiia bacterium. Lineage (GTDB taxonomy): Bacteria > Verrucomicrobiota > Verrucomicrobiia > Verrucomicrobiales > DEV007 > JAEUHH01. The sequence goes on from JAGRPB010000168.1 coordinate 2,630, forward strand.
GATGACGTGGGTGCCGTCGGCTTTGGGGGTGAAGTCGATCACGCCCCCGGTGCGATTGACCACCAGGTCGCGTCCCTTGGCGTCGGCCACGATGACCACCGGCGTCAGCTTGGAATCGATTCCCTGGGCGGCGCACTCGATGGCGTAGCGCTGGCCCTTCCGGGCCTCGAAAGTGTAGTAGTCAATGGCTCGCTGGGGCATGACGGCATTGCCGACCGAGTTCACCGCCAGGGCAGCGGCCTTGTGGAGGTAGTCCCGCGGCTCGGTGATGGTCTGTTCGGGCAAGTCTCCCACGGTGAAGGCCCGCGGCGAGGAGATGCCGAGGCGCGACAGCACTCGGGCGTCATGCACCCCGATCACGGCGTCGGGTGCGACGGTGACGAGAAAGCGATCCTCGGCCGGTTTTCCATCTTCGCCGACGACCGGCTTGGCGGTGATGCCGGGATCGGAGAACAGCAACTCGGTGACGTGCTCGAGATGGTCGCCGCCGATCTTCACCTCCACGGTGGTGCCGCGCTGGGCCCCCATGGGCATCAGCGTGAGCAGGTGCGGGTCCGGTAGGCCGACCAACTGGGCCCGGGCCGTGGAAACGGCGGCGGCGGAAAGGAGCAGGCCGAGGCCGGCGGTGAGAAGGACGTTCCGGAACATGGGAGCGAGCGGGCGACGGTCAGTGGTTGAAGAAGAATTCCTTGGTATTCATGATCGCCCAGATGAGGTCCTCGTAGGCGCGGCGCCGGGCCGTCTTCGGGTCGATCGGATTGCCCGCCGAATCGGTGCGCGGCTGGGAGAGAAAATCCTCGGCGATGCTGAGTTCCTCACCCGTGGCCGGACGGGAGTAGGCGGCGAGGTAGATCTCGTCGATGGCCTTTTGATCGCCCTCTTCCGATTTCGCGAGGCGATCGGCCCGGCCGGCGTTGGTGGCCAACTTGCCTTTCACCTCGGTGGAATTGAGGAGGTGAAGGCTCTGGGCGAGGCTTGAGGATTGGACTCGTTCGCATTCGCAGACGCTCGCTCCCTCGGGCCTGCCGAACACCTCGAGGAAGGCCGAGGAGGCGTTGTAGCTGTTGTCAGGGAGCGCGACCGCACGGGTGCCGAGCGGCAGATCGGCGAAGCTGGTGGTCGCGCCGCTGAGGGAGTCGATGGAATCGAGCAGGACCTCGGCCTGGAGGCGCTTGGGGTAGAAGCGGGAGTAGTTCTGGCGGTCGACGAGGTTGTATTCGTTGGGCTCGGAACTCAGCTGGTAGGTCGAGCTGTTGACCATGACGCGGATGGCCTCCTTGAGATCGAAACCGCTCTCCACGAAATGCGCCGCCAGGGCGTCGAGCAGTTCCGGGTTGGTGGCTGGGTTGGTGTCGCGGAGGTCGTCCTCCGGTTCGACGAGACCACGGCGGAAGAAGTGCTTCCAGTAGCGATTGACGAGAACCCGGGCGAAGAAGGGATTCGATTCCTCCGCCATCCAGTCGGCCAGGGCCAGCCGCGGATCGTCGTCCGGCGCGATCTCCAGCTCGGGACCACCGAGTCCCGCCGGCTTCACCGGGAGATCGGTCTTCTTGTTCACATACTGGGCGACGCCGCGTTCGTGGAAGATGAGGTCCTCGTCGGCGATGGCGGTGGGCTTGCGCCCGACCTGGCTGAAGAAGGCCGCCAGGCTGTAGTAGTCGTGCTGGCTCCAGCGTTCGAAGGGATGGTGGTGGCATTGGGCGCACTGCATGCGCACGCCGAGGAAGAGTTGGGCCACGTCCTCGAGTTGGGTCTCCGGTTCCTTGACGCGTTTGTACCAGGCGACCGGCGGATTCTCGACCACCGTTCCGGTGGCGGCGAGGAGTTCGCGCACGAACTGGTCGTAGGGTTTGTTGGCGAGCAAGCTGTCCCGCACCCACGAATGAAAGGCGAAGTTGGCGGTGATGTCAGCCTTGCTCTCACGACGGTTTTTCAGCAGCGCGGCCCACTTGTTGGCGAAGTAGTCGGCGTAGTCCGGACTGTCGAGCAGTTCCTCAACGACCTGTTTCCGCTTGTCGGGATTCGGGTCCCCGAGAAAGGCGGAGGTCTCCTCGGGTGCGGGGAGGCGACCGGCGATATCGAGCGAAACCCGCCGGAGGAAGGTGGCGTCGTCGCAGAGCGGGGAAGGGGGGACGCCGATCTCCTCGAGATTCGCGAAGACCAGTTCGTCCACGAAGTTGTTCACCGGCGGAAGCGAATCGACCGGCGCGCCGAGCGGGACCGAGATGCCGAAGACGGAGACTTTTCCCGCGTAGCGCACCATCACGGCCACGTTTCCGGGAAGGTCGCTGGTCTCGACCCGTCCGGTTTCGCTCACCGATGCCATGGCTTCGTCGTTGGCCTCGAAGAGCGCCAGTTCGGTCACGTCGCGAGTGCTTCCGTCCGAGTAGGTCGCCGTCACCGTGAGTTGCTGGCTGGCGTTCTTTTCCATCGTCGCTCGATCCGGCTCGACGGTGATCCCGGTCAATTCGGGATCGGACGGATCCGCGAAGGGCATTCCCTGGCCGATCCAGCGGGCGATCGTCCCGTAGCCCTCTGAGTCCAGTTCCAGTTTCTTCCCGCCGCCGTGGGGAACCTCGTTGGTCGCCTTGGTGAGCAGCAGGCTCTGCTCGGGCGCATTCGGGAAGACGCGTCGGCCCTTCGATTCCTTGACGATATGCTCGTAGTCTTCCCGCGGCTCGAAACCGAGCAGGGAAAGCCGGAACCCGCGCTGCCCGACGTCCGCCTTGGCGTGGCAGGCACCGGCGTTGCAGCCGGCCTTGGTCAGGATGGGAACGACGTCGTTGACGAAATTGAGCCGATCAGCGGGAGCCTCGTTCCCTCGGGCCGGTTCCGCGGCGAACAACGACAGCAACGCTCCGGTGAGGATCGCGGGGAGGATTGATCGCGGCAGGATCATGACGAGTGAGGTGGTCGGGACGACTTTGCTGTTGGCGGCAGCGGCGTGCCTCTGTTTGGAAAACTGTTGTCCATAGCTTAATCATTTCCCCGCCCGGTGGAATTCCTGCATCGCGCCAAGGCAACCCGGCGCATTTCAGGGAGTTGTCGCCAATTGTTTTCCTCGTTGATCGGGGAGGTATTCAGGACAGCGTTCGCTTCTGTCCAGGGTTCCGCGCGTTCCGGTGGGTCGACTCCTGGGAAAGCGATTCCTGTTCTTCGGAAATCGCCCCATGATCCGGCATGTCCGCGTCCCAGCCCTTTCTCCGTTCCCCCAGCTTCTCTTCGAAACGATCAACGCCTGGGCCGCCATCGTATTGCGGACGCTTTTCCCCCGGGAACGTCGGGGCCGGAAGACGACTTCCCGTCCGTTGACACTGCCGTCACTTTTCGGACCCTACTCAGGTGATCTTCCCTGAGGTCGCCACTTTTCTGAAAGGGGCCGGATTGGTGATCGACACGATTGCCCCGACCATCGCAGATTTTCCCAAGACAGGTTTCCCAATCACCACCCATGACCCTTTCGCAACCCCCGTTGTTTCTTCTGTTGGCGGTCGCCTGGCTGACCGCCGCCTCCCGCCTCGCCGCGGGAGAGGTGATGCCTCTCTATCCCGGTGAAATTCCCAACAGCGTTCCCCATTCGGTGAAGGAGGTCGTGGAAGAGAGGGATGGACAGTTTTCCGGCTACAAGGGCGCCACCTTTCCGACGCTGGAGATCGTGCTTCCCGACGATCCGGGTCACCCGACGGCCGCCGTGGTGATCTGTCCGGGCGGCGGCTATGTGAGGCAGGTCTACCGGAAAGAGGGGACCGATATCGCCAAGGTCTACTCCGACCACGGCGTCGCCGCCTTCATTCTGAAATACCGGATTCCCAATGACCTGACCATGGCCGACAAGTCCATCGGACCGCTGCAGGACGCCCAGCAGGCGATCCGGCTCGTTCGCCAGAATGCGACAAAGTGGAACGTCGATCCCGGGAAAGTCGGCATCATGGGATTCTCGGCGGGTGGTCACGTGGCCTCGTCCGCGGCGACTCACTTCGAGAAGGCCCTCATACCCAATCCGGATGGCGTCAGCCTGCGACCCGATTTCGCGATCCTGGTGTATCCGGTGGTCAGCATGATCGACGGGATCGCCCACGCCGGGAGCCGGGAGAACCTCCTCGGCAAGAATCCCGAGGAGTCGCAGGTCCGGCTGTTTTCCAACGAATTGCAGGTGGACGAGAAAACGCCGCCGACCTGGCTGACCCACGCGGGTGACGACGCGGCCGTGCCGGTGGCGAACAGCGTCCGCTTTTATGACGCGTTGATCGAGCATGGCGTGCCCGCGGAGATGCACCTCTATCCCAAAGGCGGTCACGGTTTCGTTCTCAAGGATCCGGCGGAGCGCTGGATGGCTTCGATCTTCGACTGGATGGAACGGAGCGGAATCCGGTAACTCCCCATCGCGATCACTCTCGAACGGCAATCACCCCTCTCCTCGTTTTTCCGTGTCCATCGACCCGACATTCGTCCAATCCGGAAAGGAGCCGATCACCTGGCCGGAGGAACTGGCATACCCGAGGATCAATGTCGCCCCCGATTTTCAGGTCGTGCCGGACTGGCCGAATCGCCCTGCCGAATTCTACTGGGAAGCGATCTCGGGAGTCTGGGTGGACGAACGGGACCGCGTCTGGCTCTACACCCGGGGAACGCCCGCGATCCAGGTCTATTCGGCGGAGGGCGATTTCCTGTTCAGCTGGCTGGCGGACTCCACTGGCGGAGCTCATCACCTGAAAATGGATGCCGAGGGGCGGGTCTGGCTGGCGGATCTGGAAACCCATACGGTCAGGAAATACACGCGGGACGGGGAGTTGTTGCTCACGTTGGGAACGCCGGGCGAATCGGGTGCGGACGAGCGACACCTGTTCGCTCCCACCGACATGGCCTTTGCCTCCAATGGCGACATCTTCGTCAGCGACGGCTACGGCAATGCGCGCGTCGTCCACTATGACCGCGACGGGAACTATCTGAAGTCGTGGGGAAGCCTTGGAACGGGAGACGAAGAATTCAGCCTGCCGCACGCGATCGCGATCGACTCACGAGACCGAATCTACGTGGCCGATCGCAACAACGTCCGCATTCAGGTTTTCGACACCGCGGGAACGTTGCTCGAATCGCGCGCCAATGTCATCGTGCCCTGGGGATTCTGGGTTTCCGAAAACGATGATCTTTGGGTCTGTGGTTCCACGCCGATGCACTGGACCGATGACCCGGTCTATCGCGGTTTCCCACTCGGCTGTCCTCCGAAGGACCAGGTGCTGATGAGATTCGATCGGGAAGGGAGAGTCCTCCAAACCTGGTCCGCCCCGAAAGGCCGGGATGGCGAGGAACGCCCCGGCGAGTTGAACTGGGTTCACGCTCTCGCTTTCGATTCGAAGGGGGCGCTCTATCTCGGGGAAGTCGTCGGAAATCGTCTCCAGAAATTTGTCCCCAAAACGATATGATGCCGGTTTTCTTCTCTCGTCTCGGTCGGCGAATTCCGGCGGTGCTCGTCGCCGTGGCGGGATCGGCCGCTCTCGCGGGCAACGCGGAGGCCGGGGATCCGCCTTCGGTGACGCGATGGGATTTCGGCACCGAGGAGCCCGTGCCGATGACGATTCAGGGCGATGCCGTGCGCGACCAACCGGGACCGCGACCGCCCGAGTTTCCCGATTTCACGCCGGAAAACACCGCGATTCAGCTGAAGGGAAAGGGCGCCAGAATCGAGATCGCCGACCCCGGCGGAAAGAGCGCGTTCGATTTCACCAACGGCGACGCCATCACCATGGAGGCCTGGGTGAAACTCGACGGCATCCGCCCCGGACAGCCGATGTATGTCGTGAGCAAGGGACGCACCCATTCGCCACACTTCTCGAAGGAGAATCAGAACTGGTCCCTCCGCCTGGTCGGCGGGGAAGGGGACGTCGCCCGACTGAGCTTCCTGTTCACCGCCGTGAAAGGATACGGCGAGGACAAGTGGCACCGCTGGACCTCGGAGGCGGCGTTCGAAGTGGCGACGGGCTGGCATCATGTCGCGGTAGCTTACGAATTCGGTAAGCCGGAAAGCATTCGTGGCTGGATTGACGGGCAGTCTACCTCGGGAACCTGGGATTTGGGCGGTCCCACCACCGATGCCCCGGTGGTGGATGACGACCAGGTCTGGATCGGTTCCTCCATGGGCGGCAGCACGACCAACAGCTTTGTGGGTTTGCTCGACGCCGTTGCAGTTCACCGTCGAACCCTCACCGACGAGATCCTGGCGAAACGTTTTCAGCGCAAAGGCGGTTCCCAGGGCGTGCTGGTCGAATCGAACACCATGCCCGAGCTCGGCGACATTCCCGAAAACGAAGTGCTCGTTCAAATCAGCGAGGGGCTCGCCGACTACCGACGCTGGCCCTACGCGGCGGAGATGCCGAAGGAGACAGATCGCTGGATGGGGGACGCCTTCCTGCTGCCCCGCGTGCCTCGCCGCTACGACGACTGGGGCATCCGCTCGAGTTGGAAGGCGCCGCTCCTGGTTCGGATGGGTGGCGATGTCGCCCTGCCCGAAGGGACGCACCGCATTCTCGTCCGGGCCCGGGCGTTGGCGCGACTTTGGATCGAAGGAGAACTGGTCGCCGAAACCGAGCCCGCCTCCGGATCCAGCCCCAATGGTCACGACCTGGTCACGCCACTGGCCGAACCGCCGCATCCGGGGCTGCGGGTGAAGGATTACAAGCACCAGGAAGTTTTCGGAACGGTGTCCATCCCGCCCGGAACCGGGACCTCCCGCGTGGTCCTCGAACTCATCGCCGGGGGAAAACGACAGCGTACCGAAACCGGCGAGGTCACCGTGGCGATCGAGTCGGCGGACGGGTCGACCTTCTCCATCCTCCGGCCCGAGGGCTTGCCCGAGCTTCCGTTGACGGATGCGGCGGTGGAACCGGTCCTCGCCGGCATCCGGCAATCACTCGACGATTTCGACGACGCCCATCGACTCGCCGCGGAACACTCGCGAGACAGCTTCTGGGAAAGGCGTCACGCCCACGCCCGAGATTGGGTGATGGCGCACCCGGCACCGTCGCCGCCCGGCGAAGGGCATCCGATCGACGCCTTTCTCGACGCCAAACTCGAGGAGGTCCGCGCCGAGAACGCGGCCCTGTCCGGCGGACAAAACGGAGAATTTCACCAGAAGGTCCTGCCCGTGCTCCGGGAGAAGTGCTTCCGCTGCCATGGAGAAAAGGAAAAGGGTGGCCTGAAACTCGACAGCCTCGAAGCGGCCCTGCGCGGCGGGGATTCCGAGATCGCCTCGATCGTGCCCGGCGATCCCGGAGCCAGCGAGTTGGTCGAGCGAATCCGGAGCCGCGAAGAGGACCTGGTCATGCCTCCCACCGGCGATCCGCTGACCGGGGAACAGGTCGCGACGATCGAGTCGTGGATTCGCGGCGGCGCCCCCTGGCCGGAACCGCCCATTCCCGCAGATCGGCTGGCGAAGACGCCCCGCACCTCCGACGAGGCTTTTCTCCGCCGCCTTTCTCTCGACATCATCGGCCTGCCGCCCCTGGCGGAGGAAGTCAGGGACTTCCTCGCCGATTCCTCACCGGACAAGCGCACGCGGGCGATCGATCACCTCCTCGCCGACGGGCGTTGGGTCGATCACGCGATGGGCGACTGGCTCGATCTCCTCGCGGAGAATCCGACCCTCCTGAACCAGTCACTCAACAGCACCGGACCGTTCCGCTGGTTCCTCTACGACTCGCTGCACGACGGGAAGGGGCTCGATCGCCTGGTCACCGAGCTGCTCCTGATGCGTGGCGACGCCGCCCACGGAGGCAGCGCCGGTTTCGCCATGGCCGGGGAAAATGACGCCCCCTTCGCCGCGAAGGGACACATCGTCGCCTCCGCCTTTCTCGGGATCGAACTGCAATGTGCCCGCTGCCACGATTCACCCTACCACAGCACCACCCAACGCGACCTTTACTCCCTGGCCGCCATGTTGTCCCGCCAGACCGTGACCGTCCCCGCCACCAGTCGGGTGCCCGCCGGGTTTTTCGAGAAAAAGGCGCGCCAATCGCTCATCCAGGTCACGCTGAAGCCCGACGAACCCGTGACGCCCGACTGGCCCTTCGCGGCGGTGACCGGGGTGACGGACGATGCCTCCCTCGACGCACTCGTTGAAAAGCCGGACGATTCGCGCGAGCGCTTCGCCGCACTGATCACGTCTCCCGAGAACCGCCGGTTTCCCAGGGTGATGGTCAACCGTCTCTGGAAACGTCTCATGGGCGCCGGCTTTGTCGAGCCGGCTCACGACTGGGAGGGTAACGAGCCAAGTCACCCGGAACTCCTCGACTGGCTGGCCAACGAGCTGGTCTCCCACGACTACGATTTCAGGTACGTGACGCGGCTCATCCTCACCTCCGCCGCCTACCAACGCGAGGCCGCCAGCCAGCCGCTCGTCGCGCTGACGACCCGGGAGCGACTTTTCGCCGCGCCCGGGCATCGCCGACTCACCGCCGAGCAGGTTGTCGATTCCCTTCACGCTGCCGCCGGGGTGCCGATCGATTCCGAGGAACTCACCTTCGTCCACGACGGGAGTCACCCGTTGGGCAATCGGCTCACCCTCGGCGTGCCGCGCCGGGCGTGGATGTTCACCAGCCTCAACAACGAAAGGGATAGACCCAGCCTGGCCCTGCCGCGGGCCCAGGCGGTCGTGGACGTGTTGCAGGCCTTCGGTTGGACCGGCTCGCGTCAGAAGCCGATCTTCGAGCGAAACGTCGATCCCAACGTCCTCCAGCCCGGCATTCTCGCCAACGGCGTGCTCGTCCAGAACCTGTCCCGCGCCGCGGCGGGCAGCGAGCTGGCGGAACTCGCGATCCACGCCGAATCACCGCAAGCCCTGCTCGAGGAACTGTTTCTGCGTTTTCTCGGACGAAAGCCGCTTCCAACCGAGAGCGAAGAGATGCTCCCGGCGCTGGCGGAGGGATTCGACGATCGCCTGCTGCCGCCGGAACAGGTGCGCCCCGTCGCTCCACCGGATCCACTCCCGCTGGTGACCTGGCTCAACCATGTCAGCCCCGAAGCCAATTCCATCCAGCTCGAAGTCGAGAAACGGGCGCAACGCGGCCCGGCTCCCGATCCCCGCTTCCGTTCCGATTGGCGGGAAACTTACGAGGACCTTGTCTGGAGCCTGATCAACGACCGCGAATTCGTCTGGATTCCCTGAACGCCTGCCTGCCCACTTGATTATGAAAACTCATCCCCGTATCGATCGACGCCACTTCCTCGGAGCCGGAGCCTCGGTCGCCGGCAGCCTC
>JAGRPB010000169.1 GCA_020439945.1 Verrucomicrobiia bacterium
TCAGAATGCCACCATGCTCAATGCCGCCGTGTTGCTGGTCTTCTGCGGTGCGGTCGGTAAATCGGCCCAACTTCCGCTGCATGTATGGCTGCCCGACGCCATGGAAGGCCCGACGCCCGTGTCCGCGCTCATCCACGCCGCGACCATGGTTGCGGCGGGCGTTTACATGCTGGCGCGCGTGTCCTTCCTGCTGGAAATCGCCGAAGGCGCGGCTCACGCCATCGCTCTCGTCGGTGGACTCACCGCGCTGGTCGCGGCCCTGATGGCCACGCAGCAGAATGACATCAAACGCGTCCTCGCCTACTCGACCCTGTCTCAACTTGGCTACATGATCATGGCGCAGGGGATCAATCCCGGAGCTGAGCATTTCAACGGTCCACATGCCGGGATGTTCCACCTCTACACCCACGCCTGGTTCAAGGCCCTGCTTTTCCTCGGATCCGGCGCCATCATCTTCGCCTGCCATCACGAGCAGGACATCTGGAAAATGGGCGGGCTGAAGAAGCGGATGCCGATCACCTTCTGGACCTTTGCGCTCGGAACGGCTGCCCTGATTGCCGTCCCCGGCACCAGCGGATTTTTCTCGAAGGAAGCCATCCTTGAAGCCGCCTGGCACGATCACAGCACCTTCGGCAAGATCGCCTGGGCGCTGGGGATTGCGGTCGCCTTCCTGACGCCGTTCTACATGGTCCGACTCTTTGTCGTCACCTTCCTCGGCAAACCGCGCACCGGTCACGCCGACCACGCCAAGGAAGTGGGGCCCATCATGTGGGTGCCGCTGGCCATCCTCGCTGTGCTCGCGGTAATTTCCGCCTATGGCCCCGTGGCGGAAGGGTTGAAAGCGGCCGACAAAGCGCATCTGCCCCATTTCAGCATCACGGCCATCCTTTCACTGGTGGGATTGGTCGTTGGCGGATTCTTTGGCTGGACGCTTTACGTAGGTAAGGAAAAAGATCCGCTCAACATCCCGCTTTTCGCGAACCGCTTCTACCTCGACGACATCTATCAGGGCATCGTTCGTGTCTGCCAGGACTTCGTGGGCATGACCCTCGATGCCATCGACCGCTACGCCATCGAACCGCTCACGACCCGGGCGCCGGCACTCGGCGCGCTCGGACTTGGCTACGTGATGCGCGCCTTCCAGACCGGCAACGTTCAGGCCTACGCTTTCCTGTTTGGCCTTGGCGCGGTGGTGATGCTCTGGCTGCTGGTTTTCTGATTTTCCCTTTTTCTCTAACGCTTCGCTTTCCCCATTGTGACTCTGCTCGAATTCATCGTTTTCCTTCCGCTGCTTGCGGTGCTGGCGATTCTCGCTGGTGCGCCTGCTCGTTACACGGCGTTGAGCGCGGCGATTGTGAATGCGATTGCGGTGATCCTGGTGACGATCCGGTTTGGAAGTTATTCCGTCGAGTCCGCCACCGCGGGCTTCATGGCCAGTTCGCGCGAACTTCTCGCATCGCCCAAGCTGAGCCTCGCCTTCGCGGCTGATGGCCTGAGCCTCGTTCTCGTCATCCTCACCGTGATCGTGACCGTCGCCGCCGTCTGGGCGAGCCCGGCAGAGTCGAAGATCAAGGGTAGCGTGAAACTCTACTACGTGTCGTCGCTCCTCATCTCGGCGGGCGCGCTGGGCGCGTTCCTTTCCACCGACCTCTTTTTCTTCTACGCCTTCCACGAGCTGGCGCTGATTCCAACCTTCCTCATGATCGGGATTTTCGGTCACGGCGAGGACCGCAAGCGCACCGCGTGGACCATCACCATCTACCTCGGTGTCGGCAGCCTGATTCTGCTGGCCGGACTCATCGCCCTGTTTTTCAATCTCGGCGGAAATTCCTTCGCCTTTGCCGATCTCTACGGTCAGGCGACCGGCGCGAGCGGGAATCCGATTTCTTCCGGCGCTCAGAACAGCATTTTCCTGACCCTCCTGATCGGCTTCGGAATCCTGATTTCGCTCTTTCCGTTTCATTCATGGGCGCCAAGAGCCTACGCCGAGGCTCCAACACCGGTGGCCATGTTGCACGCCGGGGTATTGAAAAAATTTGGTCTCTACGGACTCCTCCGCCTGGCCATGCCGCTACTGCCCGGCGGCGCCGAACATTGGCAGACGCTGTTGCTCGTTCTCCTGCTCGGAAACATCATCATCATCGGCCTGGTCACCATCGCGCAGCGTCGACTCGACACCATGCTCGGTTATTCGAGCGTGATGCACATGGGATACGTCTTCCTCGGCATTGCCAGTGGCAACTCCATCGGATGGAGCGGCGCGGCGCTACTGATGTTCGCCCACGGCATCTCCATCGCGCTGCTCTTTGCTCTGGCCGGATCGTTGCGTGACCGCGTCGGTTCGCTCGAGTTCGATCTGCTCCGTGGCGGGCTCGCCAAGAAAGCGCCCGCTCTCGGATTGCTCTTCGGATTTGCGGCCTTCGCCTCGATCGGCCTGCCCGGCTTCGCGAACTTCGCTTCCGAGGTGCTCGTCTTTTTCGGCGGCTTCAAGGAAATGGGCGACGGAATCGGCGCCTTGCAGTGGGCCACCATCATCGCGCTCTGGGGCGTGGTCATTTCCGCCGTCTACATGCTCCGGGCCTATCGCAATGTTTTCAAAGGGCCGCTGGCCGACGCCGACGCCAAGGCTTCCTTCGGCGATCTGACCGCAGGCGAACGCGTTCCGATCCTGCTGCTGGTGATCGCCCTGATGGTCGTGGGATTCATGCCCAATCTTCTTCTCATGTTCCTCAACCCTGTCATGGAAACGCTGGCCCTCTTCGGCCGCTGATCCAACCCTGTTGAGTCTTTCACCTTACCCTGTTCGATTTTCCTGCTTTCCACCATGCCGGCTTACACTCTGGAGATCATCGTGTTCGCGCTCGGATTGGCCATCCTGATGGTCGATGCCTTCGCCAAGCTCGAGGACAAGCGTTCGCTGGCCTGGCTGGGAATCCTCGGATTGCTGGTGGCGTTCGGCTTGTTGTTCAAAGTCGAGCCGCACGGCGAGGGCGACGCCAGTCCGTTCTGGCTATTCTACTCGGACAATCGCACGTCCCTGTTTTACAAGGGCATCGCGCTGCTCACCACCATCGTCGTGCTCCTGATGGCGGTGGACTATCGCGGCCTCGTCGAGCGATTCACCGCGCCGGCGGAAAAAGGCGCCCACTCGCAGGCGGGACTCGGCGAGTTTTTCGCGCTGCCGGTACTCGCCTGCGGCGCGCTGATGTGCATGGCATCGGCCATCCACTTGGTGAGCATCTTTGTTTCGCTCGAAGCGGTCACGATCACCTTCTACATCATGGTCGCCTACCTGCGGCGCAATGTCGGTTCGCTCGAGGCCGGGGTGAAATACCTCATCCTCGGCGCGCTTTCGACGGGCTTCCTCGTTTACGGGTTCGCCTGGCTCTACGGCGTGACCGGTTCGATGGAATTGCCGAAGATCGCCGCGGCGCTCAACGAGGACGGAATCAACACGACCGCCGCGCTCTTTTCCTTCGCCCTGATCCTGGTGGCGCTCGGCTTCAAGGTCGGCGCGGCGCCCTTCCAACTCTGGATTCCCGACGTCTACCAGGGCGCTCCGACGCCGATCACGGCGTTTCTTTCCGTGGCCTCAAAGGCGGCCGGCTTCGTCGTTCTTTTGCGCGTTTCCAAGGTCTTCCTCGAAAGCACGGCCGGTGATCTCTCGGCTCACGCGGCGACGGCATTCGCGGTGATCGCGGGACTGACCCTGCTCTACGGCAACCTGGCCGCGATTCCGCAGACCAATTTCAAGCGACTGCTCGCCTACTCGAGCATCGCCCACGCCGGATTCCTGCTTGCCGCGATCGCCGCCGCGCCGACGCAGGAGAGCGGCATGAGCGTTTTCCAGGTCGTGGCTTTCTACCTTGGCGCCTATCTGCTGATGACCCTGCTGGCTTTCCTCGTCGTCGGCCTGGTGCGGGTGCATCGCGACAGTGAAGAGCTTGAGGCCTATCGTGGCCTCGGCAAAACGTCGCCGTTTCTCGCGCTCGTGCTCCTGGTGGCAATGGCGTCGCTCGCGGGAGTTCCGCTGACGGCCGGTTTCTTCGGGAAGTTTTTCGTTTTCAAGCTGGTCGTCGAACAGCACCAGTGGGGCCTGCTCGTCCTCGTGATCGTGGGGGCCGCCGCCGGTTTCTACTATTACCTGAAAGTGGTGGCTTCGATGTATTGGCAGGAACCGGTCTCCGACGGTCAGGCGGCGATACCCGTCAGCGGCATCACCCGGACCGCGATGGTCGTTCTGATCGCCTTGATCATCGTGGCCGGTTTCGCGCCGGGCGTGATCCTGAGCCTGGTTCGCTGACCATCATTCGTTTCGTTTTTCGGGGAAACCGACCAGCGCCGTCCTCAATGACTCACCGTGACCCGCGCCGGGCTGGGGTCGAGAAAGTGCCGCCAACTGTCGTGGAGAAAGCGTCCGATTCCCGAGCCGCCGGCGCTGAAAAGGGGGCGCCACCGGGGAGGACGAGGCTCGTTCAGGGGAAACATGTTCGCTTCCGCGGGCAGCTTGTTCGCTTTCCGCGTGTTGCACCGGATGCAGGAGCAGACCACGTTTTCCCACGTCGTCTTGCCGCCCTTGTGACGTGGGACGACGTGATCGAGGTTGAGTAGCTTCGGTTCGTGCTCCACGCCACAGTACTGGCAGGTGTGGCCGTCGCGCAGGAAGACATTTTGCCGGCTGAATTTCACCTCCTGGCGCGGCAGACGATCGTAACGCGTGGCCACGATGATCGCCGGAACCCGAAAGCGATGCGACACGGTGTGAACGAGGTCCGGGCCGTCATAACCCTCTGAAATGGCCAGCCACGACGCGGCGTCGTGAGTGTCGAACATCCGGTCCGGATCGGTGTGTACGACCTGCGCGTGGCCGAGGAAAAGCAGGGTGAACGCTCTTCGAGCCGAACACATATTGACCGGCTGCCAGAGCCGATTCAGAACGAGCACCTGTTGGTCGAGTACCGGCTTCACGGTCTTTCCGGGGGTGGGTTCGCGGAGTCTGAAAGTAGGGGTAAACGGCGCGACATCAACGAATTTTCTCCTGTGAACAAGTGGTGAAAAAATCAATTTTCGCGTGATTTCAGGCGAGACAATCGCTGGGGATCATGATATACATTCCCCACTTTTCCCCGGATAGCGTCGCCATAAGGGAGTGATATGGAAGTGGTGACGATGCCGGGTAGGAGAACGAAACCGGGCGCAACGTAATGCAGAGAGACTGGAGACCAGAGACGGGTCTCGGAAAGGTGAAGGTGATCGTGTTGACGATCATCACGTGCCTTTTCGTCGACCTTGGTGTGGCACAAAACAACCCTTCCCGTTTTGATCCTTCCGACGCGTGGTTTCGTGCCTATACGCTCTACAAGGAAGGCGAGTCGGCCGAGGGCCAGGGCAGGATGCTGGATGCGTTGTCGAAATACAACGAATCCAAGCCGTTGTTCGACGATCTGGCGCGCTCCTATCCGGATTTCTATCCCGAATTGGTGGAATATCGCCGGACGCAGCTGGTTCAAAAAGTCGTCGCCTTGAAGGAACGGATGCGGACTGCCAACCAGCCCGCCATCGCCAGTCAAGCTCCGGTAACGGTGGATCCGGGAATCGCGACGACGCCGCCATCGGTGCAGCCGATTTCCCCCGAGTTCGCGCCATCCACTCCGCCGGCCAACGATGGTTCGGTGCAACTGCCGGAATGGTCGGAGCAATCCATGGCCCAGGCACCGCGACCGGGCGGATTGGGGACGCCGGCGCCTCCGACCGTGGTTCGGCCTCCATCGTCCGATCCGAGCACCCTGAATGGCGGAAACAACTATCAGGGGCAGCCCCAGGCTCCCTACTGGGGTCCGCAGGGCGACAGCTCGCCGCCATCCGGCGATCTGGCGTCGACGAATCCCTTCGAGCGCATGCAGAACGAATACGATCGCCTGCGCTCGCAGGTCGATTCGCTGACAAAACGCAATCAGCAGCTCGAGTCCGACCTGAACCAGAAACAAAACGAACTTTTTGACGCGCAGAATCAGCTGGCGCAGTCGCAACAGAGGACTTCGGATTTGCGGAAGCGCCTCGACGAGGCCGAAAAACGTGCCTCCTCAAATCCCGACTACGAAGCCGTGGTGGATGAATTGAAGCAGACGCTCACGGAAGCGGTGTCGCTTCTGGAGAAAAAGGATCAGGAAAACAAGGAACTCCTCGCCCAGCTCAAATCGACCCAATCCGAAATGGATCGGATAAAGAAGGAGCGGGACGACATCGAGCGCGAGCGCAACAACCTGCTCGCCATGATGGAAGGGGGCGGTGAATCGTCCGCGGTGGCGCAGTTGATGGACGAAAACCGCGAGTTGAGGGACAAGCTCAAGGAAGTGGAGAAAAAGGCCCGGGAACTCCAGAAAGACAACAGCGACAAGACCGTCGAGGTGGCGCTGCTGAAGGAACAGATCAACCAGATCAAATCCGAGCGGGAGAAGCTGGTCGAAGACAATCGTCGCTACGAAGGTTACGTCATCGAGTTGCGCAAGCGTCTGACGGAGTTGGGGGCCGAGGTGGCGGACAATGAATTGGCGGTCGCCGCCTCCGGTTCGGTGAACGCGGCGGCGGAGAATGACTTGCTGCGTTCCGTGATCCTCAAACAGATGCGGCGCCAGAAGCAGGTGATGCAGACCAAGTCCCTGTTGCTGCGCGAACTCGACAAGCTGGGCGTCGACGCGGAGAATCTCTACGCGCTGGTCGAGGACATGGCCAGCCCCTCGAAGCTGAGCGAGGAGGAACTCGGTCTGCTCAAGCGGCCCGAGATGGTGGAAATGATCGAGGCCGAGGGCATCGAGCGGGTCGATGGCGTGATTCTTGTCGAGGGCACCGAGTCCGACGGCTCGGGCACCGGGATCGTGGAAACCCAGAACCTCGACGACGAATTGGTGCAAATCCAGAAGGCGGCCCGACTCGATTACTCCGAGGGTCGGTTCGAGGAAGCCGAGAAAGCCTATCAGAAATACCTCGATTTCCGGCCCAACAGCGTCGTCTGCCTCTGCAATCTGGCGCTGGTGAAAATGGCCACCCGCGAGCACAAGGACGCCCAGAAGCTGCTGGAAAAGGCGATCGCCATCAAGAGCGACTTCGGTCTCGCCTACTATCTGCTCGGTCGGAACTACTACGCCCAGAACATGTATGACGAGGCGCTCGATCAGCTGAACATCAGCATTCAGCATGATCCGAGAAACGCCCGTGCCCACAATTGCGTCGGCGTCATTTCCAGCCAGAAAGGTTACGTGAACCGCGCCGAAGACGCCTTCAACGAAGCAGTGAAGATCGACCCGAAATTCGGCGATGCTCACTACAATCTGGCGGTTCTCTACGCCACCATGGACAAACCCGATCCGAATCGGGCCGAGGAGCACTATCAGGAGGCCATCACTCTGGGAGTTCCGCGCGATTCATCGATCGAGCATTACCTCGAGGCCGCCCGGATGGCTACCTCGGCGGTGAGCATGCGTTGAGATCTTCCAGGAATCCGTCGATCGCGGAAGATTCGGGAGCGATTGCCATTTGCGAAAAAACGCCGCTTCGTGTCGAGATCGACACGGAATTCCGATCAAAGGCCGCGTCGTTGGTTCGTCGGCGAAACCTGCTGATAGGGAGACGGTTGGCGAAGCGGACGCCAAAGGCGAATTCTAGAAGCATTCGCCAGTATTGAAATTCTATAGTGGCTCCTGTTTCACCGGTTGACTGACTTCTCCGCATCGCTTAATTAGCGCCGCTTCCGCCATGTGGGTGGAGCTTCAGGCTTCGCGGTAACGTGAGGCCGCCCCAAGGAAACGAAATCAAGCAAATTCCTTTTTTATGGCCAACTACGCAATCAATGGATTTGGACGTATCGGACGCATGGTGCTGCGCGCCATGAACGACGAACAACTCAAAAAAGTCGTCGCCATCAACGACCTGACCGACAACAAGACGCTTGCTCACCTGCTGAAGTGGGATTCCACCGCGGGTCCTTACAGCGGCACGGTGGAATATGATGACGAGTCCATCACGGTCAACGGCCACCGTATCATCGCGACCGCCGAACGCGATCCCGCCGCCCTCGATCATGGTGGCAAAGGCGTGGACGTCGTCCTCGAGTCGACCGGTTTTTTCGTTGACCGCGCCGGCGCCGGCAAGCACCTCGAAGCGGGTGCCAAAAAGGTCCTGATCTCCGCTCCGGCGAAGGATCCCGATCTCACCTTCTGCATCGGCATCAACAGCGACAGCTACGATCCGGCCAGCCACCACATCATCTCCAACGCGTCCTGCACCACCAACTGCCTGGCGCCGATGGCCAAGGTGCTGAATGACACGTTCGGTGTGGAAAAGGGCTTTATGAGCACGATCCACAGCTACACCGGTGACCAGAACCTGCTCGATGCTCCTCACAAGGATCTGCGTCGTGCGCGTTCCGGAGCCGAGAACATCGTGCCTTCCAGCACCGGTGCCGCCAAGGCGATCGGCCTCGTCATTCCCGAACTGAACGGCAAGCTCGCCGGTGGCGCTTTCCGCGTGCCGACCCCGACCGGTTCCGTGACCGACTTCACCGCCATCCTGTCCAAGGAAACGACCGTGGAAGAAATCAACGCCGCCTACAAGGCTGCCGCCGATGGTCCGCTCAAGGGCGTGTTCGAATACAGCGAAGAGCCGCTCGTCCTCAAGGACATCGTGGGCAATCCCCACTCCTGCATCCTTGACGGACTCACCACCATGGCGAACGGCAACTTCGTCAAGGTCGTCGGCTGGTATGACAACGAATGGGGTTACTCCAATCGCGCCGTCGACGCCATGGAACTGATCGGAAACAGTCTCTGATCCGGTCGATTTCTCGGTCCAATTTCAAAACGCCCTTCAGACCCCGCGTTTGAAGGGCGTTTTTTTGGATCGCTTTTCTGAATCCTGAAACCTGAACTTTCTTCCTTTCTCCTCTCCCCATGGCCAAGCTTTCCATTCGCGACATCGATCCCGCCGGCAAACGCGTCCTCATGCGTGTCGATTTCAACGTGCCGTTGGACGACGACCTCCAGATCACCGACGACACCCGAATCAAGGCGGCGGTTCCTTCCATCGAGCATCTCGTCAAAGCCGGTGGCAAGGTGATCCTGATGTCCCACCTCGGACGTCCCAAGGGAGAAAAGAATCCCAAATACTCCCTCAAGCCAGCCGCCGATCGGCTTGGTGAGCTCATCGACGTTCCCGTGAAATTCGTGGGCGACTGCATCGGCGATGAAGCGGAGAAAGCCGTGGCCGAACTGAACGACGGCGAAGTGCTCCTGCTGGAGAACGTGCGCTTCTACGCGGGCGAAGAGAAAAACGATCCCGAGTTCGCCAAGGCGCTCGCCTCGCTCGGCGATCTCTACGTGAATGACGCCTTCGGCACCGCGCACCGCGCTCATGGCTCGACCGAGGGCGTGACTCACTACCTCAGCCCCTGCGCCATGGGATTCCTCATCGAGCAGGAACTGAAATACCTCGTCGACCAACTCGAGAGCCCGGCCCGCCCTTTCATCGTGATCATGGGCGGCGCCAAGGTGTCCGACAAGATCGAGGTCCTGAATCGCCTCATGGACAAGGCCGACACCTTCATCATCGGCGGTGCCATGGCCAACACCTTCCGCCTCGCTCAGGGATACGAAATCGGGAAGAGTCTCGCCGAGAAGGACAAGACCGAGCTGGCTCGCGAGATCCTTCGCAAAGCCGATGAAAAAGGCGTCCGCTTCCTGTTGCCGATCGATACCCGCTACGCCGCCGAATTCCGCGACGACGCGCCCACCGAAGTCACCGAGCCCTGGGGCCAAGGCGGCGCCATTCCCGCTGATCAGGAAGGTATCGACATTGGCGACCGCGCCATCGAAGAATTTTCCGCCGAACTGGCCAGCGCCGGCACCATCATCTGGAACGGCCCCATGGGCGTGTTCGAGAAGCGTGGATTCGACATCGGCACCAAGGCGATCGCCGAAGCCATGGCCGCTTCCAGCGCCGTGAAAATCGTCGGTGGCGGTGACTCCGTGACCGCCGTGAACCAGTGCGGTGTGGCCGACCAGATGGACCACATCTCCACCGGCGGCGGCGCTTCGCTCGAACTTCTCGAAGGCAAGGAACTCCCCGGTATCGCCGCGCTCGACGAGAAATAAGAGACCGATTCAACCCTGTTGGGTCGCGTATCCAACCCTGTTGAGTCCCCAAAATCTGAAATCCTGTTAATCCTGTCCCACTACGCCATGTCACGCACCCCGATCATTGCCGCCAACTGGAAAATGAACCAGACGCCGAGTGAAACCGAGCAGTTCCTGCAGACATTCGTCGGTTATTTCGATGGTAAGACCTCGGTCGATATCGTCATCGCTCCTCCCTTCGTTTCCATGCCCAAAGCGGCGGAATACATCAGCGCGAGCGAGGCCATCGATCTGTCCGCCCAGAACATGTCGCCCGAGCCCTCCGGCGCCTTCACCGGCGAAATCTCCGCGACCATGCTGAAGGAACTCGGTAGCACTTATGTCATTCTCGGCCACAGCGAGCGCCGCACGTTGTTTGGTGAGGACGACGCCTTCATCAATCGCAAGGTTCGCGCCGCCAGCGAAGCCGGTATCAAGCCCATCCTTTGCATCGGCGAAACGCTGGAAGAACGCGACGCCGGCAAGATCGAGGAGGTTTTGAAGACCCAACTCGACGGCAGCCTCGCCGATGTTTCCGGCGAACAGATGGCCGACATTGTCATCGCCTATGAGCCCGTCTGGGCCATTGGTACTGGCCGCACCGCCACGCCCGAGCAGGCTCAGGAAGCTCACGCTTTCGTTCGCAGCGTGCTGGTGGAGAAATTCGGCGAAGAGGTCGCGAGCGGAATTCGCATCCAGTACGGCGGCAGCGCCAAGCCCGACAATGCGGGCGAACTGATCTCGCAGCCCGACATCGACGGTTTCCTCGTCGGTGGGGCCAGCCTCAAGCCCGACAGTTTCTACGAGATCGTGAAGGCCGGGATCGCCGAATCCCAAGGCTGATCGAAAACCGGTCCGGCGGTGACTCGCCGGTCCGATACGGGGCGCAAGCCGAACGTGAAATCGCCGTCCGGTCGATCGACCGACGGCGATTTTCGTAGTTCCGGGCTTGCGTCTTTTGCCATTTTCTGCGGCATAGAGGCATGCTCGAAGCTATTCTCCGCGGCCTCCTCGGCATCGTCGTCCTGATCGGACTCTGCGCGCTGCTCAGCAACAGCCGCCGATCCATCAACTGGCCGCTGGTCGTCGGCGGAATCGCGCTGCAGGTGTTGCTGGCCTTTCTCATCCTGATGACGCCCTTCGGCCGGGTCATCGATCTGATTTCCGGCTTGTTCGTGAAATTGCTCGGCTTCACCGATGCCGGTTCGGGATTCCTCTTCGGCGAACTCCTCGATGCGGGAAAATACGGTTTCGCCTTCAAGGTGCTCCCGACCATCATCTTTGTCTCGGCGCTGACCTCGGCGCTCTACTATCTCGGGATTCTCCAGTGGGTCGTCTTCGGCTTCGCCTGGGTGATGAAACGCGTCATGAAACTCTCCGGCGCCGAGAGCCTCGCCGCGGCCGCCAACGTGTTCATCGGCCAGACGGAGGCGCCGCTGATTGTGAAGCCCTACATCGCCAAGATGACGCGTTCCGAGATCATGGCGCTGATGACCGGGGGCATGGCGACGATCGCCGGCAGCGTGTTCGGCCTCTACATCGTGACCTTGGCGGGCGACAACGCCGAACTGCAACTCGCGGTCGCGCGACGGCTCCTGA
>JAGRPB010000170.1 GCA_020439945.1 Verrucomicrobiia bacterium
CACGCCCGCGAAGTGCTCATCGATGACAACGGCAAAGCGACCGGCGTGCTTTTCATCGACAAGACCACCGGCAAGGAAGAGCGCGTCAAAGCGAAGTCCGTCGTGCTCGCGGCCAGCAGTGGCGAAACGGTTCGCATCCTGCTTAACTCGAAGAGCAACCAGTTCCCCGATGGCGTCGCCAATCGCAGTGGACTCGTCGGCAAATACATCATGGACACCGTCGGCTCCGACCTGCGCGGTCAGATTCCGGCCCTGGAAAACCTGCCGGCACACAATGACGACGGCGCCGGCGGCAGTCATTTCTACAGCCCGTGGTGGCTCTATCAGGAGCAGAAGGCCGGCAAAATGAACTTCGCGCGCGGTTATCACATCGAGATCGGCGGCACCCGCGGCA
Source organism: Verrucomicrobiia bacterium (assembly GCA_020439945.1). GTDB lineage: Bacteria > Verrucomicrobiota > Verrucomicrobiia > Verrucomicrobiales > DEV007 > JAEUHH01. The sequence goes on from JAGRPB010000170.1 coordinate 395, forward strand.
TGCCTCACGGCGGCGTGCCCGTGCCGGGCAACTACCTGAAGGGGCTCTTCGGCACCAAGTTCAAAGAAGAAGCCCGTCGCTACTACGGGTCGTTCATCGGTTTCTCCTGCCGCGGCGAGATGATTCCGAATGAAAATTCTTATGCGGATATCGATCCCGAAGTGAAAGACAAGTGGGGCATCCCCGTGGTGCGGTGGCACTGGAAGTGGAGCGACCACGAACTGAACATGTCCGAACACGCCCAGCGCACCTTCGAGGAAATGATCGACGCCATGGGCGGCACGCCGATGGACGGTGGCAGGACCGGACGCGATACCATTCACAACGGTGGAGACATCATTCACGAAGTCGGCGGCGCCATCATGGGCGCCGAGGCGGAGAAATCGGTCTGCAACCAATGGAACCAGACCTGGGACGTGAAGAACCTCTTCCTCTGCGACGGCGCTCCCTTCGCCTCGAACGCCGACAAGAACCCCACCCTCACCATCATGGCGCTCGCCTGGCGGGCCGCCGATCATCTCATCGCCGAGGCAAAAAGAGGAAACCTCTGAAACGCATCGAACAGTCCGCCCCCCCACAGATCCCTTCCCCCACCTCACCGCTTTTTCCCATGGACCTAGACCTCAACGATCGTCTCCCCCGCCGCACCGTCCTGCGCTGGTTCGCCGCCTCCGCCGCCGCCGGCGCGATTCCCTCCGGAGGTGTGTTGCCTTTCTCCGCCTCCGCTCAGGAAGTGCCCGCAAATACCCCCGGCTACGGCACCGACCCCAACCTGGTGAAAGCCTACGAGCCCGGCGACGTGTGGCCGCTGACCTTCAGCGAAGACGAGCGAAAACTCGTCACCGTCCTGGCCGACACGGTCCTGCCCGACGACGAATATGGTCCCGCCGCCAGCACCGTTCGCGTGGCCGACTACGTCGATGAATGGGTGAGCGCCCCCTACCCGGGCCAGCGGAACGACCGCAAAACCATCGTCCCCGGACTCGCGAAATTCGAAGAAGCCGCCAAGGCCAAATACGGAAAGCCATTCGCCGAACTCAGCATCGATCAGCGCAACGAGTTCTGCGAATCCATCGCCTCCGACGACAAGCACCCGCTCGGCAATTTCTTCCACAAGTTCACCATGATCGCCGCCGGCGCCTATTACTCCACGATGCCCGGCTGGAAAGCGATCGGCTACACCGGCAACACCGCCCTACCCACCTTCGACGGCCCCCCGCCGGAAGTCCTCGACAAGGTGGGCGTGGAGCAGACGGTGGTGTAAGGTCTGGAGGGTGGACCTCCGTGTCCGCCCATTTTACTTGATCGAGTTGACCTCCTTCCAAGCCTCTCGGAGCAATCGGCGAATTTCGTCCACTTGGTAGCCCTTCGCGGCTGGTATGTGGATGAGTGGGATTCCGGCTACGCGAAAAACTTCATCGACGAATTGGTCGCGTTCCTGACGATCTTTTCGGCGGTGAGTTTGGTCGTCCAATTCAATCGCCATCACCGGATCCATCGTTTTTGCATCACAGATAACGAAGTCAACATGCTTCCGGTCGATGCGGTTACGCGCCGCTTGGTTCTGATGTGGCTGACGGACAAAGAAAAGATCGAGTAAACGTACCTTCGTGACCAAGTGATAGTCCGGTGGGAGAATGGATTTCACGACGTGGAAAAACGAAACCTCGGCAGGAGATAGAAACGCGTCCCGCTTGCCGTATGGATATACGACGGCGGCTTCACCCTTCCCACCGAGAAATGGGGCAAGGAAAAGACCGAGACAACCTGAACGTTGGGCGCCAGCCATTACGAGTCTTCGAAATAATCTGAATCGATCTTCTTGATGGAGATCACTCGACTGGTGGAAACACCGACATCATATTCAATCATGAGGTCAGCGAGACGAATTCCGTCGATCAGGATGACCTTCTGCGCCACCGACTCCGCAAAAGCGAGCGCCCCCTTGGAAAAGTCGCTTGTGGTAATAAAAACTCCTTTGCTTGCCTGCTTGCCCGCGAGTGCTCCAACAAAACTTTGAATTTCCTTCCGCCCAACCGTGTTTAGCCACCGTTTCGCTTGGACGTAAATCACATCGAGGCCAAGCCGGTCCTCATTGATTACGCCGTCGATTCCTTCATCGTTCGATTTCTTGGTGATTTGTGCGGCTTCCTTCCGCGAACCTCCGTATCCCATCGCAAAAAGCAAATCGAGAACGACGCGTTCGAAGAAATATGGGTCCACTTCGCCAAGCTGATCGAGCAGTTCGGATCGGAGAGAGTCATCCAAACTCCCTACGGCATTATCGATCATTTCCTCCGGTGTTTTCCCCGATCCCGCATCCCCGTCTTCACTATCCTCTTCAGTTGAACCTAACTTATTCTCTGCATTCTTCTTACTTGCGGCTTCCCACGCTTCCTTCCATCCCTCGATTTTCTTGAGATCCCGCGGCGTGATCGGGCCTTTATGTGAATCAAGGTAATCTCGCCCCTTCCCCGTGGCTCTATAGGTATGCTTCGCAACCCTTGAAATTAGACCACCCTTCGTCAGGTGGCTCATTGCCCATCCCACCCGATTATGAATGTAGGTCGTTCCGCCCGAGGGAATTCGAAGTTTCGCCTCTTCCTCTGAGAGACCCATTTTTTTGACCATGATCGACGTAGCGACCTTTCTGGTTATGTCCTGTTGAGCTGCCAATTCCAATACAGGACGCAACAACTGGTCATACGTTGGAATACTCATTCTTGAGGTGAGTTCTTCAGCGACTGTGTCAGGCTTGAGTTAGGAGACTTCCAAGGTTGCTCGATGGCGAGCGCGACAAGTAGAGCCTAGCGCGGGAAAGCTCACACTGCCAAGCTGCGATTTCGCTTAGGAAACGAAGAATAAGATCATTCAGAGCGAAACGTTCGCGCTCCAAGTTTGCCTTCGCCGCTCAGAGAGTCACTTTGGAACTCAGAATCATCCGCTTAAGCAAATGGCGGTGGCAATGCTCGGCGTCTTCGTCGCAGTGACACATCAACGTCACTCTCTGACGGCGGGAAAGGAATCGCAGCGTTCGCATCAGGCCCTTCTGGCCATGGTTTTTGGAGCTGTGATTCCGTTCATCGACCTCTCCATCGAGCCAAAGCTCTTCCCGATATCGTCGGGAAAATTCAGACCAACCAATTTCCGCAAAACTCGCCAGGAGATCCTCGGAGGGACCAAGACTGGGGAGCCAAAGATCGTATCGGCTCTTACGCATGCCTCTGCCCCGAAATCGGGTAACCAGAATCCGGATCCCGTCCTCAGAGGACATCGGGGACCAGACGCATTTGGTGTGGATCGACTCTCGCGGCATCAATGCATCGTTTACCGCACAAACTCGACCCAGTCCAGATTCATCAGCCCGCCTTTGCCGGGGTTCACGAATCGGACGTAGAGATCGCCGCGTTTATCGGGCGCATTGAGGCTGATTTCCTTGGTCACGTATTTGCCCCAGTCGCCGGTCATCTTTTCCGGAACTTCGAGGCTGCCGAGGAGTTCTCCCTCGCGTGAGCCCTGACGGATTTCGATGACGCCGCCGCTGCCGTTGCTGGCTACGGAGAGCTTTGCCTTGGTCCGACCAGACAGATCGATCTGGGCGAACTTGAGAAAGGCGTCGTGATTGATGGCACCGACCTTATCGCCCATCACTTGGAGGCCGCCGATCTCGTCGGCGTCTTCGGCCTGGAGGCGCGTGTAGCGCAGGCGGATGGTCTGCGAACCGCTCAACGGCGCGATCGGTGGCGCACCGCCGTCGAGGTAGCTGGCTTCGACAATCAACACGCCCGGTCCTTTCTTTTCGTCGATCTTGTCGGGTTTCGGCAGGGTGAATTCGCCGGTCAGACCACTGAGCACGTTGGCGTCGTGTTCCTCGCCCAGGGAAAGAATCCACTCCACCATCTGGCGGCTCTGTTCGACGCCGTGTTGCGGGTGAGGAATCATGGGCACCTCGCCCCAGATGCCGGTCGAACCGGTGACGATGCGTTTGGCCACTTCATCGATCGCCAGCGGTTGACCGCGATACTTGGCCGCCACCTCGAGGTAGGCGGGACCGACCAGCTTGCGATCGACCATGTGGCAGTTGAAACAGTCGCTCTTCTTCATCAATTCCAGTCCCGGAGGCAGCGTCTCCGCACCGGTGAGCGACGCGTCGGTGTCGGCGAAAGCGCCGGGCACGAGCTTGTGAAACAGCTTCACCCGATCGGGCTCGGGCTGGGCGTCCTCCGCGTCGGTCACTTTCACTTCCCACGCGATCGGTCCGTCGAAATCGTAGAAATCGCCGTCGCGCGGACGCAGAAACTCGACCTGCGGCGGTTCGTTTCCGACGAGCACGGGAGCGGACGCGGTCGCGCTGCTGCCGTGTTGATCGGTGACGGTCAGGACCACCTGAAAGGCGCCGGGAACGTCGAACTCCAGCGTCGGGTTTGGTTCGTTGGAAAGCGTTCCGGCATTCCCATTGAGACTGGGCACGACCTTCCAGTCGTAGCTCAGCGTGTCGCCTTCATCGGGATCGGCGGTGCCTTCGCTGGAAAGCGTCACCTTCAGCGGCGGGCGGCCGGTCGCGCCCGTGGTGGTCAGCTTCACGCGGGGCGGACGATTGCCACGGATATAATCGACCCGGACGAGTTTGGAGTCAGGGTTGCTTCCCCAGGTCTCGCCATAATCGAGCAGATAGAGCGCGCCTTCGGGTCCGAAGGTCAGATCGATCGGCCGCTGAAAACCGGCATCGGGCAGAACCTCCTCCATCGACTCGATGTCGGAGTGGTCGTCCAGTTTCACGGCAAAGATCCAGCCACGCGTCCACTCGTAGATGAAGAGCGTGCGATCGAAGTGGGGCGGCAGCTTCGTGGCGCTCTTCAGATCGGGATCGTAGTAGTAAACCGGACCGGCGCAGGCGGTGCGCCCGCCTTCACGCAGCATCGGGAAATCGTCGGTCACCCCGCGATGGTAGTAGATGAACGCCGGCTGAGCCGGAGGGAGGGTCTGCACACTCACACTGTTGGGCGAGTCGTTCACCGGCGCGGCGGGGTCCTGCGTCGGCCCGATCTCGCCGGTCTCGAAATTCACATCGGGATAGGCGAGGTTCGGTCCCACGAAGTAGGGCCAGCCAAAGTAGCCGGGCCTACGCGCCTGATTGACTTCGTCGTGTCCCGCCGGCCCCCGATCGCCCGGACTGCCCGCATCGGGACCGACTTCGCCCCAATACACGTAGCCGGTCTTCTGATCGACATTCATCCGCCACGGATTGCGGCAGCCCATCACGTAGATTTCCGGCAGGCCTTCCGAGCCGTCTCTGGAAAACAGATTGCCGTCCGGCACTTCGTAACCGCCTTCCGCCGTCGGACGGATGCGCAGCACCTTGCCGTTGTAGCTGAACTTGTTGGCCGCCGATTTCTGCGCATCCCACGGCATGCGATCGGGACGCTCATCGATTGGCGCGAAGCCCTTGGAATCACCCGCCGGATGGGTGTTGTCGCCGGTGGCGATGTAGAGGCAGCCGTCGGGCCCGAACTCCAGCGAACCCGCGTGGTGACAGCACTGGAGGCGTTGTTCCTCGAATTTCAGGAGCAGCTTTTCCGACCCCAGATCGATCTGATCGCCGTTCATTTTGAAGCGGCTGACGTGCTGACCGGAATAGTCCGGCGGCGAGTATTGCAGGTAGATCCACTGGTTGTTCGCGAAATCGGGATCCAGCGTCATGCCGATGAGCCCGTTCTCCTGTTGATTGGTCACCGTCAGTTGCCCGGCCTCGGTGATCTGCTGGTTCTCCGGATGAAAGATCCTCAGCTTGCCCTTGATCTCGATAAAGAAGATCCGGCCATCCGGCGCGACCTGCAGCTCCATCGGCTGATCGAGGCCGGTGGCGAGCGTGGTCGGAGTCAGACGACCGGGATCGTAGGCAGCATCGGTCTCCGCGGCGAAGCCGCCTGTGGAGATGGCAGAAACGATCAGTGATACGAGAAAAAAACAGCAGCGCATGAGGAGATTCGAAGGCGGGAAATTTTGGAAAGCGGGACCGATACGCCGAATGCCGTTGCCCGTCTTGTGGCGGAACTGCGGACTGCCCCACGAACGAAAACAAGCCGGTAATCAGACCAAGTCTCCCACAAGATCGCCCGGGAACGAGAAAGTGTCGTTTATGGTGGGAATCCTGCGCCTCTTCGCATAAACCATGGGTTAGCGCATCGACACACGGAACCATGAACTCGTCCCACCACCTCGCTGCCGGGACGCGCCGCCTGTCTGGGTTGGTCGCGTCGTCACTCCTCCTCGTGTTCGCCTTCTCCGCTTCCGGGCACGAGCCCCTTTTCACCAAGCTGCACGCCCGCGTCACGGGGAATCCTTCTGGCAATGCAGCGGGCCGCTCAGTGGCGATATCGGATCGCTTCCTTCTGATGGGAGAACCCGCCAATGACGATATCGCCTCCGGGCAGGGCGCCGCTCACGTCTATGACGCCAGCACCGGGCGCTACCTGCGAGCGCTTCGCGCCAACGATGGCGATGCCTCCGATGCCCTCGGTATCAGCGTGGCCATCTCGGGCAACTATGGTGTGGTCGGTGCCATCAACGCCGATGGCGCCACCGCTGGCACCGGTGCAGCCTACGTTTTCGACCTTCGAAACGGCCGCCAGCTTTTCAAACTCTTCGCTCCCACGGGAGTATCCGGGGATAGTTTCGGTCGCAGCATTTCCACCTCGGGTCCCTTCGCTTTGGTCGGCGCTCCGAATCAGGACAATAATGGGGCGGGCTCGGTATTCGACCTGCGGGATGGCAGCCTCGTCTCCCAACTGGCATGTCCAGAGGCGTCTTCCAACGACGACTTCGGCTACAGCGTTTCTCTCTGCGGGCCGCTGGCTCTGATCGGGGCTCCCATCCGGCGAGCCGCCTATGTGTTCGACGTTGAGTCAGAGACCCTGATCCGGAAGCTGACCGCCAGTGATGGTGTCTTTCAAGATGATTTCGGCTGGAGCGTTTCCCTCGATGGAGGTCGCGCCCTGGTGGGTTCGCCAGACCACGACTCGGGACGTGGAGCTATCTATGTCTTCGATCCATGGGTGAGTGGCACCGAAACCGAAAAGCTGACCGATCCGGACGCCGTGGACAACGATCACCTGGGCTACTCGGTTTCTCACGTCGGAAATCTCGTTCTTGGGGGTGCCTACCAGGCTGACGATGTCGCGGGTGGAGCCGGTGTCGTCCTCGTGTTCGACCTCGTCACCGGAGAGGTGATGAGACGCCTGACCCCACCCGACAACGGCGGAGGAGACCGCTTCGGCTACCGGGTCGCCATGTTCGGGAACCAGGCAATTGTCGGGGCCGACAGCGACGACGATCTCGGTCCCGGCGCGGGAGCGGCCTACTACATTCGACCGTTGTCCGGACCGTTCCCCCTCAAGACGATTGCCAAGGTCCGCGAATTCGCTCCCGAAACGGTGGAGGCCGACTTCCGCAACTTTGTCGATCCAGTGATCGGACCGAGCGGTGGCTCGGCATTCTGCGCCCGCCTCGTGGGACCCGGAGCGGGACGGGGGACCACGGCCAAGGGGCTCTGGTATCACCCTCCGGGCAGTGTGGAACTGGTGGCCCGGGGAGGCAGTGACATCTTCGGCGGAGACATGGCGAACGCGATCTCGAAACCGCTCACGAACCATCCCTCGGTCCTTCTTTTCCAGGGAACTCGGAAGGGCGGCGGGATCAATCGCCTGAATGACGGCGCTGTTTTCACCTACGACGGCAGCAACGTGCGGACGCTTCTCGCGGAGGGCCAGACGGACGCGCTCTTCGTCGGGGCCCAGTTGAGCCGCTTCTTCGATGTGGCGCAGTCGCACACCGGCGGTGCGGCAGACGTCGCGACCGTCTTCCGGTATCAACGACAACCGGGACGAGTTACCGGAGGGAGCGACACCGGCATGCTCCTGGCGGAATATGACGAAACCGTACTCAACGTCTTCCACGAGGGCTTTCCGGTCGCCTCTTTGGGCGGTGGGACCAACTGGGGTCAGTTCTTTCCCAGGGTCGCCATGTCCGGCGAACGCGCGTTTTTCACGGCCTCGCTGACGGGGATCGGGGTCACTCCCAAAACCAATTCCGCACTGTTCCGCTATCGGGCGGGCGACGGCACCGAAACCATGATCGCGAGGAAGGGCGACGAACTTGTCGTCACCACAGGCTTCAACTACCGAACCTTCCTCGGTGAGACAAGCGGGACCCTCGACAACTACTTTCACCGGGTCATCGTGGACGGTCCCATGGCAACCCCGGCCAACAACGAGATGCTGGTGGTCAATGGTTTCGGCGCTGGCAAGAAAGGGACGGCGGTCGATCCCTCACAACCTCAGGTGAAAATCCGGCGCTTTCTCAAGTTCTGGACCTCGTCGATTTCCAAATTCTACTATCTTGCCAAGCTTGCGGGACCCGGCGTCAACGCGAGGAATGACTGCGTCCTGGTGCTCTTCGACACCTCGAACCTCACTGGCCGTGTTCTTCTGCGTGAGGGCGATCCCATCTGTGGGAGCGACGGGGCCACGATTCAGACGATTCAGCGAGTCGATGTCGATCCCTACAATGGAAACTTCGTCGTTCTTGCTTCACTGACTGGCTCTCCGGCCTCGAACCAGGCCCTCCTTACGGGTCGGACCTTCGCCGGCGACAATGCCGACCAGTTCGCGGTTCGAAAACCGGTCCTCAAACTACGCAAGGGCGGGCTCTACCAGGCACCCTCGGGAGAATCCACCCGGATTCGCAGCCTTGCCCTCACCAACACCTGCGACCGTTTTGGAGCCGGCGGGAAGGGAGGCCCTCAGGTGATCAATTTCAACGAGCAGATTGTCGCCTGCGTCCTCTTTACTGACTCGGCCAAGGAACTGGTGAGTGGCAAGCCGTGACGTGAGGTCCGGTCTTCCATTCTCCCTTCAACCCATGATCAGCAGCACCGCGTAGGGCACGACGCTGAAGGTAAGGAAGAGCAGCTTGTAGAGCCCGAGGAAGCCATACATCAACTTGGCGAATTCTTCGATCGTGCCGGGAAACCATCGCTGCTGCGTTCGGTAGGTCAGCACGGGCGCAAAGGTGAGAAACGCGGTCCAGAGAATGAGGATGCCTCCGTTCAGGAAGGTGCTCCACATGAAGAACCGGGTGAGGGTCTGGAGTGAAATTTCCATGAGAATTCAGACGCGTGAACGCCGCCACACTTTCCCACTGCGCCGTATCATCGAACTGTGGCGGGCATGCCGGCGGCATTGACCACCTGAGCATTGATCAGCAGGAAAACTTGGCGCCGTGTCTGGAGGACGAACTGCTTGCGAGCAACCTGTCCAATCAGCGGCAGGTCCCCCAACACTGGGATTTTGTCCTCGACGTCCTGGGAGTCTTCGTGAATCAGACCACCGAGCAAAACGGATTCCCCATCGCGAAGTCGCACAGTGGTGTCGAGGGAGCGGCGATGAAAAACCGGGTATTCGATCCGATTGTCGGAAAGATGGATCCTTCGATCGCGGTGACCATCGCGAATTTCGTTCATGATGATCGGGCCACCGAAATTGAAAAAGCCCACTTGCTCGGCAAGCTCGGGTGAGAGATCGATCTCGATCAAGCCATCCTGAAGCAGCCTGGCCTGCAGGTTCAGTCTTACCCCGGTTGGTCGGGTCCGAAATTCCGTCGGAGTAGCTGGCGTGACGGGAAAGGCTCCCTGTTCTGATTGAGCCGCCATCATCGGCGGATCGTATTCCCGAGGATAGATAAACTCGCGAATGACTTCGACCACGCCGTCCTGCCCATTTTTTAGCATGACCGAGGGGGCGGAAAGCAGATCCACGCCGCGGTTCTGATTCATGGCCCGGATCCAATGCTGCACCTCCGTCTCGGAGAAAAGGGCCGCGGTGAGAGGTGCCTCGACCGGAGTCGGCCGGGGAAGCGCTTCGTCGCTCAATTCGATGAACTTTGAGGTAACAAAGATATGGGCATTGTCGGGGAACTCTGTAGCGGGTTCCGAGCTTGGTTCCGGCTCGAGTCTTTCCGCCTCGATCTCGAGCCGCAGGTCCGGAAGCGTGGCGAGGCAAAGGTCAGTCGCGAATTTTGGAACTTCCACCTGCTCATTGCCATTTTTGGGGACGCCGGAATCCTTCACTTCGCGAGGATCAAATCCACCTTTACCATCAGGGAGAAACAGCCATTCGCGAGTCCGCTCCATCACGACCGGTTTCCATTGCGCATTCTCCGCCACGAATTCGGTCTTCTTCCGACCCATCAATTTCCCGGTTTCCTCCACCGAGATCGGCGTCCCTTGTTTCGCAAAACCGCGAAGCGCCGATTGATGAAGGATGGCGCGAATCGTGAGCGACCCATCGCCGTCAAATTCCGGGCGCAGTTTCAGCACTCGACCCAACTCGCGATCTTTGAACTTAGCGGGATGCGCCGGCAGGAAAAGGTGTTGGTCGTTCGTTTCCCAGGCGACAGAATCGTTCGTCGGAGTCACTTCCTTCGGCAGACTCGGTTTCCCGTACTGGCTGGGAAAGCTGAACTCATCGACTTCCTCGAAAGTGATCCACTCGCCTGCGGGAACAATGCCGACAGGGGCTGCCACCCACTGTTCGCTTCCATCGGCCAACTTCTCAAAGATGCCGACGTTGATGCTCACTTGGTCACCACCCGTTTTCCGGAAGATCCGCCCCGGCGTGTTTTCTTGCTCGGCCTCGCCGGCGATTCCCGCCCTGATTATCGTCTCCGTCGCCGGCTCCTCTTCCGCCATCGCCACGCCGATCACCAGGAAAACCCCCAGACCGACTTTACCCAACCAACTTCCTCCGGGTCCCGTTTTCATGAGTTCCAGAAAATCATATCGGGACGAAAGGGGCAATCCTGATCGAAAGTTTTTGCTTAACCTAACCGAAAGAAAATCGACACCGTTTCGGCTCGTTTTTGAACGGCCGATTTGCCACGCTGCGTCTGTTTCAAACTCGTCACCATCCCATGAAAAAACCCCGCAAAACCATCGCCGATTATGATCCCGAAGTGCTCCGACTCTTCGACGATCTCGTCCACGGTCGCATCGAGCGCCGCGACTTTCTCGTCCGCGCCTCGCGCTGTGCCACCGGTGGGCTGACCGCCGTCGCCATTCTCGAAAGTCTCGCGCCCAACTACGCGCTCGCCGAACAGGTCGCCAAGGACGATCCCCGCATCGTGACCTCCTACGAAAGCGTCGACTCTCCCAAGGGTTACGGTTCGATCAAGGGCCTGCTCGCCAAGCCCGCGAAAGCGGAGGGAAAACTACCCAGCGTGTTGGTCGTTCACGAAAATCGAGGGCTCAACCCCTACGTCGAAGACGTTGCCCGTCGTCTCGCCGTTGCCGGATTTCTCGCCTTTGC
>JAGRPB010000171.1 GCA_020439945.1 Verrucomicrobiia bacterium
CAACCATCGACATGGGCGATGTCGGCTTCGAGGGCGGCATTTCCGAGGCCGTAGTGTTTTTGCGCAACTCAGGTGCGGGCAATCTCTACCTGCCACACGCCCCGGTGATCGAAGATCCCAACTCGCCATTCTCCGTCATCGGAGGAGGTCCAGTTTTGATCCCGCCCGGCCAAGGCACGTTCATCCGACTACGATTTGATCCCAATGATGAATTCAACGGCTTTGCCGACGACCTGAAGATCGTCAGCAATGATCCGACAACGCCGGTTTCTGTTTGCCGGCTGACCGGAACTGGCGTTGCCGGAAGCGCGGACGGCATCATCCCGCTGGACCGCTGGGAGGGAGAAAATCCGGTAGATCGCGTGCTTCCTTTTGGCACGACGCCGACGAATCGATTCACTGGAGGGGAATTCGGCGCAAAGTACGAGGGTTATGTTCGCGAAGACAACGCGGGGGAGGACCTCGTCGGCTTGATGACGCTGAACCTGAGTGTTAGGAATGGGAGCTTCAGCGCCATGGCCACGATCAACGGCGTCAGGCATTCGCTACGCGGGGTGTTTTCCGAAGGGAATGGAACCACCAACGGAACGACCAACCGCGGAGCCGCCTTTCAGCTCGAGGCTCATGAGGCGAATACCGGTGGCAACAGTTTCAAAATCATCGGCACCATTGATGACAAAAAAGTCGAATTGGTCCGCGGCTCGGCGACCGACAACAACGATCCTTTCAAAGATCGCTTTTCGATTATCCTGCCGTCGTCCGATGCGCGCTCGGTCGGCCAGCCACTCGGCGACGGCTTCGGCAGCCTGACGGTCGATCACCTGGGGAACATTCGCGGTAGCTTCGTCCTCGGCGACGGCACCCGGGTCAGTCACGCGGGTCTGAAGTCGGTCGATGGGGAATGGCTTTTCTACAAAGACCTCTACCGCACCCGGCCGAGAGGTTTCCTCGGTGGCCGGGTCGTGTTCCGCGAAGTCGTCGACATCAGCGACTTCGACGGCAGGTTTCAATGGGTGAAGCACGCCGACAATCGCGAGAAACGGTATCCGCGCGGGTTCGAACTGAGCCAGGAGGTTCTCGGGAGTGAATATTTTGTGCCTGCGACGGGCAATCGTGCTTTCCCCGAACTGTCCTCCGGTCCCGGCAACCTGAATGTGGAATTCACCGACCTGAGTATTCCCGACCTTCCCGGATCGACTGAATGGTTCGACAACAACCGAATCATCTACACCCCGGTCGGCACCGAACGCCTGTCGATGAAAGTGAACCCGAGAACAGGTCTGATCAGCGGCGTGTATCTCGACCGTCCGAACCGGATCCGACTCCCCTTCGGCGCGGTGATTTTTGGGAGGCAAGACCTCGGTGTCGGCACCGTGCTGGGAGCAACCGAAACCGCGGTGATCACCCTGTCCCCGGCCGAGTAGCAGGGATGCGTGGCGACCGACTGCTCTTCCGCTCCAATCGAAGCGGTGGAAAGCAAGGCCGCTCGCGCTTCGGCGGCGGGCGAGACGCCCGCACTCCCAGTGGCCATCAATCAATCCAGCGACAGCGGCTTGATGGAAAACTTCCGGAACGCCACCGGGCCGTGATCGCCCTGGATGCGGAAGGGGCCCTTTGACACCTCTTTGGCGGCACCGCCGCGGGTCGGGCCGGTGCATTCGACGTTTTCGTGGATGACTTTGCCGTTGAAAACGACTTTCACGAAGCGGGCATTCTCGGTCTTTTTGCCTTTATCGTCGAATCGCGGGGCGCGAAAAACGATGTGGTAGGTCTGCCACTCGCCCGGCGCCTTGCAGGCGTTGGTGGTGGGTAGCGTGCCCTCGTAGCCCTTGGGATCGCGGTTTTCATCCCAACGCTCGTAGATAGCACCGCAATCATGAACGGAGATCTCGTTGTCGGCCTTTCCGTAACTGTCGAGAATCTGGATCTCGTAGCATTCCTGAAAGTAGATGCCCGAATTCGATCCCTTCGGAATCATGAACTCGATATCGACCTCGCAATCACCGACCGCTCCTTTGGTCACCAGGTTGCCCGCCTTCCCGGCGCTGCCGTTGATGAGCAAGCCGGTGCCCGGCTCGATGGTTTTCCATTGCTTCGCCTGTTCGGAATCGGCGGTGACGGACTTCACGATTTCCCAACCCTGCGGATCGCGGAAATCATCGAGGCTGGTGAAATCGAGGGAGTCGTCGGCTATACCGATGGCGGCGAGACCGAGGAGGAATGTGTAAATGGTCAGGTTTTTCATGAGGGAATTCTTTTGGGAAAAAATCAGGCCGTCGTCGCATTCAGGGCCTCGAAGGGCACTTCGTGGGGAAGCACTTTCTCGCGTGCCGCCACGGCGCAGGCGACTCCCGCGGCCTCGCCCATGGCGACGGCGTCCCCGGTCACCCGGTAACTGCTGTGGGCGATGAACCCACCGCTGATGCAGCGCCCCGCCACCATGAGTCCATCCACGTCGGCGGCGATCAGGGAGCGCAGGGGAATGTCGTAGGGCTGCGATTTGAACGGCTTGCTCTCGATCGCCTTCGTCTCGCCGGGCTTGGTGGAGTGAACGTCGATCCCGAAAGTCACCCGGCAGATGCCGTCATCAAATCGCGAACCGTTCTTGAGATCATCGTCGGTCACGGTATAACGACCGTGAATGCGACGCGCCTCGCGAGTTCCGATCTGCTCGCCGGTGCTGACGATCTCCACATTCTTCCAGGGCCCACCCATTTTTCGCAGCGCGGCAATCATGGCGTAGTTTTCCCGGCGAGCTTCCAGGGTAGCCTCGGTCACGTCGTCGGCATTGACCGCCGAGACGTTGTACTGGTGATTCGCCATCATGGCATAGAGGCCGTCGTGGATTTCGAAGATGGACGGCCCGCCATAGGAGGGATCGATGCCACCCCGGCGCAGTTCGGCGAGAAAGTTGGCCTTGCCGCGACCGAGTCCGCGTTCTTCGGCGAGATGATTCACGAAAGGGGCGATGTCGTCGGTCTTCACCCCGTGAAAGAGTGCCATCAGGCTCATCGGCTGGGTCACGCCATCCCCCGGGCGACCGAAATCGAAGCCGCATCCCGCCTGCGCCGCCAGGTCGCCGTCGCCGGTGGCATCGATGAAGGATTTCGCGGTCCAGACCTCGCGACCGGTTTTCGATTCCGTGAGAATGGCGGCGAGCCGGTTCTTGTCGTCGTTCACGGCGCCAACGACGCGAGTGAAAAGTCGAATTTTTACCCCGGCCTCGACGAGCATGTTTTCCAGCAGCAACTTCATCGGGTCCGGGTGATAAACCCAGGCACTGCTGACCTTCTTCCCGTTGTCGTCTTCACCGAGGCGCGTAATCAGTTCGGCCATGATGCCCGGCTTGTTGAAGCCATCGAGAATCCACGAGAGCATGCCCGCCGTCCAGATGCCACCGATACAGCCGTGGACTTCGATCAGTGCGGTCTTTGCTCCACTCCGGGCCGCGGCGAGTGCTGCCGCGAAACCCGCGGGACCGCCACCGCAGACGATCACGTCGTAATCACCCGCCACGGGGATCTCCCGCGCTTCCTCGTGAAACCAGCCGTCGCCTTTCAGCGCGCCTGATGTGCGCACGTGCATCCGTTCATTGGTGCCGAAAACGACGCCTTCAGGCTTCGAGACACCCCGGCGCGGCGGCAGCGGACGGTTGTCGGGATTGACGCGCTCCTGTCCGGGGGAAAGGCGGGAACCGGCGGCAAAGGCGCCCGCTCCGGCGGCAAGGCGTTTGGCGAACTGGCGACGGTCGAGGGGAGAGGACGAGGACATGACAAGCGGGAGGGTTTCGGTTTTGCGGGTCCGCTCATCCTCACACAAAGTGACCGGGCCACAAAGCGGATTTGCTCACTCCGACTGGCGCCTTCGTGCCGTGGGTCCGCCGAATCATTCCTTCAATCGACAAACAGGAACTCGTTGCTGCCGAGCAGGGCCTGTGCGTATTCGGACCAGAGGGGGGCGTCGGGGGAATCGCCCAAGAACGCGAGTCCCAACCGCCGCTCGTGTTCGTTCGGAGATCGCTGGAAAAGGTCGTGGTAGGCGGCGTCGATCCGTGTCTCGATGGGCGCGGATTCGCGATCCGCCCATTGCTGTCCCAAGGCTTCGGCCTGTTGCCGAATGAAGGGCCCGTTCAGGGTGAAGAGCAGTTGCAGGGGCGTGGTGGTTTCCGGTCGTTTCGGACTGTGGGCCGTCGGATCGGGAAAGTCGTGCAGCCGCAGCATCTGGTCGAGATCCCGCCGGTGAATTTTCCCGTAGAGCGTGCGGCGATGATTGTTCTCGTCAGCCAGATCGATCGAGGCACCACCGATGGTCGGATCCAGTTTTCCGGTGGCCGCCAGCATGGCGTCGCGCCAGGCCTCGACCTCGAGTCGGCGCCGCGACATCCGGGCGTAGTGATGGTTCCGGGGATCGCGAGCCTCCGATTCCGGGGCCAGCGAGGACTGTTGCCAGGCGGCCGAGTTGAGGATCTCGCGATGGAGCCACTTGATCGACCAGCCGTTGGCCACAAAGCGGGCGGCGAGGTCGTCGAGCAACGCCGGGTGGGTCGGCGTGTCACCGGCATTGCCGAATTCGCTGGGAGATTCCACCAGGCCGTGTCCGAAATGGTGCCACCAGACGCGATTGACGATGACCCGGGCCGTCAGCGGCGCCGCTTCCCCGACGATCGCCTCGGCCAACTCCAGCCGTCCGCTCCCCTTCTCGAACCGCAGCGGCTTGCCATCGGCGCCGGGAAAGGCGGAGAGAAAGCCGCGCGGCACCGTCTCGCCAAGCACGTTGGGATCGCCGCGCATCTGCATCTCGAGATCGCGAGCCTGGCCATCGACGTATTCGAGCTTGGTGCCGTGTTTGCCGTCATCCTTCGGCTTCACAAAGAGCGCGGCATCGGCCACCCCGTTGGCGGTGGGTACGTGATAATGCGGGGTCGCCTTCTGGATGGCGGAGATTTTCTCATCCAGTTTCGCCACCTGCGCCTTGAGATCTTCCGGCGCCGGTTTCTTCTTTTTCAGCGTGGCTTTCTCCGCCTCCAACTTCGCCACCTCGGCGCGAGCTTTCGCCACCGGCGCCCAGAGTTCGTCCGAGATCGTGGGCCGATCGGAAAACTTCACCGACGCGAAGACCCCGGCGATGGCATAGTAGTCGCGCGCCGTGACCGGATCGGTCTTGTGATCGTGACAGCGGGCGCAGCCCAGCGTGAGACCGAGAAAGGTCCGCCCGAGCGCGTCGACGTGTTCTTCCCATTCATCGGCCACGGTGCCCTTGATGATTTCCGGCGGCAGTTGGAGCTCCTTCCAGTAGGTGGGGCTGAGTCCGAGAAAGCCGAGCGCCGCGTTTTCCTCCGGTGCCAGGGACATCAGGTCCGCCGCGAGCTGGCGTTTCACGAACTCATCATAGGGCAGATCTTCGTTCAGCGCGCGCACCACCCAGTCGCGATAGAGCCACGCCGACGCGGTGGAATCGAGCCAACTGGCGGTCACGTCGGTGTATCGGGCCAGGTCGAGCCAGTGGCGCGCCCAGCGCTCGCCGTAGTGGGGCGACTGGAGCAGTTCCTCCACCAGGTCGCGAACGGCGGCCCGCCGATCCCGGGTTGCGGCGTCCGCGAATCTCTCGACGGCGTCGGACGTCGGCGGCAGTCCGACGAGATCGAAGTAGAGGCGACGCACCAGCATGCGATCGTCGGCCGGCGACGCGGGCTCGAGCCCGGCGGCCGTCATGTCGGCTAGCAGGAATCCATCGATGCGGGTCTGCGCCCAGCCTGCCGTTTCCGACTGGGGTGGCACATGCTCCGCCAGCGGCGCGAAGGACCAGGGACGTTCGTGTCCTGCGGGATTCTCGTCGGCTTTCGCGGACGCGACGAGGCCCGCAATCGCCGCGAGAGACAGGCAAACGGCGGAGGCGTCGAGACGACGAGAAAACGCACCGGACATCACCCATGATTCAACCGGGTTTTTCCCTCTTCGCCAAGACACGCGGTCACGGCACCTCCCCCGCCGCCGCGGGCTTGCCAGTCCCGGCTCGGATATGGGAGTTTCGAAATGTCCATGCCGTCCCCACCCCTGCTCCGCCCCTCGATTTCCCCGGCGTGGTTTTTTTTCGCCACCGCCCTGACGATACCATTCGCGGCCCTTGCGGAGGATACGGCGTCCACCACCAATCCCTTCGCCTCACTGGAGCCGGGAAAACGGGGCACCGTTCGTTTCACCGAATCGCCGATCCAGTCATCGGATCCCATTCAGGTCCGCTATCGTCTCATGGCCGCCGAGACGCCGCCGGACTACGAGGTTTCCCGGGAAACCTACGAAGCGATCCTCCCGCCGGAATTTGATCGCGAACGTGCCTACGGCCTTCTCATCTGGATCCACTCCGGCGATGCGCCGCAAATCCCCAAGGCCTGGGAGGCGATCCTCGCGAAGCACGATCTCGTCTTCATCGGCGCGCGGAAATCCGGCAACCGGCGCAACATCTTCGACCGCGTCCGGATGGCGATCGACGCCAATCACAACTGTCGCCAGTTCCTGAAGGTCGACGGTCGCCGTGTCTACGTGGCCGGTTTTTCCGGCGGCAGCCGGGTGGCCAGCATGCTCGGCGTGGCGTGGGGGGACATGTTCAGCGGCACGATCTGCTGCATGGGCGTGAACTTCTACACCGATGTCGAAGGCCCCGACGGAAAGGTCTACGGCCTGAACTACCTCCCTGACGAACAACTTCTGCCGCTCGTGAAAAAGGCTTGTCGTTTTTCCCTGGTGACCGGTTCGAAGGATTTCAACCTCGCCAACACCAGGGGCGCCTACGAAAACGGCTTCGTGGCCGAGGGATTCCAACACGTCCGACTTTTCGAAGTGCCGGATCATGGTCACCAACCGCCGCCCGCCGACTGGCTCGAACGGGCGATCCAGTTTCTCGATGAAGGCAAACGCTGATCTACTTTCGCCGGCCTCAACCCTGATCGCCGTCGACTGGGGTTCCACGAATTTCCGGGCGTCGCTCGTGGTCGATGGCGACGTCGTCGACCACCTCGAAAGCCCGGACGGCATCCGCCACCGAAACGGCCGCGACTACGACGATCTCCTCCACGCACTCGTCGGCCATTGGCGTGCCGCTCGGGGCGAAGCCGATGTCGTCATGAGCGGCATGGTCGGCAGTCGCGAGGGCTGGGTCGAGGTGCCCTACGCGGCGGCTCCCGCCGGGGTCGCCGATCTCGCCGCCGGCATCGTCCGAGTCCCGAGCCGTCACTTCGGTTCCGTCGCGATCATTCCCGGTGTTCGCTGGGACGATCCCCAAAACGGCACCACCGACGTGATGCGCGGTGAGGAAACCCAGGTCGCGGGCCTGCTCGATGGCTTGCCCGAAGAGGAAGCGGTCACCCTTTGCCTGCCGGGCACGCATTCCAAATGGATCGTCTGCCGCCACGGAAAAATCGAGCGCTTCCGAACCTTTCTCACCGGCGAAGCCTTCGAACGCCTCACCCGCGACAGCCTCATTTCCGGCGACGGCCGGGCCGCCATCGATCCGAATTCTCCCGCCTTCGCCCGCGGCCTGACGCTTTCGGCCGATACCGACGGCGGCCTCCTGCATCACCTGTTTCTCGGTCGGACGGAAATGCTCACCGGCCGCGTCGCGCCGGACGCCCTATCGAGCCTGATTTCCGGATTGCTCATCGGCCACGAGATCCGGGAAGGCGCGTCCTTCGCGGACGGCACCCTGTACCTGAACGGGACTTCGCCGGTGGCCCAGGCAACGGCCACAGCGATGCGACTCCTCGGATTCGAGCTGAGACAGGATTCGAGGAACAGCCACCTGGCCGGCCTCCGAGCCATCGCGGAAAAATGGAACGGACGGGTCGATCCCGACGGTTGAAGCCGGTCGCCCCGACTCCAAGGGAACCTCAGGTCGTCAGGTGCGCCCAGAAGAACCACCCCAGGCTGACCATTCCCACGATCCCCACCAGGGTGGGAAACCACGCCTTTTTGAAACACAGGAAGATGAAGGGAAACCAGCTGAGGCCACTGGTCAGGATGTAGCAGAGCCCCCAGGTCGGGCTCTCCGCGAACGAGGCGAAGAACATGAGAACGGCGCTGAGCGCCAGGAGACCGATCCCTCCCAGCAGGATCCACTCGTCTCCATTCGACTCGTAGTTCTCGATCACGGACGCGGCGATGGCTTCGCCAAAATCGCGCCCGACTTTCTCGGCGACCGGCGTCACCTCCTCGACGAACTGCTCGATGGCGGCGGCACGCCGGTCCCGGTATTCCTGCCGCAACTGGCTCCGCTCCGGTTCCTCGACCCGATGGAGGGGAATCCGCCGCACCCCGTCGCGGTGCACGAAGATGACGGCATCATCCTCGGTGAAGGACTTCACCCGGCCCACGATTTCGGTGCCGTCCGTGAGGGGAATCCGGCGCTCGGGCGCCGTTTCCGCAGCTCCCGCCGGCGCCGGAAGCGAGACCGGTCCCAGCAGGAAGACGAGGAATATCGAGAACCAACGAAGTTTCACGAGAATGAGTTTCCCGGAACGGACACTCCCCGTCCGCTACAAAAGGGAAACCCGTTTGTACCGCACTTGCACTCCCCCACCCCCTGCCCGACACTCGCCGGGCATGGCTCCACCCGCCTCCCATACGCTTCCCGATTCCGACAAGCCGCTGCTGATTTTCGATTTCGACGGCACCCTGGCGCAGACTCTTGAGACCGGCATCGCCATCTACAACGAGATCGCGCCCGACTGGGGCCTGCGGACCGTCACCATGGAGGAAGCACAGGAATTGCGGAAGCTCCACACCCGCGCCCTGCTCGACCGGCTCGGCGTGTCCCGCCTCATGGCCGTGAAACTCGCCGCCCACATCCGTCGCCTGCTCCACGAGCGCATGGACCAGGTGAAACTCATTCCCAACGTCTCCGACGCCATCCGCCAACTGCGCGAGGAAGGCTTTCGCATGGGCATCCTCAGTTCGAATTCGGCGGAAAATGTCCGCATGTTCCTCCAGCGCTACCACCTCGACGAATGCTTCAGCTTCATCGAGGCGGGTGTCAGCCTGTTCGGCAAACCCCACCGCATCCGCAACGTCCTCAAGCAGGTGAAAGTCCCCGCCGCCGAAACCATGTATGTCGGCGACGAGACCCGCGACATGGAGGCCTCGCGAAAGGCCGGCGTCTGCGGTCTCGCCGTCTGCTGGGGCGCCAACGGCCGCGAAGCCATGCTCACCGAGGGGCCGGAATTCTGTGTCGATACCCCGTCCGAGATGGTCGCCGCCGCCCGCCACTTCGCCTCCCACGGCCCGCCCGTTCACTAAAGTTTGGACAGGATTGACAGGATTTTTGGATTTTGTTTTTTCTCCCCATTGTATCTGCCAGAAACAGGTTCCTGGGAGCCTGGCCCTATTCTTGATCGGGGCGAATCCTTCGATGTTGGCAAGACTGCCGCTCCCACGAAGACCTTTTCATCCATAGAGAGAACAAATCCCAATAATCCTGTAAATCCTGTCTGCCATCATGAGCGAAAAACCCCTCGTCATCATCACCGGCGCCAGCTCCGGTATCGGCGCCGCCACCTCCAGGCTCTTTTCCGAAAACGGCTATCCCCTGCTGCTCCTGGCCCGCCGTCTCGAGCCCATGGAGGCGCTCGACCTGCCGAACGCCCTCTGCCGCGCCGTCGATGTCTGCGACCTCGAGAGTTTCCGCGACGCCATCACCGAAGCCGAGGAACGCTTCGGCAAGGCCGGCTGCCTCGTCAACAATGCCGGCGTCATGTTCTGCGCCGACCCCGCCACCCAGAGCGTCGACGAGTGGCAGACGATGCTCGATGTGAACGTGCGCGGCCTGCTCAACGGCATTCACCTCGTGCTCGCCGACATGATGGCGCGCCAGACCGGCACCATCGTCAATATCGGTTCCATCGCCGGCGTGAAGACCTTTCCCAAGCACGCCGTCTACTGCGGCACCAAGTTCGCCGTCCACGCCATCTCCGAGACCATCCGCCAGGAAGTCAGCGGCAGCGACGTTCGCCTCGTCACCATCGCCCCCGGCATGGTCGAGACCGATCTCGTCAACGCCTCCACCGACCAGGCCGCCCGCGACGGCTGGTGGGACTACGCCAACCAGATCGGGGGCGTCCTCCAGCCCGAATCCATCGCCCAGAGCATCCTCTTCGCCTACCAGATGCCCCAGAGCGTCTGTGTCCGCGAGATGGTCGTGTGCCCCACCCGGCAGGAACCGTGAGGACCAGAGGCGTCTTGGATGGAGCGAAGCGAAGCCGGAAAGGTCAAGCCTCCGGGGTCAGAAGGGGTCAGTCGTTGATTGTCAATTTTCTTTTCCATTCTCTGAGGGCCTTTGGCAAACTCTGGAACGGCATCCGGTCAAACCTTCTCACCTGTTGACTGACATTCTGGCGACTCTTCATTCCCAGGCGCTCGACAATCCAATTTTGCGGCACCGAGGTTCGCTTCGCGATCGCCCACGCGATCGCCATCCGGCGGTGATCCCCATAAATCACCCGGCGCAGGTCCGATTCCGGATCGAGGCCCAGTTCGCGGCACCCGAGGACGACCAGTTCTTCCGCGGCCGCTTCCGCGTGGTCGCGCCCCAGTGAACTGATCCGATAGTCCGGATTCGATACCGCACCGTCCCCCGCCTTGCTCAACAACCATTCTCGAAATGCCTCGCTCCCCCAATACCACCCCCGCCGAAGCGTGCTGTTGAGCGTCTGGCCCTCGATCTCCGCTTCCCCGGCACCGGCGGCGACCGCCTGTTCCCGCATCGCTCTTTCATCGAGTCGTCGCACACATTGCCGCCGACCGGCCACCGTGTCCGGGCATTGAGCCAGTCCCAGGCCGGTGGCGACATCCATCCACGCCGCTCGCTTTCCGGGCGCCACCGCGTATGCCAGCGCCAGACTGCTCCAGGGGTAATCGAGCATGCTCTGCTTTTCCACCAACTGGATCAACCCGGCCCGTGCGGGATTGAGATGCACATAGTCGATGAGCGTGGTCAGATAATCGCCGCGCGCCGTGCCCCGCCCTCCGAAGGAAACCGCCTCCTCCACCAGAACCGACTTGTAACGGTCGCCGAACACCCGGCCCCAGTCACGATGGCGGGTATTGAAGTAGCGGGTGTAGGCATTCTGGAGCCATCTCATGCCCTCGACGAGGTTCGCCTCGGGGGTATGCACGACCAGGTGATAGTGATTGCCCATGAGGACGAAAGCGCGAATCTCCCAACCGGTCCGCCGACAGGCGGTGTCCAGTCGGTCGAGGAATGCCTGAAAATCACGATCGTCGCGGAAGATCGCTTCGCGCCGATTGC
Source organism: Verrucomicrobiia bacterium (assembly GCA_020439945.1). Classification (GTDB taxonomy): domain Bacteria; phylum Verrucomicrobiota; class Verrucomicrobiia; order Verrucomicrobiales; family DEV007; genus JAEUHH01. The sequence continues at coordinate 11,296 of JAGRPB010000171.1, forward strand.
CTCGCGCCATCACATGATAGGTGGCGCCGGGATACTGGATGCGAAGCGCACGGGGCATGCCGGCGAAGATGACGGAAAGCGATCTAAATGTCAACTTTCACCGACTGACCCCTTTCGGCAGAACCTGACCCCTTTCGGCAGAACCCCTTACGATGATCTCTCGGCGGAGTGTCATTTTGTAGCGAACGTACGAAGTGAGGTGGTTCCCGCACCGAAGCCACGAACCGTTTCGAGGAATATTGAACCGGAATCGAAGCCAAAATGCAAGAGAACTGCCCACAGGTGGGGAATCACCTCCACTGCCGTGTTCTGTGATTTTCGGTGGGAGGTTTCGCGGTCGAAATGCGTCGTCGTCTCAGAATAATGATCGTCAGCCAAGCCACGCCTGCCGTGGAAAATATGAACGATGGGAAGGCGGCGGTGAATCCG
>JAGRPB010000172.1 GCA_020439945.1 Verrucomicrobiia bacterium
CAGCTAGCAACCATACCCTGTTGGGTCAGCCACCCAACCCTGTTGAGTCCGCAATCTGAATCATTCACTCACTCACGCTAATGGAATACCAAATCCAAATAAGATCCGGGCGATTTGCGAAGGCCGCGTGTTTCGGGGCGAGGTGAGGTGAGGTGAGGTGAGGTGAGAACGGAGCGCAGCGAAGTATCACGGCGAGAGGCGGTAAAGGCTGAAGGCCTTTCTCACCGTAGCCTGGGGCACCGCCCCAGGAATGTCACCGTCCTCCATGAACTTGGCTGAAGGCCAAATTCAAACTGTCCGCCTCCCGTTGAGCGATGGTCCGCTGAAGATCGATACCGACGTTCGATCGGGTAAAGTTGGCCTTCAGCCAACCGGAAAAACTCTCTTCCCCAGTTTTCCTGGGGCGATGCCCCAGGCTACGGTGAAACCGGGCCATTGGCCCTGTTCAAATTTCGCAGTTTGACTCATCGCGACGACGACAGGCGTTGGGAATTTTGATTGTCCTGACGCGAACGGAAAACAAGCCTACCCCTGTGTGACGCCTCCCGCGTTTTTCTTTCCCCTCCGGCACATTGCGTAGATGGCGAACCCGACCAGCAGGGTGACCAGTCCCCAACCGGTTTCGACCGGTTTTTCTTTCACTTGGAAGAACAGGACGTAGATACTCATCAACGAAAATAGGGCCGGAGTCACCGGATACCCCCACGCTCGATACGGCCGGTCGGCTTCGGGCTTTTTCCAGCGCAGCCAGAAAACCGCCAACACAGTCAGCAGCGAGGAAAGCGTCAGCAGAGCCTGAACGTACTGCATCAACTGTTCGAAGGTTGCCGTCGCCACCAGCAGGAGCACGACCACCGTTTGCGCCAGGACCGCCCACACCGGAATGCCGAAGCGATTTCGGCGGCCGAGCCAGTGAAACTGACGAAAGTCCTCGCCCATCATCGCCGTGACCCGTGGCCCCGCCCAAGTCATGGAACTGATGGTGGAAATCAGGCCGATGCTGATCAGCAAACCCATCACGGCCCCACCCCGATCGCCGAAGATCGACTTGGCCGCGACGAAACCCACCTCTGGCTGACCGGCCATCGCGTCGATCGGTGTCGCGTAGAGAAACGCCGCATTCAGCATCACGTAGAGAACCGTGACCAGTCCGGTCCCCAACAAGAGCGCGAGCGGCAGGGTGCGCTGGGGATTTCTCAGCTCTCCGGTAATATAGGCCGCCGCATTCCACCCCGCGTAGGCATAGAGCACATAGACCAGCGAAACCGCGAAGGCCGGCTTGGCGATGAGATCGAAATCGCCGGACTCGGGTAGGAACGAGATCGGTTGGCGCGTCCCGAGCAGGAAGGCGGAAACGGCAAGCACGACGATCAGTCCGATCTTCAGGGAGGTGAAAAACACCTGGAATTTCCCGATCCAGTTCAGGCTACCGAGGTGGATGAGCGTGACGATCAGCACCACCGGCATCGAAAAAACCATTCCCGGCACGGAAAAGATCGCGGAGAGATATTCGCCGAGAAGCACGGCATTCAGCGCGACCGGAGCGGCAAAACCAACCGTGGCCGAGATCCAGCCCGCCAGGAATCCCACCGCCGGGTGCCACGCCTCCCTAAGCAGGTGGTATTCCCCGCCCGAGCGCGGCATCATCGCCGCCAGTTCGGCGTAACAGACTGCGCCACAAAACGAAAGCACGCCCCCCAGGATCCACAGCAGCATCACGGGAAACCCGCTCGGCAGATCCATGACCTGAAATCCGAGGCTGCCGAAGACCCCCGTTCCGATCATGTTCGCCACCACGATGGCGACCGCCACGGGCAAAGTCACTTGGCGAACGGAGGAGGAATCGGTGGAAGGAACGGACATGGATCGAGCCTGCGGTGAGCAAATAAGCAAAGACCGCACTTGCGAGCGAGCAGAGATTTGGTTAAGAGATCCTTACCTTTTTCCTGCTCCTCCCGATGTCCTCCACGACTTCTCGCGAGCGCCCGGCGCTCCTCGCCTCGACGCTGCTACTTTCTGCGGCAGCTCTCTCGCTTCTCGGTTGCGCGCCTTTGCTTCCTCCCCCATCGGGTGAATCCGATTCCGATGCCCCGGCCGCCGTCTCCGGCAGTTTCTCGAAGATCAACGACACGGCCAGATTTCTTGCCGGCATGCCGGGTGGCGGAAATCCTCGTCTAAAGTCGCTTCGCAACTCGCCGGGCTGGACGGCGCACGCGCGGCGCATGGATCAGCTTTTCACCTACTTCGATCGCGGCTACCTGCCTCACATCCGCGATTTCCGAAGCGAACTCGCCGGGCTCACCGGACCGAATATCCTGTTCTATCCTTTCGGCGGACCGGACTACCTCTACGCGAACGGTTTTTTCCCGGGCGCCAATCACACCGTCCTCGTCGGACTGGAAGGCGTGGAAGCGCTACCGGACCTTGGCGAATTGTCCGAAGCAGAAATTCAGAACGGTCTCGCCGGCCTCGCCAAATCCCTGCGTGACATCACCGGGGCGAGCTATTTCATCACCAAAGACATGCGCATCGACCTGGAGGTCACGGCGTTCAAGGGAACCCTACCGCTCATCCTCGTCATGATCGCCCGCAGCGGTCAGAGCATCCAGAGCATCACCCCGGTCGGTATCAGCGCGTCAGGCGCGCTGACTTCGCGATCGGAGGGCGCCGCCTGCCCCGGCTGGCACATCGTCGCCAGCGGCAAACACATTTACTATTTCAAGGAAGACCTCTCCAACGGCACCCTGGGCGGTGACAAGCGCCTGCTGACATTCGTCCGATCCAAGGGCGCGCCGATGACTTTCGTGAAAAGCGCCAGTTACCTGATGCACTCGGATGGTTTCTCGCAGATCCGGCGCTTCGTGATCGAGGACAGCCGCGCCATTCTCCAGGATGCCTCGGGCGTCCCCTACCGCTACCTGAACGAGAGCGATCTCTTCCTGACCCTCTACGGCAACTACACCGCGCCGCTCAGTGTCTTCAGCGAGCGGCAGCAATCCGACCTCGCCGAGGCCTACCGCACCGGCTCGCCTCACCCCGTGAAACCGATCGATTTTGGAGTCGGCTATCTCCGGAATCCAGTGAACTCCTGCCTGATCCTGGCGCGGCGCTAAAACTGGACGTTGGTGCGAGGACGATTCAATCGCGATGCCGGCCGAAATCCCCAGCAGCGGCCTGATCAAGTCGTCCGACGGCAAAGCGCGCTGTTTCTGGGGCGCCGAGCCGGAGATCTATCGCGCCTATCACGACGACGAGTGGGGTCACCCCGTCACCAACGATTTCCGGCTGTTTGAGAAAATCTGTCTCGAGGGATTCCAATCCGGTCTCAGCTGGTTGACCATCTTGAAGAAGCGGGAAAACTTCCGCGCCGCTTTTGCCGGATTCGATTTCGAGAAAGTGGCGAGCTTTGCCAAAAAGGATGTCGAGCGCCTCCTCGGCGACGCGGGAATTGTGAGACACCGAGGCAAGATCGAATCCACCATCAACAACGCCGCCCGCGCCTGCGAAATGCGCGACGAATTCGGCTCCCTCGCCGCCTACTTCTGGCGCTGGGAACCCGCCCCCAAATCACGTCCCAAAAAGCTCACCCTCGCCAAACTCCGCGAACTCAGCCAATCCCCCGAATCCAAGGCTCTCAGCAAGGATCTCAAGAAGCGCGGCTGGACCTTCGTCGGCCCCACCACCGCCTACGCCTTCATGCAGGCCATGGGGCTGGTGAATGATCACGTGGAGGGGTGTGTGATGCGGGAGGCGGTTGAGAAACTGCGGCAATCACCTGGTGGCAGAGGTTGATCGGGCCCCTTCATAACCACCGGATTCAGCAAGAACTGGATCATTGACCTGTCGGGAATCCTCCCATTGCCAGTGTTCATCGTCTTGTGGGGCCTGTTGGTCACCCTGCACCATTGGCCACCTGACTCACCGATTGGCGGAGCCGGTTCGCGCGTTGCGACGTGTTGTCTCCCTTCGTTTTTTCAATCAACATTCACCACGATCTTCCCATGGTAAATCAGCCCCCAATCATGCCTTCGTTCGATGCTCTCAAGCGCGGTGAGCAGGCTGGGGTCGCAACGATGCTCACTCTGCACACCATTGACGATTACCGTGATCGGCTTGGAAAAGTCCACCATGCTGGGATGTAGCCAGAGCGAAAACGAGTCCACGTGTTGAGTGCTTACCTCGAAGCAATTGTTTCCGAGGTTTTCCGCTTCGATTCGCGCCCCCTGAAACGTAGCCCGGCTGCGGGTCGCAGAGTAGTCGAGCCATTCTTCCCGAGTTTCCGCCTTCTGAATCTGCCCCTTCTTGATGAGAAAGTCGACCGGCACCGGTCCTGGACTGAAATCCTCGATACTTACCCACCGATCATGGAGGGATTCCGCTTGATGAAATGGGTCGCCGCTCGTCTTCGGGTCCAAGATTTCGTAGTTGCCGCGCGGGGTCATCGCGATCACCCGTTTTGGATAGGGATCTCGCAACTTGTCGACCATGTAGCCTTCCTGACCGCTGAAAAATGGCGAGGTGGCATCAAACCACTCTCCATTCATCCGGTTGACGTCACCATGTCCTCCGTCGGTCTCGACATACCTGTGTTCGTATCCCAATTCAGTCAGGATCTGGTGGGCGAACCGGGCGTGACAGACGTCGGTCATCCGGTTGCGGCAATCCTTCGGGCTGTTCCAATAAGAGTCGCGGCTGCCGTGCCAGATATAGACCGGCGTGTTCAACATCGTGTCGAAGGTGCCCCACGTCCATGATCCGCCGCCAATGCCCACGACGGCGAATCGATCCGTCCGCATCGCGTGGTTGTAAGCGCCGATGCCTCCCATCGAGTACCCCCACAGTACAATCCGGTTCGGATTGATGTGGTATCGATGCATGAACTCTTCAACGAGATCTCCAAGATACCTTTCCGACGCAGGCACGGACCAGCGACCTGCGAGTTTGTCCGGAATCGCTCCCTCGGGGAAATTCACGCCGTGGCAGGCTTCGGGTGCTACGAGGATGTAGTCTCCCTTCTCCAGTTCCTTGATTTTGCCTTCGATGGAGCGGCGATTCACGTTCGCTCCCGGCTTGTAGGTGCCGCCGCCATGCATCCACAGGATCAGTCCCATCGGCCTCTCGGGGTCGTAATGAGCGGGAACGTAGTAATTGAATGGATGATCTTCATTTCTCTCCAGCAACTCTGGCACTGCAAAAATATCCCCCTTGATCTCGTGGCCAAGGGTACTTTCGTAGCCTGGCCGTCCCTTCGGAGTGATCTCACGAATGACGGCGTCGATATCGCCATCGAATTCCCTCAGGGAGGAATTGAAACGATCACGTCGCGTCGAGTTCACCTCCAACCACTTTCGCGCCTTACCAACCGTATCATCGAAAGACAAAGAATCGGCCTTGGCTACGGAGCAAAAGCAGAGGATCAAGGGAATTCCCAGCCGAAATCCCCACCGGGTCATCGAGAATCCCGTATTCGAGGCTGTCTGGACAATCTGATTCATGGCGCTAGGCAATTCTGAAGACAAGGTCCGAGCACCGACACCCGCTACCGGGAGCGTCGCGCCGAAACAGGGTTTAGTGTTCGAGTAAAGAGGGTCATATCGACTCGGTATGGTAGCCGGTTGCCACCACCGTGTTGTTGTGCCCCGTTTGTCACCACGGGTTTCGTAAAGGGCGCTGGAAAGATGATCGTGCGAGTTGCTCATACGTTACAGTCTCTGCTAATGCTCCATCATGTTTGTTTTGAGCGATGAGAGCCTTACGTGCATCAGCATCAAGTTGTGACCATCGGCCAATTACAATCTTGCAATCAATAAAAGGTTCCTCGAATCCTCCAAACCCCTTCCAGACGTTTTCGATTTCCTTGTAGCTTCGCCGCCTAAAACTACCGTTGCTAGCACGTTCCGGCGGATCAGGAAGCTTCTCAATTTTGCGCATGATATCTCTAACAAATGTATCTCTATTCGCTGAAATCCAACTCATCCAATTTCTCGCTTGAGTGAACGCTCCATTGTGACGATGAGCCCGATTGCCGTCCTTCGTAAAAAGAGGCGAATCGGCCGGTTCCAATTCGACGAGGTGAATGCAGCACCCTCCTTGACCAAAGGACACAACGGCGTAGTCCGCGACGAACTGCGTGCCTATAGCCGGTTTGGTTAAGACTGCTAGAATCGAATCATCCGCCACCCCGAAGAGACCCACCAAGATCTTAGGATGCTCAGTGATAAACTTCTGCATATCTTCTTCTGAAGACGACGATCCTAACGCTGCCGCAAACTCCTTTAAGTCGTCGTAGCTTGGACTTGTTTCGAGAATATCGGGATCTGAGCGTTCGTAGCCCGTCTCTGAATTGAAGATGCTGTCCAGGACATCTTGCGGTGATTCGGGCGCACTCATTTATCAGGCAGAACAATTCGTTTACGAGAGCATTTTCTCGCCAATCAGCGCCATCTTTATAGCGAGAGCTTTTGCGGTTTTTCTGACGCCTTAGAGGAATCTTTTTCCGCTAAGACGACGCAAAACAAGAATTAATTCTTGCAATATGCAACTGGGGCACCAAAACCGACCGTAACATCGTCGACGAAAGGGACCACGCTGTCGGTCGATGCATCGGCAGTGGGACGCTGCCTGGCGGCGAAGGTTGCTACGGCTTCCCGGTCAGCAGTTCCTTCGAACGATCATCGAAGGTCACGCACACGGCGATCTGTCCCGCATTATTGATCGACTGGGCCAGTCCCTTGCCGCCGGCGCCGCCGCGGTCTTTTGATTCGATGAAGGTCATCGACCGGATGGCCGAAGCTTGTCCACCGACCGGGGAGGTGAAGTTTGCGCCCTTGCGCAGGCGGAGGTGGGGCAGCCGGAACACCCTGTCGGTGGTGGCGTTTCCGAGCCCGGCGTCGCCTCGGAACAGCGCCTGGTTGTGTCTCCGATTTCCGCCGACCAGACTGGTCAGAATGACGTAGTCGCCACCGACCGGATCCACCTCGACGCGCTGGATCGCGCCGACCGTCGGGCAGTCGCAATCGCAGACGGCGTCTCCCTCGGTCATCAGTTTCAGGAAAGAATTGTCCTCCTGGCAAAGGTAGAGGGCGCAATCGTTTCGGCGGCCGATGCCGGGCCCGCTCCGCTTTACCAGGAGAATGACTCGGTCGAGACCAACGGGCCAGAAACCGAGGAATCGATTGAACAACACTCCGGTCGCCTCTCCCGGAATTTGTTCTCCCTTGCGGGCGATGCCGCCTTTGAACTCGGAATAAATGTACTCGTTGTTACTCCGGTTTGCGCCAGCGCCGGTCAGGGTCGCCCGGGTAATCGACGGACTGAAAACGCTGCCTGCCAGTTCGGTAACGATCGCGCGAACCTCCGGTCCGCTGCCGCCCAAAGGCAGGTCTCCCTGCGTCAGGTAAGCGCTGCCATTGCGGTGAGCGCGCTGAACCGGCGGGCCGCCATTCGTCACGTAGCAGGTGAAAACCATATCCCCGTTCGCCCCGTGACTGACGCGGCCCAGGAACTGTCCGAAGGTGAATCCACCCACTCCCGGAGCCGGATTGCCTTCGCGGAACTCGACGTTCGTCGTGCCATTGCCGAGCAGACTGATGACGCCACTGTCGTTGCCCGCTCCGATCGCGCCGCCGCGCTGCAGTTGGTAGGCGAACGCAACGCCGCTCCCGTTGGAATGCGATTGGGTCACCTCCAACAGCTTCGACACCGGATCGCCGGTGAGGGTGTTGGTGATGCCTGTTCGAATCAAAAGCTGTAGGTTGGCGCTTCCCTTCTCCGCGAGCAGGAATCGATTGCTCGCCCGGGTGACTCCCTCTCCGCTCGCGGTGACCTGGAAGACGGCGTTGGCCTGCTGATTGGAAATGGGACTTCCGGAAGGCGTGATCTTTCGGTCCGGCATCGCGATGCCGGTGAGCGGCGCGAGCAGATCGCCTCGCTGGGCCGACAACTGCAGGGGACCGATGCCAGGCGAGTTCGTGATCTCGGACCAGAATCCGGAATTTTTCCCGCCGCCCGCGCCCCGACCCGAGAGACGCGCATCGAAAGTCACCGCCCCATCCACATTGAGACAGGCCGCACCGAACCGCGCGAAGTTGGCCTCGACGGCTCCCGGTGCATAGTCGCGAACCTTGGCGACCGAGTCCAACGGCAGCGGGGCCGCAACCGGACGAATCCAGTAGGCGGCGCCGGCATTGGTGTCGACATCGTCGTCGAATCTGGCGCCCATCAGCAAAGATTCGCCGCACCACGCGACGGAATAACCAAAGCGGTTGTTGATGGAATCCGCGGCATCCAGAGCGGCCAATTGCGCGCCGTCACTGAGTCTGAAAAGATAGGCCGCACCTTGATAGCCGTTCGCCACCTCGCCGCCCACCCAGACGAAATCGCCGCGCGTCGCCAACGCGCGACCGAAATCGTCATCGTCCTCGAGATCGGCCGGAGCAAAGGCGCGCAACCACGTTCCCGCGGCCGCGTCGAACACATGCACCTGGCCACCGTCCGGCTTCACATCGTCGTCTCCCGGCGCTCCCGCCACCACCAGTTGACCAGCCAGCTTTACCGACGCGCCGAGATAGTCCTGCGTGGTCGGAGAAGGCAGTGTCAGCTTTTTCACCTCCGTAATGGCGGGTCCCGGGTCCAGAACATCAAAAACATAGACAGCTCCTTGGGTGACCGCGCCCGAGGAGCCCGGTGCTCCCCCAATCGCGAGACCGCCGCACAGATCGACCGACCAACCGAGACGCTGAAAATCCGTCGCGTCGCTGGCGGACAGTTTCGAGATCAGCGCCCCCGTCGTCGCGTCGAACAGGTAGAGCGCCCCGCAGTTGCTCGATGGCGTGGAATGTTTCGCGGCCCCAACCAGGATGCGGTTGCCCTCCATGGCGACGCTATAGCCGAACTCGTCGAGGATGGCGTGGTCCGGCGAAACCAGCTTGTGCAGCAACCTGCCGTTGCGCAGATCGTAAACATAAACCGCACCGGGAACGTCCGAACCATCGTCGGCGTAGGGGGAACCGATCGCCACGAGATTTCCACAAGCCGCGATGCTCCAGCCAAAATGATCGCCCGCCGTCAGGTCGTCCGGCCGGATTTGGCGGAGGAAACGTCCGTTCCGAGCGTCAAACACCTGCACCACGCCACCATTGGTCACGAGGTCTTCGTTGTTCTCCGCGGCCACCACCAGGTAGCGATCCGTTGCCGCCACCGCATTTCCGAATTGGCTGTAGTTCGGATTCGACAGGGACTTGGGATGGATCTTGGTGAAGGTCGGCTCCAGGGCGAAAACCGCCGATGAAATTGTGCCAAGCGCGAGCCAAAGAATGAGGACCGGGACGAGGGAAGTTCGGAGAGATTTCATGGTTTCGTGTCGTTGGGAAAAACAAGCCGTTTCAGTTCCAAAGCGTATCCCGTTTTTCCCAATTCACTCCGGCACCGGAGCACCTCTGCCCGGCTGGCCGGACAGCAGTTCCTTGGATCGATCGTCGAAGGTCACACAGACGACGATCTCGCCATCGTTGTTGATCACCTGGCCGCGCCCCTTACCGCCGGCGCCGCCTCGGTCGACCGTGGGCGTCATCGTGATCGAGCGAATGCCGGTGGTGCCGGCGCCACCGTCGGCGGCGTAGAGGGTGCCCTTGCGCAGGCGGAGATGGGGAAGGCGGAAGATCTTCTCCGTCGTCGCGTTGCCCGCGTCGGCGGCGCCGGTGAGCAGGGCCTGGTTCGCCCTCCGATTGCCCCCGACCAGCGAAGTAAGCACCGCGTAGTCGCCACTCACCGGATTGACATCCACCCGCAGGATGCGTCCCACCGCCGGACAGTCGCAGTCGCAGACCGGATCGCCTTCGCGGACGAGCTTGAGAAAACTCTGGTCCTCCTGCCACAGATAGAGCGCGCAGTCGTTGCGGCCGTTCACGCCCGGTCCGCGCAGCTTGGCGAGGACGATGAAGCGATCCTCATCGACCGGCCAGAAACCGAGAAACCGATTCCAGACCACGCCCGCCGCCTCGCCGGGCACGGGATCACCCTTTCTCAGCGCCACTTCGCCGAAGGCGCCGGAATAGATCGCCTCGTTGTTGGCACGATTCACTCCGGCACCGCTCAGCGTGACCCGCGCCAGCGCGGTCCCGTTGGGTTGGGTGCCGATCTCCGTCACCGCGCTGCGAACTTCGGCACCGGCCAGGATGGCCGTCGAGTCGCCCTGCGAGATGGCTTCGAGAAGATTGCTGAAGACCCGTTGAAAGGGCGTGCCTCCGCCCGTGACGTAGGCGGTGTAAACCGCTTTGCTGGCGCCCCCTTGACTGAGGCGGCTGGCGAATTGGCCCCATTTCAGCGGACTGGAAAACGGGATGTTGTCTCCTTCCAGCAAGCCCGAGCCCACCAGATCTCCGGCATCATCGAAGAGAATCAGGCCGCTGTCGTTTTCTGCGGTGATGGCCCCTCCTCGGATCAGGGAAACGTTGATCGCCGATCCCCCGGACTCGGTGTGCGTCTGGACGGACTCGTGAATCCGGGAAACCGGATCGCCGTAGCCGGCATAATCGACATCGCCCGTGGTCTGGATCATTTCCAACGCTGATCCATCGAACTGATTCAGGACCACACCACTCCGTCGATTGAACTCCCCGCCCGACGCTCTCAACTCGAGCAGCCCACGTTGGCCCTGATTGGAAAAAGCCGTTCCGACGGATTGCACGATCGGCTGCTGCTCCGACATCGGGGGGATGAAATTGAAAATCGCATCGGACAGGATCTGCCGCCGCAGCGCCAGCAGAGAGACCGGAGTCGACGATACATTCGACACGTTCGTCCAAATTCCCTGGGTCCGTCCCCGACTCGCACCCGGGCCCGCGAGACGGGCGTCAAAGGTCACCGCCCCGTTGTTATTGATGAAGGCATTCCCAAAGGCGCGGAAACTGGCTTCCGGCACGCCCGGCGCGAAATCCCGGGTTTTCGCCACAGAAACCAGGGGCAAGGGACCCGCCACGGGGCTGAATACGTAGGCCGATCCACTGTCCGTTGCGATGGCATTATCGGCGTATGCTCCGACCACAGCCACGTTGCCGCACAGCGCTACGACGGTGCCGAAAAAATCCCCGCTTTCCCCGTCGGGAGCGGTGAGCTTCCCCCATTCCTGACCATTGAGATCGAAGAGGTAACCGGCTCCTTTCTGACTAAACAGATAGCGACCTCCTACGAAAACCATCGATCCCGATGTCGCGAGCGCCCATCCAAAAGCGTCGTTGGTGGCTCCATCGATGGGAAAAAAGCTCCCCACCCAGCCTCCGTCCTGACAATCGAAGAGGTGGACCGTGCCCGACTTCATATCGGCACCTTCGTCATTCGGCGCCCCCAGGATGGCATAGTCTCCCGACAAAGCGACGGAGCGACCCAGTGAATCAAGGCTTCCTCCGTCTGGATCGACAAACTTTCTCACTTCGTTCACCACCGGACCCGCTTCGGTAATGTCGAACAGGTAGCCCGCGCCCTGGGCTATCTGGTCGCCGTAGGCTCCCGCCAATACCCGAGGGCCGCAAAGCGCAACATTGAGACCCAGATACTGTCCAGCGCTGGGATCTGAGGCCACCAATTTGAGGAGTTGGTCTCCGGTTTCGAAATCAAACACATAGAGGGCGCCCGAGGAATTGTGATCGTAGGCTCCCACCACGACGCGATGCTCGTCCATGGCGACCGATGACCCGAAGTG
>JAGRPB010000173.1 GCA_020439945.1 Verrucomicrobiia bacterium
CTGACTCCAGTGATTCGCCGTTCAGGCACTGGAAGATGGCATTGTGTTCGCTGTCCACGGGGAGCAGCCGGACCCGTGCTTTTTTTACCGCTTCGGTAAAGAATTTTCCGGCCATCACGAGGATTTCCTTGCTGGCCACCGCGATGTCTTTGCCCGCCTCGATCGCCGCCAGCGCGGGTCGCAGGCCGGCCGTGCCGACGATCGCGATCAGCACCATGTCCGCCTCTGGCAAGGTTGCCAGCTCGACGAGCCCGTCCTCGCCGGTGCGAAGATTCACGCCCGCCGGCGCCTGTTGGCGGCAGTCATTCAACAGGGTTGAGTCCGCGAGGCAACCCTCTTTGATGCCCCACTCCGTCAGTTGTCCGGCCAGTTTTTCCGCGCTGCGATTCGCCGCCAGACCCACGACGCGCATCCGATCGGGAATGTCGCGAGCCACCTTCAGCGCGCTTTCGCCGATGGACCCGGTGGATCCGAGGATGACGACATTTTTCGGTCGGTCGGGCATGGGAAACTTTGAGGACTAGCTGCCGCTCTTTTCGCGGTTGTTGAAGATTCCCGCAAGGAAATCTCGAAATTCCCCGATTTCGGCACCGACCAGGAGTCGCTTGGGATAGATCTGCGGTTGCAGCGGAGAGAGATAGATCAGGAAGTTGGCCGGACTCTCTTTCCAGCCGACGTAATTGTCCCAGTCAAGGTGCACGAGATTGCCCTGATCATCCCTGGATTGAATTCCCTCCGCGGAAAGGCGGACCTCGATCGGTTTGTGGACCCGCGGATAGCGATTCCAAATCTTCTTCACCCGATAACGGAAGAGAAAGGGGGAAATCACGAAGGGAAACAGGATGAGGATCAACGCCACCGAGAGCAGTACCCATGGCATCCCATCGCCACGATGGAACACTCCGTAGCCCAAGAGGCCGAGCCCGTAGGCGAACACGATGGCATGGACCCAGACGCGTCGGCGGGAGGCCAGGATCTCGTGGCAGTCCAGGTATTCCTCGAACCGGTATTCGCCTTCGAACGTGAACTCCGACGCCATGCCACCAGGGGTTCGTTCAGTTGCCGAAGATGAGCATCTTGAGGTAGAGATACATCACCGGCGCGGTGAAGAGGACGGAATCGATGAGGTCGAGGACGCCGCCGATACCGGGGAGCTTGTGCCCGGAGTCCTTGATTTCGACGCTGCGTTTCAGGATCGATTCGGCGAGATCACCGAGCACGGCGGCGTGAACGCCGGTGATGAGCGGGACCTTTTCTCCGAACAAGGCCAGCGAACCAAAGCTGGCGACGCAGGCACCGAAGATCGCGCCGCCAAATCCCTGCCAGGTTTTGCCCGGGCTGACGTGGGGCACCATCTTGTGTTTCCCGATCAGCGACCCGATCGCGTAGGCCCCCATGTCGGTGAATTTCGTGACCGCCAGCAGGTAGAGCACGTAAAAGTGGCCGGCGCCGTTTCCGGGCGCGTCGACTTCGACCAGGATGAGAATCTTGGCCACGAAACCGAAGAGGATGGCGATGTAGAAAAAGCCGAAAACCGCGGTGATGATCTCGTCCAGCGTGCGAATGCCCTCGAGCGGTCGCCAGATCCTCGTCAGCACGATGAGGATGATCAGCAGACCGAGCGCCACGCCGTCGAGTCCGCGCAACCAGGCTTGGTTGAAACCGAGTACGGGAAGAAAAATCGAGGTGATGTAGAGGAAACCGAGTCCGTAGGTCAGGTGACGATATTGCCGCCGACCCGGCTCATGAAAGAGACGGAAGTACTCGACCAGTCCGCCGAGGACGAGCAGCAATACCATGAGGTAAAAAAGCCACGGCGAAGCTTTCCAGAACGCGAAGCCGACAAATCCCCAGAGCGCGATGGTACTCCCGAGACGTCGCGCGAAAGCGCGGGCTTTCGCGGAAGAGGCGGGAGTTTTCTCAGGAGTTTCGGACATGCGGAGGTTGAGAGAGCGGTTTGGGAAACGGAATCCATCGCCGGCCCAATCAGATTCGGCTCAACTCAGTCCCGCCTCCCTCAATGCGGCCTAGAAAACCCCGAAGCCAGAGGGAAAGCAATGCGGAAATGGAAGCAGGAAAGATGAGCGAGGCGATTTCACGGCGTGATCGGTCAGAACGGCTTCGCTCCTTCGCGATCGTTCCCGGCGTTGATGGCGTCGAGTCCGGATTGGACGGTGTCTTCGATCGTGCGGGTGAGACCGTTGACGGCCTGTCTCGATTTGCCGGCTTCGGCGGAATCGCGCAACCACGCGGCGAGATTGATGGGTTCGCCGAGACTAACCATGGCATCACGGAGTCCGAAGGGTCTTTCCCACCGTCCGAAGGAATCCTCGTGCAGCTTTTCCACCGTCTCGGCGAAACGATCGAGGGTCGACTTTTCCGTAACGTAGGGATTGGCGTAGCCGAGGATGCGCATGGCGAGGATGGCCTCGTCAGCCCAACTGGCGGCCACGCGATGCTCGGCCTCTTTTTCGGGATCGCTGCGGATCTGGTGAATGGCGGCGCGAATCTTTCTCAGCCGATCGGTCAGGTCATCCGGGTTTTTCGGTTCCAGACCGATCTTTGTCTCCAAGCCGGAGGCGATGCGATCGACACTGGTGCGAAGCACTTCGACGAGGTGTCCTTCGGTGATGTCCTCGTCGGGACGGAGGTAGCCGCGCTGACGGAGGTTTTTCCCGAGCAGGTCCCGGCCGATGCGCACGAGTTCCTCGACCGGATCGTTTCCGTCATCATGTGGCTCGCCGGCGAGAGCGGCCAAGGCGCCCAGGCGCTCGCGCACCTGTTGACGGACATCGCTGATGTGGCTGAGCTTGATGGAAACCGGCACGACGTGGATGGGACGGCCGTCGCCAAGATCTTTCTGGGCCTTGAGCGCCAGGAAAGCCGCGCCCTCGAGGAAGGGCGTGACCCGATCGTTGGTCATGTAGACATTTCCCTCGGGGAAGATCGTGAGCCCGAACCGACCGGCATTGAGCCACTTGAGCGCCTCGGCCATGGACTTGCGATCGCTGCCCTCCCGATCGACGGAAAAGGCTCCGGCCCGCTGCATGACCCAGCCATTGATGCGTCCCCGCAGGAACACGTCGTAGGCGGCCATGAAACAGGACGGGGTGCCGAGCCGACGCTGGACCTCGGTCATGACCTGTGGATCGCTGTGGGTGGAGTGGTTGGGGACGTAGAGAATTCTCTCGCCACGTTTCTCGATGGCCTTGACGCTGTCGGTGGCGCCATCGATCAGCAGGTGACGAATGCGGTGATTTGGTCCGGGCAGACTCCAGCGGGCATTCACCCAGCGGCAAAGGCTCATCATGATCAGCGAAGGCCGGGCCGGAAAAAAGCGATAGGGAGCGTCGCAGAAATCGAGCATGGTTCTTAGGAGAGAGGATAAAGGAGAGAGGAGAGAGAATGCGAGCCCGGATTACCTATCTTTTTTTTCAGGGGGCGCCTTTCGCATCGGGCCGGGGAAACAGAACGCGGTGTTTTTCGTAGACGCGGCGAAGCTCGGCAATGGGATGCTCGTGTTCATCGACACGGATGTCGCGGAAACGGTCGTTGAGACCGCTGTAGCCCCAGCCTTCGCGGACGATCAACAGAGCGGCGCTCTGTCGGCCGCGCTTGTCGCCGCCGGCGGCCTGTCCAGCCTCAAGTGCCGCGAGAAGGCGCTCGGCGAGAACGCCTTCGGTTTTTTCAAAGGCCTCGGACATGGCGGTGACGACGTCCTCACCGGCGAGGATGTTCCCCTGCACCGCATAGCCGTCACCGGTTTTCCCGCCCGCCCATTCCTGGCATTTCTCGCCGGTGAACGTCGCGCTTTTCCCGGCGGCATCGACGATCCCGACCTGGCGCGAATCCCGTTCGGAATCAGCCTTGGTCAGCATTTCGATGGCTTGTTCGGGAGTCGACCCGAGTTCGAGAACGGCGAGCCCGACCGGACCGTAGCGGACATTTGCCCAAGCCTGGGTGGCGATGGCGCCGACGCCCGCTTTTGCCCACGGCACGATGGACCCTACACCCACGATGCGGGACTGGACGGCAACGCCGAGTTCACCCGTGTCACGATCGATGGCGACGATGGAGAAAGTCGCGACGGTCGGCGGTGACGGATTCGGACTTTCGTCGGCGATCGATCCGGCCAGTCCAACGGCTGATGAAAGGAATAAGGTGAGCAGGAATTTCATCAGTCTGGATTCGTGACCATTCGTATCATTGGTGAAAATTCGTGTTCGAGGAAAAACGCTTTGAACACGAATGGTCACGAATTTGAAGAAATTACACGAATGACTGGTGAGGGTGCAACCTGCCTGCACGCCTTTGGACTTTGGCCAGGTTTCCTCGCTTCTTTTCGATTACCCGCGCCAATACTCCGCCACCTTGAAGGCGCGTCCCATGAGGTCGGGATGGGTCAGCGTTTGAAACTGGCGAAGGCGTTTCCGGTTCGCCGCCAAAGCATCGGGGCCGCTGGCTTCGATCGATGCCAGCCAGGGTTTGGCCGTCTCAATGAGGAAATGGTGCTGGTCGGCCAGTTGGATTCGTGAAAGTCCATGACGGAGAGCCACGCGATCGACTTCGGTGAAATTGACGTCGGCGGTGAGATCGGTCTCGCCGGGCGCGAGGAACGGATCGTCGCAGCGTTGGTGATTCCGATAGCCGCGGAGGGTGCCATTGCGCCGTTCCGGCGAGAAGTAATCCGCGGCCTCGCGTCCGTAGTCGATGACCCACCACCTTCCGCGCTCAAACCAGCGCGAGGCTTCCGACATCCACGGTTCGATTTCGAGGCAGATCTCGGTCGTGTAGCCGTCGGGAAGGTCCTCCGGGTTCGGAATCCTCGAGGCGGCTTCACCCAGATCGCTTTTCGGATCAATCGGCGCGGATTGCCAATGGAGCGGGTCGCCTGCCACCCGCAGTTCCCGCCACGTCCCCGATTCCCGCCGCAGTCGACAGACCGGGAAGGCGTCGAGCAACTCGTTGCCCAGAAACAGACCCTGCGAGCCGGGCGCGGTTTCCGGGGGAGGTTGTGATACGACCTCGATTTCCGGCGCGCTATCCCGGAGCAATTCGACGAGGTTTTTCGCTCGAAGCTTATCCGGCTCGAAGATCGTGTAGCGCGCGACGGCGGCCAGCGGACTGTCGCGCTCTTTCAGTCCAGCGAGAAAATCTCGAGCCAGTTGCCCATCGTGGGCGCCCTGTTCGACGATGCGAAACGACTGGGGTGAACCAAAATCTTCGCGCCAGCGCCTTTCCGCCGCGAGGCCCAACAGGAATCCGAAACAATCGCCGACGGAAACACTGGTGTAGAAATCGCCACTCCGACCGATCTTCCGATACCGGGGATCCGCGTAGTAGCCCTCCTCCGGGTCGTAGAGGCAGATCCGCATGTAGTCGGCGAAGGAAAGCGATTCCGGCTCGCGTTCCGAAATGGCCTGAAAGATGCGCTCCACCAGCTTCGTAGTCATGGTTGTTCGAATGGCTGGTCGGGTTCGGGAGTCGCTTGCTCGACCGGCAATTTGAACGCATAGTGGAACCCCAAATAGCTTCTGGTGCCAAAACATTCGGATCCAACCTGGCCGTCCCGATCGGATCTCCTCTCGCCCAAACGCCGCAAACCAAAGCGGCGCGGCAGCTGGATTCTCAAGATCTTCGCGGCTCTTCTCATACTCGGACTGGTCGTCGGCATGACCGGCGCGGCCGTCGTGTACTTCTACACCAAGCCGAGGATGGATCTCGCCGACACCTTCGATCTCAGCGAGATCGATGATCTGGAAGTGGCGAGTGTGATTCTCGACCGTCACGGCGCGGAGATCGGCCGCATTTTCGTCCAGAACCGCGAGCCGATTTCGATCAATGACGTGTCGCCGAACCTGATCAAGGCGCTGCTCGCCGCCGAGGATGCGCGCTTCTACGTGCACGACGGCGTTGATTATGTGGGCGTGTTGCGGGCAGTCTGGCTGAACTTGCGCGCCGGCGAAGTCACCCAGGGCGCCAGCACCATCACCCAGCAGCTGGCGAGAAACGCGTTCGACCTCAAGGAACGCAGCTTGAGCCGCAAGGTCACGGAGGCCTTCCTCGCGCGTCGAATCGAGCGGGAATTCACGAAGGACCAGATCATGGAGCTCTACCTGAACCGAATCTATTTCGGCAGCGGCTTCTATGGCATCTCGGCGGCCGCGAAAGGCTATTTCGGCAAGGAAGCGAAGGACCTGACGATCCCCGAATCCGCCGTGCTCGCGGGAGTGGTTCGGAATCCCTACTACCGTTCGCCATTCAACTTCCCCGACGCGGCAAAAAAGACGCGGGACTACGTGATGAAGCGCATGTACGAGGAGGATCTCCTGAAAAAGGCGCAGTACAAGGAGTTTCTCGAACAGCCCGTCGTCACCGCGCCGCGCACCTCGGCTTTCGGCAAATCGAAGTACGTCTACGAGCGGGTTCGGCAGCAGGTGATCGAGCTGATCGGCTACGAGCGGGCATCGGAGGGTGGTTTCATCATCCACACCACCATCGACAACAACGTTCAGGAGAAGGCCGAGGAAAGCCTGTCCGCGCAGCTGAGCGAGGTCGAGACCCGGCCCGGCTATCCCCACCAGACGCGCGATGTCTACAAGGCGGTAAAAGAGAACTTTCTGGAATCCGCTCCCGAGGGGGCCAATCCCCCGCCGCCGGCTTATCTGCAGGGTGCCGCCCTGATGATCGACAACGAAACCGGCGGCATCATCGCGCTGGTGGGCGGTCGCGACTTCAACGACAGCATGTTCGACCGGACCACGCAGGCGCGACGTCCGCCCGGCACCGCCTTCACGCCGTTCGTGTATGCGGCGGCTTTCGAGAAGGGCCTCTATCCCGGCACGCTGGTGGAGGACACACCGATGGACAACAAGCAGGTCCAGATCGGTGGCGAGGCCGGCATTCTGGGCGAGTGGGGCACCGAACGCGAGAGCGTCTACGAGGGCGAGATCACCGCTCGCCGCGCCCTGTCAATGTCACGGAACGCCGCCACCGTTCGCGTGGGAACGCAAGCCGGGCTGGAGAACGTGGTGAGTCTGGCCGAAAAAGCGGGCATCAGCTTTCAGGGGGACATCAAGAACTTCAACGCCACCTTTCTCGGCAAGAGCGAAGCGACCCTGGAGGAAGTTTGCCTGGCCTACACGATCTTCCCCAATGGCGGGAGCCATCCACGGGGCGTTCACCTGATATCCAGCATCGAGGACGCGTTGGGCAAAAAGATCTACGCGCCCGAGTTCGAAATGAGCCCCGAACGGGCCATCGATGCCTACACCGGCTTCCAGATTTCCAGCGTTCTTTCCGATGCCTTGAAGACCGGCAGCGCGAAGAAGGCGACCGAAGAATACGGACTCGGCAACTACCCGGTCGCCGGCAAGAGCGGCACCGAATACGGCTTCACCGACAACTGGTTCGTCGGATTCACCTCCGAGGTTACCTGCGCCGTCTGGGCCGGCTTCGATCAACCTCAGACCATCTATCCCGGAGCGTTTTCCACCGACACCGTTCTTCCCGTCTGGACGAAAATGATGAACGAGTCGGCGAAGACCTTTCAGCCGATCGCCTTTGAGCCACCAGCGGACTCGATCAAAGTCGAGATCTGCAGTGTCTCCGGTCAACTGGCCACGGATGCCTGCTACGAGGTCGAGCAGAACGGCGCCTCCACCCTGCAGACGCGCAGCAACTATATCGAATGCCTGCGGCCCGGCACCGAGGTGACCCAGGTCTGTGAAAAACACGGCGGGCCCGGCGCCGTTCCCCGGACCGGCCCCAGCCGGGCGCCGGATCGCAATCTCACGCTCAACGACAAACCGGGAGTGCTTCGCGCGACGGTCGTGGAGTCGAACTCCGAACCCATCGTGCCGGTCGGCCCGACCGTGGTGGGACTGGATCCCTATCAAAGTCTGGCTCCCGTGCTCCGAGCCCAGGTCGTGGTGGCGAAGCCGGCCATTGTTGCCCAGCCCGTGGAAGAAGGAGATGAGACCGCCGCGGAGGGCGGCGAACGCGACTATCAGGAATACGATCCGAAAGCCAAGCTCCACGCCGTACCGGCCAACATTGGCGACGAAGAAGGAGTCGCGATTCCTGTCGCTCAGCCGCTGGGTGGGTTGGGAACCGAAGCGCCGGCAGATCCCGAAACCGGTATCGAGCTTCCGGCTCCCAAGCCGATTCAGTTCGATTGAAGGAAGTCCGGCGGCGGGTCCGTTCCCGGCAGTCACCCGCGAAGCCACGAAGCGGGCGGGCTCAATTCCAAAAAAAGCGGCGAGCCTTTCGACTCGCCGCTCCGCAAATGAGTTTGCTGTTATTGGTTGTTGAAGGGGTTTTTCGGAGGGGATAACAAACCGGAGACCGATCGTCTCCCGCCAGCAAAAAACCGGTGGATTACAGAGAGCCCTTCAGCGACGACGACGGCGAGAAGCCAACGGTCTTGGAGGCCTTGATTTTCATCGCTTCGCCAGTCTTGGGATTACGTCCCATACGGGCGGCGCGTTTCTTGACCTTGAAAGTTCCGAAGCCGATCAGTTGAACGGCACCGTCTTTCTTTACACCTTTGGCGATCGCTTCGAGCACCGCGGCAACTGCATCTTCCGCGGCACGCTTGGAAGTGTCTTTGCCAAGAGCTTTCTGCACTGCTTCTACAAGTTCTCCCTTGTTCATCACCGTTTTTCTAAGTCAGGTAGACCGACTCGTAAAGCCTCGAATAGGGGGGAATACGCTTAACATACCCAAAATTTCGCCTTTTTTGCCCCAAAATAGCGGTTTTCGGCCCATATTTTCATCACAATAAATACGTTAACCCATGAAAAACCCGGTTTGCCCTTTTCTCGGTGAAACACCCAAAGTGGCCGATTCCGCCTTTCTCGCACCCGGAACGGTCATCGTCGGAGCCGTTTCCATCGGCGAAAATGCCAGCGTCTGGTACGGCAGTGTGTTGCGAGCCGATATCGAACGCATCACCATCGGGCGCGGCAGCAATCTCCAGGACGGCACCATCGTTCACCTCGCCAGCGACCGCGGCACGATCGTCGGCGACTACGTCACTTGCGGACATCGTTGCCTGCTCCACGCCTGCACGATCGG
This sequence comes from Verrucomicrobiia bacterium, assembly GCA_020439945.1. Taxonomy (GTDB): domain Bacteria; phylum Verrucomicrobiota; class Verrucomicrobiia; order Verrucomicrobiales; family DEV007; genus JAEUHH01. The sequence continues at coordinate 9,079 of JAGRPB010000173.1, forward strand.
TGACGAAGTCCTGGTCGGGATGGGTGCCACGGTCATGGACGGCGCGGAGGTCGGCACGCGCAGCATCATCGGCGCCGGATCGCTGGTGACGAAAAACCAGGTCATCCCGCCCGGATCGCTCGTGATGGGTTCCCCGGCCAAAGTCGTGCGCCAACTCACTGAGGACGAACAGTACGGCATTCGCCACTGGGCGGAAAAATACATCCAGGTCGCCAAAGAGCACTGCGCCCACCTTGCCGGTCAGCGAAACGGAAAACCCGACAATTAACACTTTCGGATTCTGCCGGAACCGTTTTAGGTTGAGGCTCGTTTCGCTTTCCTGATCCCCATGGACAAGTCCGTCGTTGAAATCGAAGTCAAAGCGGTGCTCCCCACCAGCGGCGGTTGCGCCGTGTTTCTCGGTGATGATCTCAAGGTGTTCGTCATCTACGTCGACCAGGCGGTCGGCGCGGCGATCACGATGTTCATGCATCACACCCCGAAACCGCGCCCGCAGACCCACGATCTCTTCGCCGATGTCCTCACCGCCCTCGGCGCGCACGTCCAGCGAGTCGTGATCAACGATTTCAGCGAGAGCGTCTACTACGCCCGGCTCATCATCGAGGCCTCCAACGAACTCGATCAGAAAAAGATCGTCGAGATCGACGCTCGCCCCAGCGACAGTATCGCCCTCGCCATCCAGCAGAAGGCGCCGATCTTTATCGCCGCCCACGTCTTGGACGGCGTGGAGGACATGTCCGACGTGCTCGAGAAAATGGAAGAGCGCGGCTTTCAAGTCGGCGACGAAGGCGATGACCTGCCGGAAGATGGAGAGTGAGTGACCTTATTCAGATAGGCCTCGCTGGAGGATCCTTCGTCTCGGCGCCTCCAAAACCCGGGCCTACCCACGCTCCTCCCGCATCTCACGAATCGCCGTCGCCATGTCCGGCGCCTTGAACAGCGACGTGCCTGCCACCATCACGTTCGCGCCGTGCTTCGCCGCGACGTGCGCCGTCTCCGCATCGATGCCGCCATCGACCTCGATGTGATAACTCAGCCCACGGGCTTCCCGCTCTGCCTTCGCCGCAGCGACCTTCGGCATCGTCTCGGCTTCCATGAACGCCTGTCCCCCGAAGCCCGGCCGCACCGTCATCACCAGCAGCAGATCGATCTGATCGAGATACGGCTCCACCGCTGAAAAGGGCGTGTCCGGACTCAGCGCCAGGCCGCAACCGCATCCAGCATCGCGAATCGCCGCGAGCGTGGTCGCCACGTCGTGATCCGCCTCCACGTGCACCGTGATCCGGTCTGCCTTCGCCTTGACGAATCGCGGCCAGTAGTGATCCGGACGCGTAATCATGAGGTGCACATCCAGCGTCACCGCTGTGTGCGGCCGCACCGCCGCCACATATTGCGGACCGAAGGAAATATTGTCCACGAAATGCCCATCCATCACGTCGAGATGCAGCCAGTCGCCACCGGCGGCTTCGGCTCGGGCCGCCTCTTGAGCCACTTGGCCCCAGTCCGAAGCCAGCATCGATGGCGCAATGATTCGCGTGTTGCAGTCGCTCATGTTCCCGCACTATCTTCCGCCCCGTTGGCGGGGCCAAATAAAATCCACAAAATCCCGTTAATCCTGTCGAGACCTCCATCGTGATCGATCTCAAGAGCGACCAGTTTTTCATGGGCGAAGCCCTGCGCCAGGCGCAACACGCCTACCTCGCCAACGAAGTTCCTGTCGGCGTCGTCATCGTTCAAAACGAGCGTATCATTGCCCGTGCCCACAACCAGGTGGAGACGCTCAAGGACGCCACCGCTCACGCCGAGATGCTCGCCCTGACCCAAGCCGAGAGCGCCGTCGGCGACTGGCGGCTGACCGACTGCGATCTCTACGTCACCAAGGAGCCCTGCCCCATGTGCGCGGGCGCCATTGTCCACTGCCGGATCCGACGAGTCATCTTCGGGTGCAGTGACGAGAAAGGCGGCGCCGCCGGTGGAGGGTTCATCAATCTGCTTCAGCAGTCCACCCTCAACCACCAGTCTGAAGTCACCGCCGAAGTCCTCGGTGAAGAGAGTCGGCACTTGCTGCGTACTTTCTTCGCCGAAGCCCGCGCCAAGACTCGCACCTCGGGGGACAATTGATCGCGGGCGTTCGAGTTCGAGTTCAGAGAATGGGCGACAATATCCCCCGAGCCACTCACCTCATTTGTGCCATTTCCTCAAATTCGTGGCCATTCGTGTTCACTCCCTTCCCGATTTTCCAGACACGAATTTCCACGAATGAAACGAATGGTCACGAATTTCACTTCCCGTTCTGACTCGTATAAAATAGGGCCCCATCTTCCATCTCCGATCTTCCATCCCCATGCGTTTCCAATCCTTTGCCCGCGGCCAGGTTGACGTCGGCGCCCATTGCTATCTCCTCGAGATGGGCGGCGCGCGGG
>JAGRPB010000174.1 GCA_020439945.1 Verrucomicrobiia bacterium
CTATTCGAAAAACGGCGACGAGTTGCCCGCCGACAGTTGGCAGCGTTCCTCGGTCTACTTCTATGGTTACAACGACAGCCTTTTCGCGCGCCGGGTGCATGACATTCTCACTGCGCTGACATTCATACGCAATCATGAGACCTGGAAAGTGAAGACCGTCGGTCTCGCCGGCGAACCGGGCACCGGTCACTGGGTCGCCGCGGCGCGTGCCGTCGCCGGAGCGGACATCGATCGCGCGGTGGCCGACACCGGCGGATTCCGTTTTGGCAAGCTCGCCTCCGATTGGGACGCCGATTTCCTGCCGGGCGCGGAAAAATACGGCGACCTCGCCGGATTCCTCGCCCTCTCCGCGCCGGAATCACTCCTGCTGATCGATGGGGACGAGGCGCTCTCGGATACGGTGAAGAAGAACTACGAGGCGACCGGCAACGGGTCGGCCCTGACAGTCGGCGGCGACGCCCTGGACTACCTGGCCGAGTAAGTGGTTTTCCTTTCTACCCCAAAAGCCATGAAACGACTCAACGGTGCGCTTCCCATTCTTCTGCTGGCGGGCTTCGTCGGCGCCTGGTTGTTCCTGGCGAGAGCGGCCGAGGATACTGGCCAGGTCATCGGCTGGAAGGCGGGCGCGGCGACAACCACGATCACCCCGACCGAACCGCTCTGGATGGCCGGTTACGGAGGGCGAAAGGCGCCGGCCGAAGGCAAGCTGACCGACTTGCACGCCAAGGCCCTCGCCCTCGAGGACGCCACGGGAAATCGCGGGCTGATCATCACGCTCGACCTGGTGGGAATCGATCGTGGTCTGGCGGGTCGCATTTGCCAGCGGCTGGCCGAAAGCCACGGCCTGAAGCGAGAACAGATCGCCATCGCCACCTCCCACACCCACAGCGGTCCGGCGGTGGGACGGAGGAATCTGGGGCCGCTCCACTGGTGGCATCTCGATCCGGATCAGCAGGCCAGGATCGATGCCTACGCCGAGACGCTGGTGGAGAAAGTCGTCGCCGTCGCGGGCGAGGCGATCGAAAAACTGGCGCCGGCCCGCGTTCAACAGGGCAGCGGCCGCGCCACCTTTGCCGTCAATCGACGCGAGAACAAGCCCTACGACCAGGTGCCAGAGTGGCGGGCTCGCGGCGAATTGAAGGGGCCGGTCGATCACGATGTGCCCGTGTTGAGCGTACGCGATCCCGAATCGGGCGCGCTGCGGGCGGTGCTCTTCGGTTATGCCTGTCACGCCACTGTCCTGGGCGGGCAGGAATGGTGCGGAGACTATCCCGGTTACGCCCAGGCGGCGGTGGAGGCCGCCAATCCCGGTTGCGTGGCGCTCTTCTGGGCCGGCTGCGGCGGCGACCAGAATCCGCTGCCGCGCAAGACAGTCGAGCTGGCTCAAAGCTACGGCGATCGCCTCGCGTTGGCGGTGCAACGGGAACTGGAATCCCCGATGGCGATGTTGTCCCCGCAACTCGTGACCCGCTATCGCGAAATCGAAGCGCCTCTCGCGGAGACGCCGGGAGTCGAGGCATTGCAGAAGACCGCCGCCGAGGACGTGGAAGGCTACGAGGGAGCGCGCGCCCGTTACCTGCTCAGCGAACGCGAGAAAAACGGCGGTGCCGACGTTGGTCTCGACGACGGCGGCTACCCGTACCCGGTCGCAGTCTGGACGCTGGGCGAAGAAAAGACGGACGGCGTCGATTTCGTCTGGCTCGGTGGCGAGGTGGTGGTCGACTACGCGCTCCGGCTGAAACGCGAACGATTCGGTAGCCGGACCTGGGTCGCTGGTTACAGCAACGACGTGATGGCCTACATCCCGTCATTCCGCGTCCTGAAGGAAGGCGGCTACGAGGGCGGCGGCTCGAACGTCTACTACGGTCTGCCGGCGCTCTGGGACGAAGCGATCGAGGAGACCATCGTGGGGGCGGTGCATCAACTGGATCCGCTGAGGTAGCCCGTCATCCCAGAACCATTGCCACCGGGATCAGCGGCGTGAGCAGGGCGACGTCGGCGAGCACGCGAAAGGCGTCGCGAGTGGTGGCGGGACGAGCCGCCTGCAGGATCGCCAGGGCCGCGGCCGCGAGGGCCTCGACAAAGTAAAGGGGACGCAGCGCCGGGGCGGTGACGGCATTCGTTCCGAGGATGGCGAAACCCGCCGCGGTGAGCCCAAGGGCCACTCCCAGCGCCACCAGGAACGCCGAGAATTTCCGGTGCGTGGGGAGGTCGCCTTCGCGCGCGGCAATCATGAGCAGGTTCAATCCGCAGAGGGCGGCGTAGATCGCGAACGCGGGCACCATCGGCAGTTTTCCCGAATAGTCGGCAAAGACCGGCACGGTCGATCCGGCGGCGAAGAGGATTCCTCCCGCGAGTTCCTTTCCCGGCAGCGGTTTCTTGTTTCCCAGTGGAGCGACGAAGGTGAGAAAGTAGGCGCCCGCACCGACAAAGACGATCAGTCCGGCGCCGAAAACGGGGCGTTCCAGCTGCGTGATGGCGAGCAGTCCGCCGATGAAGGCCAGGAAAAACCACAGCGCGGCGAAGAGGCGGCTGTGGCGGCGCATGAAATGATGGCGATGCGTCTGGAGACCTGGCGAGGGGTCGCCGGCGCGAAGCTTTGCCGCGTCCAGGAGCCGGTCGGCCGTGTAGAGGCACCAGACGCAGAAGAAGAGCACCAGGTAGTGCGGCATCTTCACCGGGGCGGAAAACGCGGCGGCGAAGGCACCGAGCCACGCGATCGCCACGAGCGGAGCATCGACGCCGACCATGTTGGGCCACAACCACCACGGCGCCCGACCCTGGGGAGGCCGGGGCTGCGATTCATGGGCCGGATCTGTTTCGCTGGGTTCCGCCATCGATGCCGCACCTTGGCCGGGTTTGGTCGATCGCTCAAATGGCAAGTGTCGCGTCGGAACCCAATTTCCGTTGCGGGACCGGTCGGGGAAACGTTGGATAGCAGACATGAAATCCTCCAACCCAGACCCAGCCGACCTTTTCGGGAAGGGACTGGAATGGTTGAAACGCGATCGGTTTCCGGAAGCACAGGCGGCCTTTGGAGACGTGCTCCGTCGGCAGCCGAATCATCCCGGCGCGATCCATTATCTCGGTGTGACGCTGATGCGTCTGGATCGTTTCGATGAGGCCGTCGCGCTGATCCGTCGGTCGATTCGCCTGAGACCCGGGGTGGCCGACTACCACCACAATCTCGGTGCCGCCCTGCGGGCACTGGGAGAATTTGACGAGGCCGAACAGGCCTACCGAAAAGCGATCGAGCTGCGACCGGATTACGCCGAGGCGTGGTTCAACTATTCGGGAGTGAAACGCTTTCGGGACGAATCGGGCGCCGCGGCGCTCGCGACGATCGAAGCGCAGTTGGCGACGGGAACCTTGTCGGATCTCGATCGCGAGTTCCTGCATTTCGCGGCTGGAAAAATCGCGGACGACCGCGGTGAATTCGATCTCGCCTTCAGCCACTACCAAGAGGGCAACCGCCTCCGGGGGCATGTTTTCGACCGTGAGGATTTCCTTCGAATGATCGATCGGCTGGAACAGACCTTCACCAATGAAACCCTGTTGAGTCTCGGAGCCAAGAGGGTTGGATGCGACAGCGAGGAGCCCGTTTTCATCGTGGGAATGCCTCGGTCCGGAACGACGCTGGTCGAGCAGATCCTGGCATCGCATCCGAGCATCGTCGCGGCGGGAGAACTGCCGGACATCCGCGCGATCGCCGGCACCATCTCGCAGTACGCGGGAGGAGCGTCGTATCCGGAGAATGTGCTCGCACTACCCGAGGCCGCGCTGGAGGGCTTCGCGTCGCATTACCTCAAGCTGCGCGATCCGATTCGCGAGCCGGGAACGCGCCGCATCGTGGACAAGATGCCAAGTAACTTTCTCCATGTCGGTTTGATCCGGCTGCTTTTTCCGAATTCCCGGATCATTCACCTGGTTCGCGATCCTCGCGACACCTGCCTGTCCTGTTGGTTCCAGCGGTTCCGATCGGGCCACGAGTATGCCTCCGACCTGGCCGATCTCGGTTTCTATTACCGGGTCCAGGAACGGATGATGCGGCATTGGAAATCGGTGATCTCACGGGGCATCCACACGCTGCACTACGAATCGCTGGTCGAATCGCCGGAAGCGGTCGTTCGTGAGATGCTCGAATTCTGCGGGGTGACGTGGGACGATGCCTGTCTCCGATTCCATCAGACCGAACGCGCCGTCACCACCGCGAGCAATCTCCAGGTCCGGCAACCGCTGAACCGGCGTGGGCTGGATCGGTGGAAAAACTACGAGACCCACCTCGCACCACTTTTCGAATCACTCGCGGCACACGCCGGTCAGTAGCCGTCCGGATCGATCGCGCAGGGCACCAGGATGGCTTCGCTCATCCCGTGGAGGATTTTCTTATCCGCCGGACAGATGGTGGCGAGGACGCCGCCGAGTCGGATGCGTTTCCGATTGGCGGCGTCGATGAAGTAGTAGGGACAGAGACGCACCCGGCCTTCGAGGATCTCGATTTCGCCGCGTGCCTCGTTCCAGAACGGGTGACGCACCAGGCGGCCCTTGCGGAATTCCTGGAGCACCCAGGGAGAACGATCCCAGGTGGAGATTGCGCCATCGACGGCGCTGGCCCATTCTTCCTGGGACTGGTCCGAACCGATGTTCACGCTGCGGCTGCCCCAGGCGAGTTCGGAGAACCCGCTGATCTTGAGCACGAGATCGCGCTCGGTCTGGCTGAAGCTTTTCAGTTCGGAAAAATCCTGGATCTCCAGCCGGGGAATCACCGCGTGATCCGCGATCGGTTCCGGGTTCACCAGCCAGCTGTAGGGAATGATCTTCTGCAATCGCCGCCAGTGGCTGTCGCGAAGTTCGCGCCGCCAGACCTGACGCAACGGTCGCAGCCAGAAAATCGCCGACCACGCCTTTTCCTCGAACCACGGTTTGAACGGCGCGGTGAGTTCGAGTTCACCCCGGGCCTGGGCTTTGCCGAGATCCAACATGCCGGGCAGGTTGGGCAGGTCGAACAATTCGAAGAAACGGTAAACCGCCCGGCCGCTCGGTTGGTAGCCTTCGGCGGAAACGACGGACCACGAGTCGCCGAGCTTTCCGGCCAGCCATTCCATCTCCGGCCGGTAGTCGCCCGATTCCCGGGAAATCACGATGTCGGCGCCCTTATCGGCAGAGAGGAGCGAACGAAAACCTTCCACCATCCCGTCGGCTTTGCCGACAATCGCATCGCCGCCGTCGGGATCGATCGCCGCGTAGGCTGCCCCGAGCCAGGCCGTGAGGCCGATGCCACCGGGAACGCTGTCCAGTTCCGTGAGCGCGAAGCCTTCTTCCGTGAGCACCAGATCGGGTCGGATCACTCCCGGCACCGCGTCGTGCAGGCCAGGATCGTGGGCGACCTCCAACAGATCGGCCGGTTTGCCGCGATCGAGAACCTCCGCGATCCACGACGGCAGGGTGCCTTTCCGGCTGCGGTGATAGATCGAGTTGGAGGCGCGCTGAAACCGGGCCAACCGATTTCCCAACGCTTCGAGGTGCTTCACCGTCAGCGGCGCCAGGGGGAAGGGCTTCGGCGACCAGCGCCAGGCCTTTTCCGCGAACAATCCCTCCGCCGGCATGGCGGCGCGCAGGGCCTCCACCCGCGCGGCATCCGTGTCGGGCAGGACCGTTGGCGTTGACGGGGCGTTCGGGCTCACGGAAAACGGGGAAAACATGATCGGCGTTGAGACGCCGCTACCATCGTTCGCTTACGTCGCCGCGACTACTGGAGCTGTCGCAGCGCCGCGCGGAGCAATCCATCGACGCTGGTGCCCGGCGGTTCGGTTTCGGCGACCTTGTTGATCGCTTTCTGGGCGTCGGCTTGCTTGTAGCCGAGAGAAATCAGTGCCAGCACGGCGTCGTTCCGCGCCGATTGCTCGGGGGCGATTTCCGCGCCACGACTCTGCACTTCCCAGGCCTCGGCCACGCCGACCTTGTCTTTGAGTTCCAGCACGATGCGCTCCGCGGTTTTCTTTCCGAGCCCTTTGATGCTCGCGATGGCCGCGATGTCTCCCGCGACGACCGCGCCCTTGAAGTCGGCGGCGCTCATTCCGCTGAGGATCGACATCGCGACTTTCGGACCTACCCCGGACACGCGATCGATCAGGAGACGAAACAGGTCGCGTTCGTCCGCGTTTCCGAATCCGTAGAGGGTGTGTTCCTGCTCGCGGATGTGCAGGTGGGTCAGGACCGTCACCTCCACGCCGGTGCGGGAAAAGGCGTCGCCGGAGAAAAGCGGGACGATGACCTCGTAGCCGACCCCATGCACATCGATGACCAGCCGCTGAGGCCAGCTCTCGATGAGGGTGCCGCGGAGAAAAGTGATCATGAGGGTGCGGAGAGGAGAGTTTTGAAAACGGGCCGGCAATTCCGGAGTCGACTTGCGAAGACCACCGGGCGACGATTGACTTTGCGTGCCGGCCCCGAGGGGTCAACCAGTATTCCGGTTCCGCGCCTTTCCGCGATCATCGAATGAGAAGCCCCTCCACACGATTTCTTCAGCGAATCGCCGCAAACCTCCGACTCACTGGGCTCGGCATTGCGATCCTGGCCCTGACGATTCAGGCGAGGGGTGAGGACGCGAAACCTTCGCCGGAACCCGAGGAGAAAAAACCGGTCGCCTCCGGCATCCTGTTCGTTTCCAAGGCCTCGCTGCCCAAGGTTTACGCACCCATCGACGGCGCCAAGGAGACCGTGCTCGCGCCCGCCTACGTCGGGAAATACACCCTTCGCCTGTATTCGCGGGAAAAGTGGGAAGCCGATGGCCTGGCTTGGGAGAGTTTCTACGCTCGCGCCCTCAAGACCGCGGACGAACTGGTCGATGATCTCGAGGTCGAACTGAAGCGCGATCCCCGTGGCGTGCTCGACTACGCCGAAGTCCGCAGCGACAGTCCCTGGCTGTCGAGCGTGCTGTTGTCGGGCCGTTTTCTCACTCGATTCGAGGAGGATTTCGGCGAGCGCCTCCACGTCATCATCGTCGATCGGAGGCAACTCTACGTCTTTCCCGCCGACGGGGGAAAATTGCAGCAATACGCCGCCGCCCTGGCCGATCTCTACCACGACGACTCGGTCATTCGCCACCCCGTCAGCCTCGAGGTTTTCCTCGTCGATAAGGAGGGATTTCGCGTGATTGGGTCGATCGGGGACTGAAAAGCAAGCAAAATCGCCCGTTTTCCTCTCAGATACGCGAATCGGTCCAAAGTTGAATTTCGAATGCGAAAAAGATGGCCAGGGATTGACACATGTGGTAGTCTCTGCCAGCTATGTCAACCACACGTAGAACACGATTCTCAAGACGGGTGCCTGATCATGTGACCGATGAGCTGGTCACGGTTCTTTCAAACAAACAAACCTTCGGGTTCAACGAGTTGTTTGAGGTAGTATACGAAAATCTAAAGGCTCGCAACGCAGTCAGTGGGGGAGAAGAGATGCTTCGCCTTCGCGCCTACGAGAAGCTCCAAAACCTCGTAACGCGCGGTCTGGTGGAAAAGAACGGTAAGGAGTATCGCGGTCTGGAAAACATCCAGGACGCCTCCAGTGCCAACGCCGCCAAGGCTTGAGCCGTTCCTGAAGCAGGGGGCGAAACCCTGCCGTCCGGGCTCAGGCTCGAACCGGCGGAGATTCGCCTAGACGAACCAACGAAACTCTCTACATTCCGGTGTGTCCGCGATTTCAGTTCGCGGCACACCGGTTTTGCTTTCTGAGGCCATGCTCAAGGAATTCATCCCCGTTCTCCTACAAATCCTGATCGCCACCGGCTTCGCCGTGGCGACCCTCATCGCCAGTGCCCTGCTCGGGAAGCGCGCCAAGCGCAACCAGATGAAGGACTCCGCCTACGAATGCGGCATGTTGCCCGTCGGCGATGGCCAGGCCCGGTTCAGCGTCAAATTCTACCTGGTGGCGATGCTCTTCGTGCTGTTCGACATCGAGGTGGTCTTTCTCTATCCGTGGGCCGTTTCTTTTCGCGAGCTGGCCGTCGATCAGGGAATGATGGTGGTGTTCTGGAGCGCCCTGAGCTTTGTGATCATCCTGCTGCTGGCCTATGTTTACGCCCTGAAAAAGGGTGCCCTCGAGTGGCGTAACTGATTCTGGTTCAGGAATCCAGCACCCTCGACCGCTTCATTTTTCCCCATCGCGCTGCGTCCGGATTCGATGGTACATTTCATCTCGCTCCACAAGCTGAAGAAGGACGTCGACGAGCCGAAGCTCGACGAATTGATGCGGGTCAGCCGCAGCCTGTTGCTGCGGATCCAGGAAGTCCACAACGTGCGTTCCGGCAAGCGGATCGACCCGAAAAACGAGTACGACTTCTGCGTCGCGCTCGATTTTGAGAGCCTCGACAAGCTGGCCATGTTTCGCGATGACCCGCTCTGGATGAAATTTCAGCACGAACATCTGGCCGCCGTCGCGACCGATTCGCTGGAACTCATCTACGAAACCGAGCCCGGGAAGAACGTGAAATACTCCTGAATCGGCAATTTCGGCTGGGTATTTTGTGGCGTCATCGCGCTAGATGAGGGTTTACACGCCAGGGGCGTTTTGGTAGCCTTTGGGTATCAGCGGTCGGTGGATACCTCCGCCCCAGCTGAAAAAACCGCGACTCAACAGGGTCAAATCGGCGACCCAACCCCCTTAAATCAACCGAATCGAACCGGAAAGGAAACCCCCACAATGAACCGGATGCTCGCACGCTCGTTCACGCTTCTGATCACCACCGCAGCCCTTTTCACGCTGTCCCTCGCGCAGTCCGCAGACGCCCAGGAGAAACGCAGCCTGAAAGAAGTCTACGCCGAGGGGGTGAAACTCTTCAACGCTCAGCAGTACGAAGCGGCGCTGGAGCAGTTCGAAACTTTCCTGAAACATCAGCCGACCTATCCCTACGCCCGCAACTACGCGGCGCAATGCCGTCAGAAAATCCGCGACGGGGTGGAACCGAAAAAGGACCTCGAAGGCGCGCTGGCCAAGATCAATATCCCGTCGATCCAGTTCGAGAAGACCAGCCTCGACATGGTGTTCCAGTTTCTGACTCAGAAATCCCAGGAACTCAGCAACGGCAAAGTGGTGGCGAATTTCATCTACAAGGGCACCGACCAGCAGAAGGCCAACACCTTGGTGACGCTGAACCTGCGCGACACGCCTTTCACGGAAGTCGTTCGCTACGTCGGTCAGGTTTCGAAAACCAATTTCTCCTACGAGGAATTCGCCGTCGTGGCCACGCCGGCCGGCAACGCTCCCGCCAATTCCTTCAGCGGCCAGGGCACGGAGAGCGTCTCGCTGGAGTCGAAGTTCGATTCCGGGAACAATCTGCAATCGGTTCCCCCGGCCAACAAAGATCCCTTCGGATCGAATCGCTGAACGGAACGAACGGTTTGACGCGATCGATCCCGCCGCTTCTGTTGCTGCCGTGTTGAATCGGCGAGCACTGATCACTGGCGGCGAAGGAACTCTGGCTCAAGCCCTAGCGCGAGCCCTGGAGGCGTCCGGGCGATTCTCGGAGATCCTCGCCCCGGGACGTGGCGAGCTCGATGTCGAAAATGGGGAGTCGATTCGGACGTATTTCGCCGGACTCGATCGACTCGATCTGTTGATCAACAACGCGGGCACCACCCTTGACCTGCCGTTTCTGAAATCGTCCGAGTCGGATTGGGACCGGGTGATCGATACCAATCTTCGGGGCGCGTTTCTCTGCAGTCGCGAAGCGATTCGGCTGATGTTTCGGCAGCGTGAGGGACACATCGTCCAGGTCGGCTCATTTTCCGCGCTGAATCCTCCGCCCGGCCAGTCGAACTATGCCGCCGCCAAGGCCGGCCTGATCGGGTTGACCCATAGCCTGGCGGAGGAAGTCGGGAAGCGGAAGGTCCGGGTGAACTGCGTGTTGCCCGGTTTCCTGGCGGACACGGGAATGACGCGCGACCTGCCTCCCTCTGTCATCGAGAGTGCCAAAGCCGCCCACGTCCTGGGAGCGTTCAACACGCCCGAGGCGGCGGCGAATTTCGTGACCTTTCTCGACTCGGAAATGACGGCGGTTTCCGGCCAGGTTTTCCAGCTCGACAGTCGGCTGCACCGCTGGTGAAACCTCGCGGCGGGATCAGGCAAACCAGGGGCGGATCGTCTCGATGTCGACTTCGGTGAGCGAGGGGAAAATGCGGTCCGGTGTCGCGGCACCGACGAAGGTCTCCGCCGCATGGGTCGTGGTCACGGCGATGACGCGCATGCCGGCGCGTTTTCCGGCTTCGACCCCGACGTGGGCATCCTCGACCACGAAACACCTTGCCGGATCGCGATCGATACGGTGGGCCGCCTCAAGGAAGATGTCGGGTTCGGGTTTGCCCCGGGAGACATCCTCGGCGCCGGCGTAGTGTTCGCCGAAAAAGACGTTGAGACCGGTCATCTCCAGACAAACCTCGATGTTCAGCCGCGAAGTCGACGAGCCCACCACACAGGGAACGCCGGCATCCCGCAGGGCCGAGAGAAAGTCGACCACTCCGGGCAGCGGATCGATCCCGTCGCTCCGGAGCAGTTCGCGGTAGAGCTCCTCTTTTCGCTCTCCCAGTTCATGGATGCGGTCACGCTCTTCGGCTCCCGCCCAGCCGAAGACGTGGGGGATGACGCGTTCGTTGCGCATGCCGAAACTCTCCTTGAACTGGGCTTTTGTCAGCGGCCGGCCGAGTTCATCGGCGAGCATGAACCAGCTGCGTTGGTGCTGATCGTGGGAATCGATCAGCACCCCGTCGAGATCGAAGATCCCGCCGACGTGGGCGAGCGAAAGGGAATCGGAATCGGCCATGGAGAACGAAGGCCGTAGCGCCGTTCGTTGTTTCAGTCCAGTTTTTCCATCTGGCTGATGCCGTATTGAATGAGCTGCTGATTCACGGACCGTGATACCCGGTCATCGATGTAGATCACCCGGGGGAAGTCGGAGAACTCGATCGTGTCGATGCCCTTCTCGTCCGGATGACGGAACGCTTCGTCGAGATCCTTGATGTTCTTGATCTGTCGGCCGTTGACCTTGGTCACGATGACCGAGTTCAACTCCTCGTAGCCAAGGGTACTCGGCGTGCGAAGCACTTGGCTGAGGAAGACGAGTTTGTCGCGGCCTTCCTCCTCGTACTGCTCGGGATGGGCTTGGGCATGAACGAGTTTGAAGGGCGCGCGGGTGTCCCAGTTTTCACCCCAACTCTCGAGGTAGGGGAGGGTGAGTTCCTGGAAGAGGAGGCCGCCCATGATGAGGTAGCGGGGACCACGATCGAACATGTAGGCGTCGATCAGGTATTCGTCCGGCGCCTTGCGCTCCAGTTTCACGTCGATATCCATCGGTTTGCCGTCGCGAATCACCTTCATGGGCACGGTGTCGCCGACTTCCGCGCCGCCCCGAACCAGGTGACCGAAGTTGAGTTTTCCGTAGAGCGGGTGCTGGTAGTTGCCACGGGAGTCGATGGCATGGCCGGCCACGGTCATGAT
>JAGRPB010000175.1 GCA_020439945.1 Verrucomicrobiia bacterium
CGATGAGTTCGGTTTCATCCTTTTCCAGTCTGGCGAGGGTGAGCATGTTTTCGATGGTCGTCTGCAATTCACCGGAGATCGTTTTCACGTCGTGAAACTCGTCATCGGATCGGCGATCGGGCCATTTCAGGGCCACCTCGGCGATGGATCTCAGGGCGGCGACCGGGTTGCGGAGTTCGTGGGCGAGATCGGCACTGAACCGACGTTCTCTCACGAAACTACGCTCGAGCCGCCGCATCAGCTCGTTGAGCTTTTCGGCGATCGGGGCCAGTTCCCGCGGCATTTCCTCGCTGGGGAAACGGGCGTTCAGCGAATCGGCGTCCATCCGCGCCACCTGGTCGCCCAAGCGCACCAGTGGCCGCAAGCTGACTCTCAGGGCATGGGTCGCCAACAGGGCGAATCCGATCAGGCTCAGTATACCGACGGCAATGATCCCGATGAGGAGTCGGTCGAGCGCCTGGTTGAGGGGAGCGCGCGTCTTGGCGACCATCAGGTGGAGTCCCAGGCCATCCTGTTTTCCCGTGCCGGGATCCCTGATCGACAGAGTGCGAACCGGGTCGCCAGTTCCGAGAATCTGGTCATCGAAGCTGCCGGTTGCGGGAAAGGCGGACGGGGGCTGAAGGTCGAACTGGCCGAGGTTGCTCGATTTGAGAAGCCGCAGGCCGTCGTCGCTCCAGACTTCGAAGTAGATGCCGAAGTCATCCGAGTCGAAGTCTTCGAGACGAAGCGGAGTCATCGAGGTGGCCGTCGGATTGCCGAAGGGCAGGGCGCGGGAGATTTCGCGAAGTTCCGCGTCGAGTTCCGATTCCAGGTTTCGTTCGACGGCAAAGTAGATCGCGATGCCCGCGCCGGCGCACAGGGCCAGGAATCCCGGAAGCAGGTGGGCCAGCAGGTGCCGTCGGATGCTCTTCATCAGGTCAGGAAGCGTCGCGCGCTTCCATGACGTAGCCCAATCCGCGCCGGGTGTGAATCAATGGTTTGCAGTTCGGGAGCGGGGCGATCTGCTTGCGGAGCGCGCAGATGGCGGAATCGATCACGTTGCTCATCGGAGAAACCAGATCGTCATAGATGTGCTCTTCGATTTCGGTGCGCGAAACCACTTCGCCCTGGCGTAGCATGAGGTATTCCAGCAAGGCGAATTGGCGGGCCGCCAACTCGATCCGTTGCCCGCTCCGTTTCACGGTTTTTCTCGTCAGGTCGATCACGAGATCGTCGAGGGTAACCGTCGAGGTGGGGCGATCGTAGCGGCGCCGGCTGAGCGATTCGACCCGCGCCAGCAATTCCTCGAGCGCGAAGGGTTTGACGAGGTAGTCGTCGGCACCGCGGCGCAGTCCCTCGACCCGGTTGGCCACGGTATCGCGCGCGGTGAGGAAGAGAATCGGGGTCCGATTGCTATTGGCGCGAAGCGTGTCGAGGATTTCCAATCCGTCCATGCCGGGCAGCATGATGTCGAGAATGATAACGTCGTAGTCGTGATTCTGGGCCATCCAGAGCCCTTCCTTGCCATCGGTGGTCGCGTCGACGGCGTAGCCGGACGCTTTCAGGGCTTTGACGATGGGTTTCTGAAGATGCTGGGAATCTTCGACGAAAAGTACTCGCATGCGATTTGAGGTTAGCCGCGAAACATGATGAGAAGATGAACCCCCGCATCACGGGACGGTTGCCCGGCTTCGTCGCGCGAATCCGCCAGCGCGAAATATTGCCCGGCAGCACCGTGCCCGGTAGGTTCGCTTGTCCGTTCCGGTCGCTGAGTTTCATGCGTTTCCGTCTCCCAGCATTCCGATGGCTCGCCGCAGTCGCCAGCCTGCTTTGCCTTTTCGCCGCGCCCGCGCGAGGAGGCGATCTCACCTTTGAAAAGGAGGTGAGGCCCATCCTGAAGGCGAACTGTTTCCAGTGTCACGGAGAAGACGAGGAACTGAAAGGGGAACTCGACCTCCGTCTGGTGAAATTGATGGAGCGGGGCGGCGAGTCCGGTCCGGCGATCCTGAAGGGAAACCGCGAGGAAAGTCCGCTCTATCGCATGCTGGCCGATGGCGACATGCCGCCCAAGAAAGAAAAGCGGCTCAAGCCGGAAGAAATCGAGGTGATCGGACGCTGGATCGATGGCGGAACGCGAACGGTGCAGGCCGAGCCCGAGACTTTGCCGAAACCGGGCGAGTTTTTCATCGCCCCGGCGGAACGTCAGCATTGGGCTTTCCGGCCGATCGAGAAACCGGCTCCGCCCACGACCAAAGACGCCGCTTCGGTGCGCAACCCGATCGATGCCTTCGTTGGGGCGCGCCTGGAGGAGAAAGGGCTGTCGCCTTCGCCCGAAGCCGATCCGGCCACGCTGATCCGGCGCGCCTGTTTTGATCTCACCGGTCTGCCGCCGAGTCCCGAGGAGGTGAGCCATTTCGTGGAAGACTACGGACGCGATTCCGAAGCGGCCATGGCAACGCTGATCGATCGGCTGCTGGAATCACCTCACTACGGCGAGCATTGGGGCCGTCACTGGCTCGATGTGGCCGGCTACGCCGACAGCGAAGGCTACAACGACAAGGACACGGAACGTCCCGACGCGTGGCGCTATCGCGACTACGTGATTCGCGCCTTCGATGGCGACAAACCGTGGGACGAATTCATCGTCGAACAGCTGGCCGGTGATGAACTGGTGAAAGCCACGCACGCCAACGCCCAGGGACTCGCCAACGCCGATCCCGATGCCTGCGACAAGCTGACGGCGACGGGCTTTCTCCGCATGGCGCCCGACGGGAGCGGTTCCAGTCCCGACGATCCGCAGCACGCGAGAAACGCCACCATTACCGAGACCTTGAAGATTGTTTCATCATCGCTGCTCGGTCTCACGATCGGCTGCGCGGAATGCCACGATCACCGTTTCGATCCCATCCCGCAGGAGGATTTCTACCGGATGCGGGCCATCTTCGCGCCGGTCTACGACACCGAGAACTGGCGCATGCCAAACACCCGGCGGGCGGCGTTGCTGTCGGCCGAGGATCAGAAAAAAGCGGACGAACTCGAGGCGGAAGCCAAGAGAGTCGGCGACGAGTATCTCGCCGAAATGATGCGGGTGGTGGGCGTCATTTTCGAACGGGAACTTTTGAAAATCCCGGAAGCGGAGCGGGAATTCGGGCGCAAGGCCTATGAAACCGAAGAAAAAGATCGCACGCCCGAGCAGGTCGCGTTTCTGACCGAGAAATACCCGTCGCTCAACGTGCGCCGAACCGTGCTCCACCTCTTTCTCGCCAAGTATGAGGATGGCGATGAACTGAAGAAAAAGTACGAGGCGCTCAACGAGCAGGTCCAGGAACTGCGCGGGAAGAAACCGCAGCCCGACTACATTCGCGTCGCGACCGAGGATACCAAGAACGTCCCCGCCACGCGGCTGTTTCATCGCGGCGATTTCACCTCTCCCGAAGGCGACCCACTTCCGCCCGGCGGATTCGAAGTGCTGGATGCGCCGAATTTCGCGGAGAACGATCCCGGCTTGCCGACCACCGGTCGTAGGCTGGCCTATGCCCGTTACCTGACTTCCGGTGAACATCCGCTGGTCGCGCGGGTGCTGGTGAACCGATTCTGGATGAATCATTTTGGTCGCGGTTTGGTCACCACTCCGGGAGAGTTCGGCGCCCGCAGCGCCGGACCATCGCATCCGGAACTGCTCGACTGGCTGGCGGCGGATTTCATGGAGAATGGCTGGAGCCTGAAACGCTTTCACCGGCAGATCCTGATGTCGCGAACCTGGCGACAGGCTTCGGGACGCCGGGCTGAAGCGGTGGCTGTCGACGCCGACAACACCTTTCTCTGGCGAATGCCGGTGCGGCGCCTGGAGGCGGAAACGGTCCGCGATGCGATGCTGGCGGTGAGCGGCGGTCTCAATGGATCGCTTTTCGGCGCACCGGTGCCGGTATCAACCGACGACGGCGGACTCTTCGCCGTGGGCGGGGGCAAGGTTTCCGACGGCGCGCCCGAATTGCGGCGTTCCGTCTACGTGCAGCATCGGCGCACCCAACCCGTGGCCATGCTCCAGGCCTTCGATGTTCCGCAGATGGAGCCGAACTGCGAACGCCGGGTCAGTTCGACCGTGGCGACCCAGGCGTTGGAATTGATGAATGGCGAATTTTCCCAGGCCCGTGCCAACGAGTTTGCCAAGCGGGTTCGTTCCGACTGCGGAGAGAACGCTTCCCGGGAAGAACTCGTCCGTCGCGCTTGGACCCTCGCTTTCGGGGCCAATCCTGGGAACAACGAGATTTCCGAACTGACCGGCTACCTTGAGAAACAGGAGTCGGTGCTTCGTCCCCGGGAAGAAGCGGCGAAGAAAGGGGAATTCAAGGCCGCTGATGCCGCGCTAGCCAGCCTCTGCCAGGTGCTCTTCGAGACGAATCGATTTTTGTACGTCGAATGAGGGGTTGGTGAGAATTTGCTTGTGGAAACGGTTGTTATAACATAGCCTTTCCTCATGTCCTACCAGACCAAGGTTCGAAAAATCGGAAACTCCTACGGCATCGTCATTCCGAAAGAAGCCCTCGCCGCGATGCGAGTGGAGGAGGGGACCACGCTGTACCTGACCGAGTCGACCGAAGGGTCGTTGCGCATTACTCCCGAAAAGCCCGGTTTCGCCGAGAAGATGGCGATCGCGGATCGGCTGATGAAACGTTATCGCAACGCGCTTCGTGAACTGGCGAAATGAATCCTGAACCTCATTGGCTCGACGCGGTTGATGTTCTGGCTTTTCACGAGGACCTGCTCAGCCGTTTCGGAGGTTCGGCGGGAATTCGGGATCGTGGTTTGATGGAATCGGCGTTGAATCGCCCTGTCCAGCTCTTCCACTACGGCACTCCGTCCATGTTTGAGATGGCGGCCGCCTACGGGGCGGGGATTGTGAAGAATCATCCCTTCGTCGATGGAAATAAAAGGACCGGTTTTATCGCCGCCGCTCTCTTTTTGGAATTGAATGGATACCACTTCGGTTCGACGGAAGAAGAAGCCGTCGAGCGCACTCTCGCGCTCGCGGCCGGGGCGATTGAGGAAGCCGATTACGCTGCCTGGCTCGAGCGGACCAGCATTCCGGCCAGCGATGAGGACGAAAGCGGCGATTGATGGGCGGAATGCGCTCACCTGATCCCGCTCGATCACGCCGTTGATCGAAACACCTTCGCGACCTTACTCTCTCAATGTCAGGCCATTCTCCGCTTCGTCATGAGTTCGTCTCCTTCTTTCTTCGGCCCATCGGCCAGCAGTCGCCGACATTTCCTCGCCAAAAACGCGCTGGGCATTTCTTCGCTGGCGAGTGCCTGGCTTTTGAATCGCGAGGGGCTCCTGGCGCAGCCGAAACCTTCGCTGGAGCAGGTCACCTACGATCTGCTTCCGAAGCGGCCGATCGAGGCGCCTCGTGCCCAGGCGATGATCTCGATTTTCACCGGTGGCGGTCCGAGCCATCTCGATCTTTTCGATTACAAACCGGCACTCGAGAAATATGCCGGCCAACAGTTTCCGGGCAAAGACATCAAGTATGACAACGCTGGCCAGGCCACGTCGATCGTGATGCCGTCGAAATGGAAATTCAATCGACGCGGCGAGTGCGGGATGGAGATCAACGACACCCTGTTGCCGCATTTCGCCGAGATCACCGACGAGGTCACGCTGATCCGTTCGATGAATCTGCCGAATATCCGCAACCACGTGGCGGGAATGCGGGCGCTGACCACCGGGCGCGGCCCGGAAGGCTGGCCGTCGCTCGGCAGCTGGATCACCTACGGGCTCGGCGCCGAATCGCAGAATCTTCCCGCCTTCGTCGCTCTCGTGCTCGGAGGCAACCCTCCCGGTTCCCCGTTTTGGGACAGTCGTCACCTGCCTTCAGTCTATCAAGGCACCATTGTTCGCGAGACCGAGCCGCGCATCGCGAACCTGCGTCCTCCCATGCATCTCCGGGGCGAAGCGCAGAAGAACCAGCTCGGCCTGCTCGACAAGCTGAACCGCGATCATCTCGCCGAGCTTCCGGGCGAGGACGATCTCTCGGCGCGTATCGCCAGCTACGAACTGGCGGCTCGCATGCAAACCGAGGCCACCGACGCGCTGGATCTTTCGCGGGAGAGCGAGGCGACCAAAAAACTCTACGGGCTCGATGATCCCACCACCCAGCGCATGGGTGAAGCCTGTTTGTTGGCGCGCCGCCTGGTCGAGCGCGGCGTGCGATTTGTCCAGATCTGGAACTACGGTTGGGACATGCACGAGAATCTCTTCGCAGCCCTCGAAGGCGCCTGTGCGAAGGCCGACAAACCGGCCGCCGGGTTGGTCAAGGATCTGAAAGGCCGAGGCCTGCTCGACTCCACCATCGTCCAGTGGGGCGGGGAAATGGGACGACTTCCCGTGGTCCAGAATCGTGGTGCCGGACGCGAGCCCGGGCGCGATCACAACACCGAGGGATTCTCACTCTGGATGGCCGGCGGCGGATTGAAGAAAGGGCACATCCACGGTGCCACCGACGAGTTTGGACATCGCGCCGTGCAGGACATCGTCACCCAGCACGATTTCCACTGCACGCTCCTGCGCCAGTTCGGCCTCGATCCGGATTCGCTGACCTACCAGCACAGCGGCCAATCCGTCGCCTTGGTGGAGAAAGGGCAGGGATCTGTCGTCGATGGAATCCTCGCGTGACTCAAGAGGGTTGAGTCGCGGACCCAACAGGGTTGAATGGATGGTTTCGTAGCATGGCTTTTCAAGCCGTGCCTGTCCTGGCGGGATTGTATCCCGCCCAAAGCCTCAGTTGGGACTCGCGGGATGCAATCCCGCGGGGACAGGCACGGGATGGGAATCCCATGCTACTTGTTTCGCATTGATCGATACGAGGAGAACGAATTGCCCTTGTCGCTTGGGCTCCGGCAGGACAGTATTCCGCTCATGAAACGCCTCCTTCTGGTCCTGATTTTTGCTGCTTTGGCATCTCCGGCTTTCGCCAAGCCGAATTTGTTGCTCATCACGGTTGACGACATGAGCTGTGATTCGATCGGCGCCTTTGGATGTGCGTTGGAGGGAACCACGCCGAATATCGATGCCTTTGCTGCGCAGAGTCGAAAGTTTCTCCGTGCCCATGTTCAGGTGGGGAATTGTTACCCGTCGCGCAACGTGATGTGGTCGGGACGCTACCCGCACAACTCGGGCGTCGAGGGTTTCTACCAGGTGAAACCGATCGACTACCCGGTGATGTCGGACCTGATGAAGGCGGCGGGCTATTACACGGCAATTCGCGGGAAGGTTTCCCACTCGACACCCTATCAGCCCTATCCGGCTTGGGACGCGGATACCACGATTTTACCCGACGGTAGCCAGGCGCATATCAAGGATGTGGAATCCTACTACACGTCGACCAAGGCGGCGATCGATGGGGCGAAGGAGGCGGGGAAGCCGTTTTGTTTCAATATCAACATTTCCGATCCGCATAAGCCGTTCTGGCATCCGGACGATCCCCATCCGACTTCACGTATCTTCACCGCCGATGAAGTGCCGGTGCCGGGTTTCCTGCCTGACGATCCCGCAATCCGCGAGGAGCTGGGTCTCTACTACTCGTCGGTTCGACGGGCGGACGATTGCTTTGGCCAGGTGATGCGGGCACTGAATGAAAGCGGTCTGGCCGAGGACACCTTTATCCTGTTTCTCTCGGATCACGGGATGCCGCTGCCTTTCGCGAAGACGCAGCTGTATCATCACAGCACCCACACGCCGCTGATGGTCAAATGGCCGGGCGTGACAGAGGCGGGCTCGGTCGACGAGACGCACCTGGTGTCGGCAGTGGATTTTCTGCCCACTTTGTTGGACGTTATCGGCGCGGAACATCCCGACGGGCTCGACGGGCGCTCGTTTCTGCCTCTCATCAAGGGCGAGGTCCAGGACGATCGCGAGGTTGTTTTCAAGGAATACAACGAGAACGCCGGTGGTTTCCGCAATCCGATGCGCGGGGTTCAGACGGCGAAGTTTCTCTACCTTTTCAATCCGTGG
This sequence comes from Verrucomicrobiia bacterium, assembly GCA_020439945.1. Lineage (GTDB taxonomy): Bacteria > Verrucomicrobiota > Verrucomicrobiia > Verrucomicrobiales > DEV007 > JAEUHH01. The sequence goes on from JAGRPB010000175.1 coordinate 7,993, forward strand.
TCGAACGGGGAGCGGGTCATGGCCACGGCCACCAACGGGACTGCCACCTGGAAAACGATGAAGAAACTGGCGAACGAAGATTCCGCCATCGCGGAGCGAGTCGACCTGATGGAGCATCGCGTGGTCGAGGAATTCTACGATGTCGAAAACGATCCCGATTGCCGGCGCAACCTCATCGATGAGCCGGCCTACGCCGAGGAACTGGCCAAGCACCGCAAGCTACTGAAAGAATGGATGGTCAAGACGGGCGATCACATGCTGTCAGCCTTCGAAGGGCGCCAGGATCCGGCGGCGTTGGCGGCCTACATGGAGAAAGTCGAGGCCGAGGCTCAGGCTCGAAAGTCAGCCAAGCGTGGCGGCGGCAAGAAGGACGGGAAGAAACAGGCCAACCTGATCCGGATTCGCCTGCCGGAGACGATTGAGGCGGGAAAAACGGTGACGTTGAAAGTGCCGCATCAGTTTCCGGAGGAACTGGGGGAACAAGTCGTCCAGGTGACGTTGAAAGCGGGTCCCGATCAGAAGCGGGTCGCGCGCGAGATTCTCAAAGCCAGCGGTAAGGGCGTGCTAGAAGTCAATTTCGACGTGCCGGCGGAGGTGCCGGGAAACGTGATCAGTTTTGCCGCGTTCGTCGGGAAGGATTACGATGAGAATCTGCAGCATCTGCAGACCAAATCGGTTCCGGTGAAGTAAGAAGGCGGACTTTCGCTGGCGAAGATCGGATCGCCTTTTCCCGCCAGAATGACGTGTCCTTCGGGGCTTGCGTGAATCCGGGGAAAAGGCGATGAAGCCGGTGTCCCGATTTCGGCCAGCGAGGTCGACGGGATGCCCCGAAACACGATCCCGAGTGAGTTTTTCCGATCTCCAGCTTCCACGGAGTCTGGCGCCGGCGATGGCGTCCTTGTTGGTCTGCGTCGCGGGATTGGGATGTGTCGTTCATCCGGTCGATCCGGAGCCGCAACCCGCAGTGGCGGAGAAGGAGAGCGGCGGTGGAAATGCGGAGCGATTTGCCCACGCTCCCGATCGGAAACCTGGCGAGTCGAATCGCGATCCGTGGTGGGAGACCTTTCGGGATCGGAATTTGGATAAGCTGATCGAGGACGCGCTGGTCGGAAGCCCCGATCTTCGAGCCGTCGGCGAACGCATCGAGCAGGCCAACGCGCGGCTGGTCCAGGCGGGATCGACACTGTTTCCCCAAGTCGACGGAGCGGGTGAGTTTCAGCGACGCTGGGACGTCGATGGTCGGCGGAGCGATGATTCGTCGATTGGGTTAATTTATGATTGGGAGATCGACGCCTGGGGACGCATTCGATCCGGTCAGGCGGCACGAAGGCGAGAAGCCGAAGCGGCTGTTGATGATTGGTTGGCGGCGCGACTGCTGTTGTCGAGTGCGGTGTCGGAGGCGTGGTTCGAATTGCGCGAGCAACGGGGGCAGTTGGATCTCGCCAGCGAGCAAATTGAGGTGAACCAGACTTTGCTGGACCTGACCAGGCTTCGATTCGGGCAGGGACAGAGTTCGGTCGTCGATGTCTACCAAGCGCAGGAACAATTGGAATCGATTCAGTCGCTGGTTCCGGACATCGAGTCGCGGATCGAGGAACTGAATCTGGTGCTCGACACCCTCATGGGGAAGATGCCCGGATCGACGAAGCCTCGTCATGCCGACGGCGAACTGAATTCGCCGCCGTCCTGGCCGGAAACGGGTGTGCCGTCCGACCTGCTCGCGGAACGTCCCGATCTGCGGGCGCAGCGGGCTCGCATCATCGCGGTCGATCACGAAGTCGGGGAGGCGATCGCGGAACGTCTGCCGCGATTCTCCATCGGTGGCTCGCTCGCCGCCGGCGGCACGCCTTCGATCGAGCGGTTGGTCGGCGATGCGGTGGTATCGGCTGTCGGTCCCGTTTTTGACGCGGGAAATCGAAAGGCGGAAGTCGAGCGGCGTCGTTCGCGGGTGCAGGAGGAGATCGATATTTTCACCTCGCTCTATCTCGAGGCGGTTCGCGATGTCGAAGTCGCCCTGGTGCGGGAGGATCGCCTGCACGAGCGCATTCAACGCCAGGAAGCGCAGCTGACGACCGCGCGAAAACTGCTCCGCGAATCGAAGAACCGCTATGTCCTCGGTGCGACCGACTACCTGCCGGTGTTGGACGCCGTAACCAAGGTGCAGGAACTGGAACGCGACCTGTTGACCAGCTACCGGGAAAGGCTCAGCGCGAGAGTTTCCCTGCATCGCGCGCTCGGCGGTCCGATGCCGATCCCGCCATCGACGACGCTCGCCTCGCAACCATGAAAAAGGTCAAGACCGCCGCCCAGATTATCATCGCGCTGCTGATCCTCGGCGGTGCGAGCGCGGCTGGCTGGATCCTGCTCAAGACGGCGCCGGAAACCGAAGTGGAGGACAAGAAAACGTCCGCCAAGATCGTTCAGGTGATCGAATTGAAGCCGAGCGATGAACGAATCGTGGTGACGGCTTGGGGGTCGGTGATTCCGGCGCAGGAAGTGACCATGCAGGCGCAAGTGAGTGGCCGGGTGATTCAGCAGCACGAGTCGCTGGTTCCCGGTGGACGATTGGAAACCGGGGAGGAATTGGTCAAGATCGATCCCGCCGACTACGAACTCTCGCTCGGCGAACGCGAAGCCGATCTCGAGGAAGCGAACTTCGAGTTTGAAGTGGAACGCGGTCGCCAGATCATCGCGAAGCGGGAGTGGGAGCAATTGCGGCAGGATTTGCCCGAGGCCGACACCAATCCTTCGCTGGCCTTGCGCGAACCGCATCAGAAGCTCGCCGAAGCGAAAGTCGCGAAGGCAAAGAACGCGATCGATCTCGCCAAGCTCGACCTGGAGAGGACCTCGGTGGTGGCGCCATTCAACAGCATGGTGGTGGAGGAGAATGTCGAGGTCGGGCAACTGCTGGAATCGGGTAGTGACATCTGCAAGCTGGTGGGAACCGATCGATTCTGGGTCAGGGCGACCCTGCCGATCGCCGATCTGAAGCGAATCAGGCTGCCACAAAAAGGTAAGCCGGGTGCGATCGCGGAGATTCATCTGGACACCGGCAACGGACATGCCGAGCCGTTGAAAGGAACCGTGATCCGCCTGCTCGCCGATCTTGAGACGACAGGCCGGATGGCGCGAATTCTCGTCGAGGTGGAGGATCCGCTGGCCTTGAAAACGGACGAGGGCTCCCCGCGTACGCCGCTCCTGTTGGGCAGTTACGTGCGGGTCGATGTGGAGGCGGGGCGACTGACGGGAGTGCTCACCATTCCTCGCGATGCCTTGCGCGAAGGCAACCGACTCTGGTTGGTGGGTCCGGACAAACGCATCCGGATTGCCGAGCCGGAAATACTCTGGACCCGTCGCGAAACGGTCCTG
>JAGRPB010000015.1 GCA_020439945.1 Verrucomicrobiia bacterium
GTCCGGGGCGATGTGGCTGAGTTTGCGGGGCATCGTTTTGGAAAGTTTTCAGTCTACAGTTCTCGTTGTTCTATCTTAGTGAATACGTCACTGAAAAAGGCGGCGATTGCCACCGGTCCAGATCAAACCCTGAAAACTGAATTCTGAAAACGGAAAACTCAGAAAAGCTCCGCCATCTCTACGTCCACATCCCGTTCTGCCATCACATCTGCCCCTACTGCGCTTTCTACAAGCACCAACCGGGCAAGCTGGCGAATCGGGCCTTCGTAGACGCGTTGCTGGCGGAATTCCGTCAACACGTCGAGGTGGTGCCGCTAGCGCTGGAAACGATCTTCTTCGGCGGTGGAACGCCCACCCTCCTCAGCCCGGCGCACCTGGAAAGTCTGCTGAGCGGTTTGGCGGAAGCCACCGACTTGTCAGGCCTGCGGGAATGGACGCTGGAAGCCAATCCCGCAACCTTCGATCTGAAAAAGGCGAAGCGGATGCGGCAACTCGGTGTCACCCGCATCTCGCTCGGAGTCCAGAGCTGGCAAGCTGAAACCCTCAAGACGCTGGGCCGCGACCATTCCCCGGCCGAAGCCGAAACGGCTTTCCGAATCCTGCGAGAAGCCGGGTTTGAAAGCGTGGGGATTGATCTCATGTTCTCGGTGCCGGGCCAGACACTCGATCATTGGCGGGCCGATCTGGATCACATCCTCGCGCTCAGGCCGGACCACGTTTCGGCCTACAATCTCACCTACGAGGAGGACACGGAATTCCTCAGACGTCATGAGCGCGGAGAGCTGGACACTGATGAGGACCGCGATGCCAACCTGTTCGATCTGGCGATCGATACCTTGGAGGGCGCCGGCTACCGGCACTATGAGATTTCCAACTACGCCCTGCCGGGCCACGAATCACTTCACAATCAGGCCTACTGGAACGGCGCGGACTTCCTCGGAATCGGTCCCGGTGCCGTTTCCACGGTTCAAGGTCGGCGATGGAAATCCCTGCCCGACACGGCCGTCTGGGTTTCGCGAGTGCTCGCCGGCGAATCGGTCGAGACGGAAGTAGAGGCGCTCTCGGCGACGGATCGCCGCATCGAAGCCATCGCCCTCCAGCTTCGCACCTCCCTCGGCGTCTCCGCAAAAACGTTGCTCGATGGCGCCGACCCCATGGCAGTGAAGAGGGTCAAGTCGCTGACTGAAGAGGGTTACCTCGAAACCGCGAACAACGAGACCCAACTGCGACTGAGCCGAAAAGGGCGCGCCCTGGCCGACGAAGTCACAGCCGAACTGATTTGACCCGGATGACGCCGATCACTTTTCCAGCGACAGCGCCCTCGATTTGATATAATTTCCATAAATCCGAATGATTCGTTTTGCTGCCATCGTCATTGTCCTGATCTTCGCCGTGATCGGTTACTGGTTCGCCGATCCGGCCCGGGCGAAGAACGTGGCTGGCGTGTTCGACAACCTCATCAATCAGACCGCGGATATCGAGCAGGATGTCTTCGAGTTTCAGGCCCTCGAAGCAATCAACGAACGGCGCCAACAGTTGAACCTGGCGGCCCTGTCCACAGCTCCGGAAATCCAGGACGCCCTCGCCCGATTCGGCGCCTCGCAACGAAACCTCGCCGACACCCGGCTGAAGGATCTGTTCGCCAACCTGCAATCGGAATTTCCCGGGGCCCAGTACCTTTCCGCCACCGTCCTGCTCGATCCGCGCGACGATGGCCTTTTCAAAAGCATCGCGAAATGGGAAGACGCCGGGAATCCCCAGTATGCGACGCTCAGCACGCTCGCCTTCCGCGATGGACTGCGCAAAGGATGCATCGCCGTATTGGCGAGGCAATTGCCCCCCTTCGATCTCGAGGCGGCGAACCGAGAGGGGGGACGATTTTTCCAGCGTTGCCCCCACTGTGGCAGTGCCCACGCGGTGATGCTGGATCGGAAATCTCAGACGCTCATTCTCGCGTGCCCCGATTGCCAGAAGCCCTATGACGTTCTGGCCGCCGACACTCACGAACAGTTTCGACGGGCGACCGATTTTCTTGAAGGCTTTCGTCTACCGGGCATCGCCTCGACGCCGACCCCGAACGAGGATTCCATGCTCGCCATCTGGTCCGCGGTCTTGCGGCATTGCCGCTACGAATATGACAACACCTCGATGAAAAGAGGCGAGGCCTGGAAGAAGCCGTCGGAAACCTGGAAGGACGCCGCCGGCGACTGCGAAGACACCTCCATCCTGCTCGCCGATGCGCTCGCGTCCGCCGGCATCGAATCCCGGGTAGCGGTAGGCTGGAACATTCACATCGGCCAACACGCCTGGTGCGTGGCGAAAATCGGCAATCAGCAGTGGGTTCTCGAATCCACCCTTCAGCTCAAGGCCGACCAGACTCCCGAACTGAGAACGGTCGCCGACGCCGCCGAAGAGTATCAGCCCGAACAACTCTTCGACCGCCAGCATCTCTATTTCCGCAACGACGGCAAGGAACGGGCCGGCTGCGACGACTACTGGGCGGATTCCCGGTGGGAGACCATGTCGGTCGACCGATGAGGTCTGCGTGAACACGGCTCTTGAGCCTCCCAGCGGTTCGGGTAGTATGCGCGGTCATGATTTTCCGCCCCCGCCTCACAAGATTCCTTGCGCCGTTGGTCGCCATGCTCGCCTCCGGCATGACTCCCCTCCGGGCGGCCGTACCCGACGATTTCGAACAATCCGTGGCCGCCATCCAGGCGGTCGGTCCCGAAGGGTCCGGTAATGTCGAAGCCGCCGCGGCCTGGAAAAAGCTCAGTGACGCGGACGCCACCGCCATTCTCCCACTCCTTCGGGCGATGGAAAAGAGTTCCCCCCTCGCCCGAAACTGGCTGCGATCGGCCGTCGAGGTCATCGTCGATCGCGAATTGAAAGCCGGCGCGCAATTGCCTTTCGACGAACTGGGCTCCTTCCTTCTCGACGTCCGGCAGTCGCCCCAGGGTCGACGACTTGCCTTCGACATGATTTCCCGGATCGATCCGGAAACCGCCAAAACGCTGGTTCCCGGCTTCATCGAGGACCCGGCCACCGAACTCCGCCGGGACGCCGTGAAATTGCTGATGGATGAAGGCAAGGCACTGGCTGAGGCCGACAAGAAGCAGGCCGCCGTCCTCGTCTATCGGCAGGCCCTGAACTCCGCGCGGGATGTCGACCAGATTCAGGAAATCGCCAAGCAACTGACCGGAAAACTGGAGCAGGAAATCGACCTGCCGCGTCATTTCGGTTTCCTGATGAACTGGCAGGTGATCGGACCGTTCGACAACACGAAACGCGAGGGATTCGACACCGTTTTTCCGCCGGAAGAAGAGATCAAACTCGATGGCAACTACCCGGGAAAAGACGGGAAGGAAATCGGCTGGCAGCCTCTGGTCTCCACCGACGAATACGGCAAGATCGATCTGAATCAACCCTTCGGTCCGCTCAAGGAAGTCACCGGCTACGCTTTCACCGAATTCAACTCGGCCCAGGCCCAGCCCGCGGAGCTTCGCCTGAGTTGCAAGAACGCCTGGAAAATCTGGTTGAACGGCGAACTGCTGTCCGGGCGTGATGAATACCATCGCGGCCAACGGATCGATCAGTATCAGCTGCCCGTTCAATTGAAGGCGGGAAAAAACACCATCCTGGTGAAACTCTGCCAGAACGAACAGACCCAGGATTGGACCGTCGAGTGGGAGTTCAAGCTTCGGGTCTGCGACGCCACCGGCACGGCCATCCTGGCCGTCGATCGCCCGGAAACGCAAAAGACGCAGGCCCCTACTCGCCGCGGACGCCCCGCCGACGCCAACTGAAACCACCTTTCCACCATGAGATTTATCGCCACCATTCTTGGTCTCTGTCTTCTCCTTTCAGCCTCAACCGCGCACGCCGACTGGCGCCAGTTTCGGGGGCCGGAGGGCAACGGTTATGTCGAGGGCAATGAAAACCTTCCCATCGAACTCAGCCAGGAAACCATGGCCTGGAAGGTGGCCCTGCCCGGTCGCGGTTTGGGGAGCCCCATCATCGTTGGCGACCGGGTTTTCGTCACCGCCGCCAGCGGTCCCGAACAGAAACAGCTGCACGTGCTCTGCTTCGACAACGCCGACGGATCACTACTTTGGCAGCGGAATTTCTGGGCGACCGGACGCACCATGTGCCACAATAAGACCTGCGTCGCCGCTCCGACTCCCGCCAGCGACGGTCAACATCTCTACGCCCTCTGGTCTTCCAACGACCTGATCTGTCTCGATCTCGAGGGAAATCTCATCTGGACGCGTGGGCTGACCCTCGATTATCCCAACGCCTCGAACAGTCTCGGCATGGCATCCTCACCCATCGTCGTGGGGGACACCCTGGTGGCTCAGATCGAGAACGATTCCGAGTCGTTCGCCGCCGGTTTCGACCTCGCCACCGGGGCCAACAAGTGGAAGATCGACCGGCCCAAGGCCGCCAATTGGACGTCTCCCGTTCCCATGAAATCCGGCGAACAACTGGTGGTCGCGCTCCAGTCCAGCGAGGGAATCCTCGGGGTGCTTCCCGCCACCGGCTCGGAGATTTTCGAATTCGACAAGGGCGCCGCCACCATTCCCTCCAGCGCCGCCGACGGCGACACCCTCTTTATTCCCTCGAACGGACTCACCGCGATCAAGCCCTCCGAGAACGGTGAAAAACCCACCGAACTCTGGAACGAGAGCGCCCAGCGACCGGGAACCTCCAGCCCGTTGATCACTGATGATCGCGTTTACACCTTGAACAGCGCTGGCGTGCTCAGTGCCGCGGACCTCAACAGTGGCGAACGGCTGTGGCGTGCGCGTCTCAAGGGCCCCTTTGCCGGATCACCCGTTGCCTCGGACAACCACCATCTCTACATCTTCAACGAACAGGGCGTCGGTCAATGTGTCGACCTATCAGATCCCGAAGGCAAGATCGTCAGCGAAATCGAACTCGGCGAAACCATTCTCGGAACCCCGTCCCTCTCCGACAACGCCCTCTACATTCGCTCCGACGGGCACCTGTGGAAATTTGCCCAAAAGAAGTGAGCTGCGCCGCACGGCTCAAATCTTCGCGAGGTATCCAAGGCGCCCCTCGCGCTCAATAGTCGCGGTCCGAGTGATGGTCTACGAGGCGGCGAAGAACGTTGTCGAACTGGCCCAGGTAACCGGGATCGTCATCGCTGGAGCGGGCTTCGACCTGCTCGCGAATTTCCACCAGTTCGTCGGTGAGGTTCTTCAACCGGCGCGCCAACAGGCGGGCCACCAGCCTCATCAGCTCGGGATTCTCTTCCAGAAAACGGTCACCGTCTTCGATCACATACACCTCGGTCGGCTCCACCGCCGTCACGGTGGCTCCGAATGACTGGTCCAGAAGAATTCCAATTTCTCCCAGCACCGAGCCTGGCGAGGACAGGCGGTTGATCATGGTGCCGCGCTTGGTGATCTCCACCACCCCCTTCTTGAGAACGCGCAGCTTGCCGTCCTTGAGGTTTTCACGGATGACGGCTTCGCCCGCGGCGTATGATTGCACGGGAGCGTCGGCACAGAATTCGAGGAGCGTTGTCATGGTAGAAAAGGTGATCGGATCAGCATGGCGATTGAAGGTTCCCATCAGAACTCACCACCGCCACTGAAGTCGAAAATTACGTCGGGCTTCTTTTTTTGAAATTTTGACATTTCGCTCGCCGGCACACCCGAACCACCCAATTGGACGATCTGCAATTCGGGGAGCGTTAGCAGGAGATCGACCTGGCTCACTTTGGAACATCCGCCCAGGTTGACTTCGCGGAGTGAGTGAAGGGATTCCAAGGCCGAAATGTCCGTCAGCGCGGAGCATCCAGCGAGGTTGATCCGCTCCAGCGATTTCGCCCGCTCTATGCCGGCCAGTGATTCCAGCTTGGGACAGTAGGTGAAGGCGGCATAACTGGCCAGCGAAGCCGGAACCCCTTCGAGGTTGACGAGATTCTCGCAGGCCTCGATGTGCAGTTCGACGAGACTCGGGAGAGCGGTGAGCGGTTTCAGATCGATCAGTTCCGGTTGCCCTCCCATTCGCAGTGTCTCGAGTTTTCCCAGCGTTCCCAGCTCCGCCAGGTTCGAGCCGGCCGGCGAATTCCGGAGATCCAGCATTCTCAGCTCAGAAAGGGAAGAAAGACCTTCGAGCCGGGAGAGTTCATGGCAGGTGCTCATATTCAGATCCGTCAGAGCTTTCGCGTCTCCGAGGTTGGTCAACTCCGTCAGCGAACGGCAGCCCTCGAGATAGAGTTGTTCCAACCGCGGCAATCCTTTGATGTCCAACCGTTGCAACTCCGCCGCGTCGCTGAGGGTCAGGGAAGTCAGGTTCGACAGGCGACTCACGTCAATCGCTTCCAGTCCGGTGGAACCGTAGAGATCGAGCATCTCCAGTTTGGGCAGACCCGCCAGATCTCCGGAGGTCTCGAGTTTCGGACAACTCTGGATCGATACCTGGCTCAGATTCGGGAGATCGGTGAGGCCCGCCATCGATTCCAATTCCGGCCCACCGATCAACAGGAACACGGCGAGCGTTTGAACCTGATTCAAACCATCGAGGCTGACCAACTGAGGACAATCGGAAAGATCGAGCGTGGTCACACTGCCCATCTTCGCCAACAAAGCTCCCGCTTCGACCAGATCGCTCAAGTCATCCCGCTTCAGCATCACCACCCAGGCGCTGGGATCGATCGGGTCCACTTCGATCTCGGCACCGTAATCCTTGATCAAGGTGTCCCGGGCCGCCTGACGTCCACTGCCCTTCCACCAGACCAACGCCAAAACGACCAACGCCACCCCCACCAGGATCAGGATCAGGCGGATCGGTCCGGTATTTCCGGCAGCGGCTTCGCTGGATTGACTATCCGACATGCTGGAAAAGGGCGCGGTCGCTTCCGAAGGCTCCGTCGTTATCCTCTGAATCAGGGAACCGGAGTGTTTTCGAGAATCCGGTCGATGATCCATTCACTGGTCACCTCTTCCGCCTCCGCTTCGTAGGTCAGCAGAATTCGGTGGCGCAACACGTCGTGAACGAGGTTCTTGATGTCCTGCGGCACCACGTAGCCGCGTCCGGACAGGAATGCCGCCGCCTTCGCGGCGAGAGTGAGGTTGATGGTGCCTCGCGGTGAAGAACCGGCCCGGATCAGGTTTTTCAATGCGGGATCGATCGTTTCGGGATAGCGGGTCGCATTGATGATGCTGACAATGTAATCCTTCACCCCATCATCGACATAGATGTAGTTCACCAACTCACGGCTCTGGATGACCCGTTTCGGTTCCACGATGGCGCGCGTCCGGGTTTTGGGGGACGAAGTACTCATCCGATCGAGGATGGCGCGTTCCTCCTCGGGAGTGGGATAAGTCACCATCACCTTCAGCAGGAAACGGTCGAGCTGCGCTTCGGGAAGTTGATAGGTGCCCTCCTGATCAATCGGGTTCTGAGTGGCCAGCACCAGAAACGGATCGGGCAGCCGGTAGGTGGTGTCGCCGATCGTCACCTGCCTTTCCTGCATGGCCTCCAGCAGAGCGCTCTGCACCTTGGCCGGCGCCCGGTTGATTTCGTCGGCGAGCACGAGATTTGAAAACACCGGCCCCAGCTTGGGCGAGAATTCCGCCGTCTGCGGATTGTAAATCAGGGTGCCGATCAGATCCGCCGGCAACAGATCCGGCGTGAATTGAATGCGGGAAAACTCCGCGTGCAACGAACCGGCCAGCGCATTGACCGTGAGCGTTTTCGCCAAACCCGGCACCCCCTCCAGCAACACGTGGCCGTTGGTGAGCAAGCCCACCAGCAATCGATCGACCAGGTCGAGTTGCCCCACGATCACTTGGGCAATTTCCTCTCTCACCGCCTGGACCCACGCACCCTGCTGCTGGATCTGTTCAGAAAGTTGATTGGTGTCGACTTCGTAGGTCGTCTGACTCATGGCGGAAAAACGGTGGGTGTGGGGGAACACGGAAAAGCCGGTCGGAAACAACGTCCGGGCCGACAGACCGATAGCATGGCGGAGAAAGCGGCGAGTTCAAGCGCTCTTCCCCTACCAAGTTTGGCGAACAACGTGGCGTGCCCCGCCTCCAGCCCCAAAACGATGCCATCATGGCGCGCCAACCATCAGCGGACGTCCGACGCCAAATACTGAGGTTCCGATTCGCCATTCAACCCTCTCATGTCTGCGAACATACCCTGTTGAATCAGAGATTGTGAACAGGATGTGAATAACTCGGGAGCAATTGCTCGTCATTCGATCAATCCTCCGGAATGCCAACAAAAACTTCGCGTCATTGAAAACCGTCTTCCACGGTCGTGCCTGTGATTTTTGTGGAAAACTCAATGGAGTCCCTGACTTGCATCCTATCCATCAATCCGTTCAATTCCCTTTGATTGAAATCCCCCAACCCATTGCCAGTTAATGTTTTGCAATGAGCATATCGTCGCTTTCACGAGAGAGCGTTCTCCATTTCCATCCCGCAGATCGGCGGAGAGCGATCTTCAGGATTCTCCTCCAAATACCTGGAAGCGTGGCACGGCCCCTCCTGAACGCGTGAATTTCACACCCCCATTGGTTTCGAAAATCGAGTTGTGAATAACTCGTGAAGGAACGTGTGAACCTTTGGCAAAAGTCGCTGATAATGACTCACTCAGGTGACAGATGCGTCACATTCGGACGAAATCAGTATTCGTCGTCGTCGTCCTCGTCGGCGCGATCTTCGAAGCGCATGTATTCCTTTCGAAACACGAGTTTCACGTCGCCGGTGGGGCCGTTTCGCTGTTTCTGGATCGAGAGAATCGCTTTGCCCGCAGCCGCTTCACGCTCCTCGTCGTTGTCGGCGTAGTATTCCTCACGGAAAAGCAGACCGACGACGTCAGCGTCCTGTTCGATCGCCCCGGATTCACGGAGGTCGCCCATCTTGGGCTTGCCTCCACCGCGGCTTTCCGGATTTCGGTTCAGCTGGGCGAGAACGATGATGGGGATATCGAGTTCCTTGGCAATCGCCTTAATGCCGCCCGAGATTTCCGCCACCTCGATCTGGCGGCTGTCCTGGGCCTTCTTGCTGGTGCTCTTGAGCAGCTGGAGGTAGTCGATCGCGATCAGCTGAATGTCGTGCGCCTTCTTGAGCCGCCGAGCCTTGGCGCGCATTTCCATGATCGAAATGCCCGGCGTGTCATCGATAAAGATTTCGCTCTGAGCCAGGTCGTTGGCCACCTGCATCAGGCGCGGGAAATCGCGCTGCTGCGAAAGAAACCCACCACGAATCTTGCCCATCTCGACGCCCGCACGCGAACAGATGAGGCGCATCACCAACTGCTCGGCGGACATTTCCAGACTGAAAACGGCGGTCGGCTTCCGCTCCTTGGCGTTGATCGAAATGTTCTCGATGATGTTCATCACCAACGAGGTTTTCCCCATCGAGGGACGCGCCGCGACGACGACCATTTCCCCGCCATGCAGGCCATTGGTGATGGCGTCGAGATTGGCGAATCCTGACGAAAGACCGGTGACGCCTTTGCCGCTGTTTTTGAAGGATTCCTCAATCGTATGGACCGCCTTGAGCGCGTGTCGCTTGATCGGCAAAATATCGCCTTCCTTTTCCGCCGCGTCGCGAATCTTGAGGATCTTGCTCTCCACATCATCGAGCAGATTGGTGACCTCCTCCGGTGAATCGTAGGCCAGGTTCGCGCATTCGCCGCAGTCCTGGATAATGCGACGGAGCACGAACTTCTGTTTCAGCATCGTCGCGTAGTGATCGAAGAACGCGATCGAAGGAACGTCATCGAGCAGGTCCGCCACCGCCGCCGGACCGCCGACCTGATCCATGAGGCCACGATCCTGAAGCACCGAGTTGAGGGTGATCAGATCCATCTCGCCGTTGGGCCGGGTCTGATAAAGCTCGATCAGGATCTGGTAGAGAATGCGGTGAGCGGGAATGTAAAAGCACTCCGTGTTCAGAGTCTCCACCGCCCGCCCAATGATCTCGTTGGGGGCCTTCAGCATGCAACTCAGCGCGGCACGCTCGGCATCCGCATTGACCGGCATCGATCGCATCACGTCCGAGAAACCTGACGAGGCATCCTTACCCCCGCCCTTTTTGAACGAAGGATTCTTGGTGGAATTCTGAGCGGGAGGATCGGCGTGGTTCTGAGTGGCGGCGGAAGTCGAGGTGCTGGGCATGGCGAAACGGGACGCGTTGAAGCTGCGGGGTCGGGATCCGGCGATCGGGGCAGTTCGCGCCTTTTCGGGCGTGGACCGGATCCTGAGTGCTGGGGTGAACCCGGAAAACGGGGCGGGAAATTACCTAAGCACGAGCCGGATCGAAGCAAAGCGAAACCCCACTCTTCGACCCCCATATTTTTCAATGTAACAGACCGGTGTGACCAGCTGCCTCAATATTCTCACCGTAACCCTCCCACTCCTGCGAAGGAGACCAACGATCAGGTTTTCTCCGACGGCGTGAAGAACCCGTTCACAAGCCGTTCGCATCTCTCCAGCGCGGCAACTCTCGCGCATTTCGACACGAAAAAGCCCCCGAGGATTCAAGCGAATCCGCGGGGGCCGAAATCGTTTCGCGATGAGATCGAGCCGAATCGATTACTCGGCAGAATCGGAAGCCTCGTCGTCCGAATCTTCCTTCTCGGCTTTCACCTTGAGCGCCACGATCACCTCGATGTCGGCGTGAACCTTGACCGGGATTTCGTAGTCGCCCGTGCCCTTGATCGGCTTGTCGAGGGTGATGTTGTGACGATCAATTTCGACCTTGGCCTTTTCTTCAAGAGCCTTGGCGATGTCCGCACTGGTGATGGAACCGAAAGCCTTGCCGCCCTGGCCGATGGACAACTCCATGGAGAGCTTGGTCTTGCGCAGTTTCGTGGCGATCTTCTCGGCCTCGGCGAGTTCCTCCGCCTCACGCTGGGCGCGAACTTGCTTGAGGTGCTCGATGTGACGCAGGTTGCCAGGCGTGGCTTCAAAAGCCTTGCCGGAGGGAACGAGGAAATTGCGAGCGTAGCCGCGGCGGACGGTCACGACATCGGCTTCGGCGCCGAGATTGTCGACTTTTTCGCGGAGAATGACTTCGGTGGTGGCCATGGTTGGCAGAGAGTAAAAGGTTCGAAAAATGGGGAGCGGGACCGGTAATGCCAGTCGCCCTCGATGTCAAGCGGCTCGCTGCCTTGATTCAACAGGGTTCAATCGCCGACCCAACCCTGTTGAATGCCGACGGTTTCCGGTCATAGTCCCCGGCATGACTCCCGACATCGAACTAGTCACCGCCGCCGGCGCTCCGGAAGCGATCGGTCCCTACTCGCACGCCGCCAAGGTGGGCAACCTGCTTTTCTGCTCCGGCCAGATTCCGATCGATCCGGAGACCAAGGCGATCGTTCCCGGTGGCATTGAGGAACAAACCCGGCAGGTGCTGACGAACATCAAGGCGGTCATGGCGTCCCAGGGGGTGGAACTTTCCGCGATCGCAAAAACAACGATCTTTCTCACGTCGATGTCCGATTTCCCGACCGTGAACGGTCTCTACGCCGAAGCCTTCGGCGAGCACAAACCAGCGCGGTCCACGATTCAGGTCGCCGGTTTGCCGCTCGGCAGTCTCGTGGAGATCGAGTGTATCGCCGTGCTGTAGAATCGACTTCAGTCGATTCCCATCCGCCTTTGGAGGCGACTGAAGTCGCCTCTACTTCAGCACCTCCCCACCCCGAACGACGCTCACGACCTGGCCGTCGAGCGTGCGATCAAGGAACGGGGTGTTGGCGCTTTTCGACTTCATATACTCTCGAGAGAAAGTTGTGGTTCTCTCGGTCGAGAAAATCAGGAACTCGGCGATTCCGCCCTCGGCGACCGGGACCGGATCGAGGCCGAGAATTCGTCGAGGCTCGGCCGAATAGCGTCGCACCAACAAGTCCCAGCCGAAGCGATCGGTCTTGATGAAATGATGATACAGAGAGACGACGGCGGTTTCGAGTCCGGTGATCCCGAAGGGCGCGCTGGCGAAGTCGCCGTTCTGTTTTTCGAACTCGGTATGCGGTGAGTGATCCGTCGCGACGACGTCGAAAACGCCCTCGATCAGCCCCTGCAACAATTGCTCGTTGTCCTCCGCCGTCCGCAACGGTGGGTTCATCTTGTAGTTGGCATCGTAGTCGACGATGTCCTCCTCGTTGAAGATGAGATGGTGCGGCGCCACTTCGCAGGAGATCCGAACGCCATCGTTCTTGGCGCGACGAATTGATTCCATGCCCTTGGCCGTCGAGACGTGCTGGATGTGAATCTGCGCGCCAGTGTAACGAGCCAAACGGATGTCGCGCGCGAGGCAAATCTCTTCGCTGATTGAAGGGATTCCCGGCAACCCAAGGCGATACGAAACCGGCCCTTCGTTGATCGCGCCCCGGCCGCTGAGCGATTTTTCCTCGCAGTGCATCGCCAGCGGCAGATCGAAATCCTTGGCATATTCCATCGCCCGTCGCAGGAGCCGGGAATCGGCCACTGCATCGCCATCATCGGTCAGCATGGGAACGCCTTTCGCGGCCATGCCGGCGATCGCGGCGAGCTCTTCCCCCGCCCTGCCCTTGGTGATGCAGCCGGTCTGGAGCACCGCGATGCGCGATTTTTCCGCCACGATGTCGAGCACGGTCTGGACCAGTCCTCCGCTGTCGATCGCCGGCAGCGTGTTCGGCATCAGGACGATCCCGGTCACGCCACCATTGATGGCGGCCTCGGAACAAGACTTGATGGTTTCCTTTTGCTCCTTTCCCGGCTCGCAGGCATGCACGTTGAGATCGAACATCGCCGGCATCAGCACGCAGCCGGCGCAGTCGTCGATCTCGGCACCGTCCGGCGCCTCCAACCCGGCGCCGACCCGCGTGATGCGATCGCCTTCCACGAGCACGTCGGCGCTCTGGAGAAAAGGCGACTCCTCGCTGGCGATCTCGCCGCCGCGGAACAAACGGACATTCTCGTTTTCGGCACTCATGACTCTTTCGCTCCGGCGCCTCCCCTCGCTTCGCTGCCAGTGTCCGGCTTCAGCCAGTAAAGCACCGCCATCCGGGCGGCGATGCCGTTTTCCACCTGCGTGTTGATCAGGCTGCGCTCGTAGGTCATGGCCTCGTTGTCGATCTCGACGCCGCGATTCACCGGGCCAGGATGCATCAGGTAAATACCCTCGTCCTTGACCCGCTGGTATCGCTTCGTGGTCAGGCCGTAAACGCGATGGTATTCGCCGAGACTCGGGAAAAAGGGTTCACCCTGGCGTTCGAGTTGGACTCGGAGCAGGTAGACGATGTCGGGTTTCCACGCGAAGGCTTCATCCCAGTCCTTGAAGCCGCGCATGAATCCGTGGCGAGCCGCCGGCACCAAGGTTGAAGGTCCGAGCACGCCGACCTCGACGCCGAGCTTGTTGAGAATCGTGCTGGTGCTGCGCGCGACCCGGGAGTGCAGGATGTCGCCGACGATGAGCACCTTTCGCCCCGCCGACTCGGGAAACACCTCGCGAATGGTGAACATGTCGAGCAGGGCCTGGGTCGGGTGAGCGTGAAAACCGTCGCCCGCATTTACCACCGAAGCGCGAGTGTGTTTCGCGATCAGGTTGGGAATCCCGGCCGCGCTGTGGCGGATGACCACGTAGTCGGTCCGCATGGCCTGAAGGGTATCGATGGTGTCGATGATCGACTCGCCTTTCACCACGGAGGAAAGTGACACCGTGAAGTTGGTGACGTCTGCGGAAAGACGACTCGCCGCGACTTCGAATGACGAACTGGTCCGTGTCGAGGGCTCGTAGAAGAGGTTCAGCACCGTTTTACCTCTCAGGGCTGGAACCTTCTTGACCGACCGCTTGAAGAGATCCTTGAACGGAACCGCGATCTTGAGCAGGTGCTCGATTTCCTCCACCGACAGGCTGGCGATATCGAGCAGGTCTTTGCGCGATGGGATGCGGTTCTCGTCGCTCATGGTTTCTTGGAAATGAAGACCCCCTCTTTGCCGTCGTCCTCGCGGAAACGCACCTTCACATACTGATCGCGCGTCGTCGTTAATTCGACCCCGACGTAGTCCGGTTGGATGGGAAGCTCGCGGTTACCGCGATCAACCAACACCGCCAGTTCGATCTTTGCCGGGCGGCCGTAGTCGATGAGACCATCGAGCGCGGCTCGCGTGGTGCGGCCGGTGTAAATGACCTCGTCGAAGAGAATCACCCGGGTGTCTTCCAGGTCGAACGGGATCTCGGACGTCTCCAGCGTCGGCAGCATGTCGCCGAGATTGTCGAGGTCGTCCCGATAGAGGGAGATGTCGAGCGTCCCCAGCGGCAAGTCCTCTCCCGCCGCTCGCAGCACCTCGTGCACCCGTTTCGCCAAAGTCACGCCCCGCGTGTAGATACCGATGAGCGCCGGGGTGTCCTGCCGACAAGTTTCCAGAATCTCGTAAGCCAGCCGATGCACCGTATTGGCGATGTCGGCCTCGCTCAGGATTCGTTCGGTGTCAGGTGTCGAAGACTCGCTCAAAAGGGAACGGCTGGGGATCGGTCTCAGGAGTAGCGGGTAAAGAGAAAATCAGGATTCGAAGTTTCGCGTGCCGATGTCGCTCCGACGCTGCATGCCGTCGAAGCTGACTTTTTCGCTTTCACGGTAGACGTTGGCCACCGCTTCGGCCCGCGTGTCGCCCCGGGCCACCACCACATAAACGCGTCCGCCGGCGGTTTCAAACTCTCCGTTTTCGTTGAGTCGGGTGCCGGCGTGGAAGACGCGGGCGTTCTCCACCGCCTCGAAGCCGCGAATGACATCGCCGCTGCGCGACGAGGCTGGGTAGCCTGCCGATGCCGACACCAGGCAAATGCTCCAGCCGTCACGGAATCCGATCAGGTCAGGTTGAAGATTCCCCTTGGCGCCTTCGAAGACATACTGCGCGAAATCTCCGGTGATCATCGGCAATACCGCCTGGGCTTCCGGATCGCCGAAGCGGCAATTGTATTCGAGGATCTTCGGCCCGTCGGCCGTGAGCATGATGCCGAAGTAGAGAAAACCGCGATAGGGCAGTCCATCCTTTCGAAGTCCCTCGACGGTCGGTCGAACGATCTCGTCCTCGATCCGCGCTTTAAGATTCTCGCCCTCGCTCTCAAACATTTCCAGGGAACTGACCGCTCCCATTCCGCCAGTGTTCGGACCCTCGTCGGCGTCGAAGATGCGCTTGTAATCGCGGGCCGGCGCCAGGATCTGGTAAGCATCGTCGACCACGGAGACGAAGATGGAAATTTCCGGACCTTCGAGAAACTCTTCCACCAGCAGTCGACCCTCACCGAATTTCCGCTGAGTCAGAACTTCGTCGAGAAAATCCTCCGCCGAAGCTTCGTCCGGGCAAACCGCCACGCCCTTTCCTGCGGCGAGACCGTCGAACTTGAGAACGGTCGGATACTTGCCGCCGATCGCTTCCCTAGCCGCCGCCAGATCATTGACCGCCGCGTAGCCTCCGGTGGGAATCTGGTGCCGCACCATGAACTCCTTGGCAAATTCCTTGCTCGCCTCCAGTTGGGCGGCCTCTTTGGGCGGCCCCCAGCAGGGAATGCCGACGCGTTTGCATTCGTTCGCGAGTCCTGCGCCGGTGACGAGATAGCTTTCCTCACCCGCCACGCAAAGATCGATCTGATTTTCGACCAGGAAATTGATCAGTGTCGGCAAATCCTTCGCCGTGGTCGGTTTCGCGAGCTGAAAAATCGCGTCGCTGCCCGGAAACGAATAAATCTCGGTCTCCGTCGGCGATTCGTGGAGCGCCGTGATGAGGGCATGTTCGCGACCGCCTTTTCCGACTACGAGGACTTTCATTGGACCAGCTTTAGATTCGGGTCGGGAGGCGGGCAAGTGCTTTTCAGATCAACACATCATAAGGACGGCGATCGTCCCCTTCATAAAACTGGACAAAAGCGCGGTTCGCGACCTTGACGCCACCGGGGGTCGGATAGTTCCCGGTGAAATACCAGTCGCCGTTGTGCACCGGAATGGAGGCCCTGAGGTTGTCGATGCCTTGATAGATTACTTTCACCTCGCCGTGCCAAGCCATGTCCTCGGGCTTCACCATGACGCTAATTTCCTCTGAGATTTCGTCAGCCGTGAATGGCTCGTAAATGGCCCGCACCGCGTTGATCATTTCTTCGGGACGCTTCTTCAGCTGTTCCAAGGCGGCATGGTAGGTGTCGACGATGACTCGCTGCATTCCCTTCTTCTCGAGCAATCGCGTTGCCGCCTGAAAGGCGATGAATTTACCGAGCTCCGACATGTCGATGCCGTAGCAGTCTGGATAACGGATCTGCGGGGCCGTCGAGGCGATCACGATCTTTTTCGGATTTGTGCGCGCCAGGATCTTGAGAATCGATTTCCGCAAGGTCGTTCCACGAACGATCGAATCGTCGATCACGACCAGGTTGTCCTCGGGTTTCACCACTCCGTAGGTGATGTCATAGACGTGCGACACCATCTGGTCGCGGCCTTTCTCTTGGCTGATGAACGTCCGGAGCTTGATGTCCTTGTGAGCAATCTTCTCGCCTCGCGGCCAATTGCGGAGAATCAGTTCATCGATCAAATCCTCGGACAGATCGCCTGACTCGGCCGCTTTCAGGATCTCGCCCTTTACCTGGTTTCGGCGATGGAAACGCAGCCCGTCCATCATCCCGTGATAGGCGACTTCGGCGGTGTTGGGGATGAAACTGAAAACGGTATTCTCGAGTTCGTCATCGATCTCCTCAAGGATCTGCGGCACCAACGCTTCGCCGAGCGCTTTCCGTTCGCGATAAATATCCGGATCGTTGCCTCGGGAAAAGTAAATCCGCTCGAAGGAACAGGGCCGCAGTTCGCCATGCTGGGCGAAGGGAGCAACGCGGAGCTTACAGCCGACGCCGTCCTCGTCCTTTTTCATCACCGCGACATGACCGGGCTCCACTTCCTTGATCGAGTTCATCTCGCAGCCGAAAACGGTCATCAGCGGCACCCGTTCACTGGCGAAGGCGATCACTTCGTCGTCCTCGTAATAGTGACACGGACGAATCCCGTTGGGATCCCGCAGCACAAAAGCATCGCCATTTCCTACTACGCCAGCGATGGCATAGCCACCGTCCCAGATTTTGCCGCAACGCTCGATAATGCGCCGCAGGTCGAGCTCACGGGAAATGATCGAAGGGATCAGCGCCCCGTCGGTGTCCAGATCCCGTTCGCGCCGGTAGATGGCATCGTGCGCTTCGTCGAGATGGTAACCAATTTCCTCGAGCACGGTCTGGGTGTCAGTATCGAAAACCGGATGCTGACCTCGTTGAATCAGGTGGTGATTCAGGTCGCGGGCATTGGTCATGTTGAAATTGCCCAGCACCATGAGCGTTTTCGTCGGCCAGTTGGTGCGGCGCACATAGGGATGGCAGCCGCCGGAACCGAACTTGCCCGAAGTGCCGTAACGCAAATGCCCCAGCAGCACTTCGCCGCCGAAATCGAAATGCTCCTTCACCTGGTCCGGAAAGCGTCGCTTACCCGGTTTGATCAGCCCCTTTCGCTCCAGCTTGGCGAACTTACCGAGCTGCTCTTCCATCACCTTGATGAGCGAATCTCGCTTGGCGCTGCGTTCGCGAAACAAGTAGGCGGACCCCAGCGGCATATCGAGCTTGCAGCAACCAATCCCGACGCCGTCCTGGCCGCGGTTGTGCTGCTTTTCCATCAGCAGGTAGAGCCGCTGAAAACCCCACAGGCAGGTGCCGTACTTGTCGAGGTAATACGAAAGCGGCTTCTTCAGCCTGACCATCGCCAGGCCGCACTCGTGATGGATGGGGTCGCTCATCAGTCGCTTCGATTTCTCAATCGTCGTCCTCGCCTTTACCCGACTTCCACTCGCACGCCGTGTTCGCTCACGATCTCGCCAAGGATTCGCGCGCCATCGTGAAACGCCATCGCTTTTTCCGCGTCGGCGGCCGGAACGATCGTGATCCAGCCCCACCCCATGTTGAAAGTCTTGACCGCTTCCTGATCCTCGACGTGCTGAAGAATTTTCGGCACCGCGCCAAGCTCCCAGCGCGGGATCTTCAGGTTGGCACCCTTGTCTCCGAGCAAGCGCTCGAGGTTTTCCGGCAAGCCTCCGCCAGTGTTGTGCGCCATTGCTTTCACGTCGACAGCGGCTTCGCGAAGCCCGGCCACGACATCGTGATAGAGTCGCGTCGGAGCGAGAAGGCTCGGCATTTCTTCGGCGGAAACTTCGCCGGGAAACGCTTTCAGAATTTTCCGGACCAGACTCCAGCCGTTGGCGTGGAAACCGTCGGAGGGATAGCCGATCAGCACGTCGCCGACCTCAATGCGAGCCGGGTCGATGAGGTCCGGTTTTTCCGCGGCACCGATGCAGAATCCGCTCAGCTCGATAACACCATCGGGAACGATTCCCGGCATCTCCGCGGTTTCGCCGCCGGCGAGAATGCAAGCACAACTCTCGAGGTATTCCGCCATCCCGGCGATGAGTCGCTTGATCTTGTCCTTGTCGATCCGACCGATGCCTACGTAATCGAGAAAGAGCAGCGGATCGCCGCCGGTGGTGAGAATGTCGTTCACGCTCATCGCCACCAGGTCCTTGCCGGCGATTTCCAGCAGATCGTATTCGAGCAGCAGCTCCAGCTTGGTGCCTACTCCGTCGCAT
Organism: Verrucomicrobiia bacterium; assembly: GCA_020439945.1. Taxonomy (GTDB): domain Bacteria; phylum Verrucomicrobiota; class Verrucomicrobiia; order Verrucomicrobiales; family DEV007; genus JAEUHH01. The sequence goes on from JAGRPB010000015.1 coordinate 18,635, forward strand.
CCAGTGACGATGACCGGTTCCTTGTAATCGCTGAGATCGTAGCTCGCGGCGAACAAGCCGAAGGCTTGCATCAGCTTGCGTTTGCCTTCGGTGCGACCACGCAGTTCGCCGATGTCGCCGACGAGTTCCGCCGCCTCCTTGATGTCAACGCCGGCGGATTTGTAGGTGAAGTCTTCGCTCATAGGGGTGGGAGAGAAAATCGATCTTCGTCGTCACTGCGAATTGCTGATCGCGTCGTAGAGAGATTGAAACAGAAAATATCCGCTCCCCTTCCCGCTGTCGCCACCTGCCCAGTCGGGATCGTAGTGGTCGCGCGCTTCCATGAAACGCTCGGGATGCGGCATCAGGCCGAGGACGCGTCCGCTTTCGTCCTGGAGTCCGGCGATGGAGGCGAAGCTGCCATTCACATCGTCGGCATAAGTCAGCGCCGCGAGGCCTTTCTCCCGATAGCCGTCGGCCTCAGCGGGATCAGCGGTGACGAAACGCCCTTCGGCGTGGGCCACGGGAAATTCGAAGCGTTCCGGCAACTGTTTCAGGAACGGACTCTCCGGCGCGCGATTTTCCAAGGTCACCCACTGGCATTGGAATCGGCCGCTGGTGTTGTGAACCAGGCTGCCCTCGGGCAACAGACCAAGTTGGGTGAGAATCTGGAAGCCGTTACAAATCCCGAGCAGGTAGCCGCCGTTGTCGCGGAACTCCTTCAGCGCGGCGTCGATTTTCTGCTCGGTCACGAGACTAGCGATCCGGCCCGACATCACGTAGTCGCCGTAGCTGAATCCGCCCGAGAGCACGACGAGACGAATCCCGGCGAGCAATTCGCGAGTCACCGTCGAGATCGGGGCGATCTCGGTCTCGAATCCCACGGCTTCCAACGCCCGCGCCGTTTCGGCGTCGCAGTTGGTGCCAGGAAATTTCAGTAGTAGGGCGCGAGGCCGTTCTTCCATAGCGATTTCAGTTCGGAAAGCGATTCATCGAGGAGGACTTCCTTGCCCCACTCGACCCGCAGATTGCGGTGTGCGTCGGTAGCGGTGCCGAGTTCTCCATCGGCCACGCTGGCGAAATGCGCCGCCACCTGCTCGCGATGCTCGGGGGCGATCTCGAGGACGAGGCGGCCTGACGATTCGGCGAACAGTTGGGCGAGTTTCGACACCTCACCATTCACCGGAAGTGCATCGAGGGAAACATCGAGTCCTCCCTTGCCGGAAAAAGCGAACTCCGCCATAGCCACGGCGAGACCGCCCTCGGACACGTCGTGCGCCGAGAGAATCCAACCGGCTTTCACCGCTTCGTGATACTTGCGATAAATCGCCAGATTGGCTTCAAGATCGGTGCCGGGAACGGCCATTCCCTCGGCTTCCATCTGGCGAGCAGCGACGGAGCCACCAAGCTCTCCGCCGGTCGTGCCGAGAATGGCGATCACGCTGTCGCCGCGCCGAAGCGAGGAGCCGACCACGTGTGCCTTGTCTTCCACGATGCCCATGCCGCTGATGAGAATGGTCACCGGAATCGAAACCGGACCGTCCTTGGTTTCGAAATAGTTGTAGAACGAATCCTTTCCGGAAACAAACGGCGCCGAATAGACATCAGCCGCGGCGGCAATCCCTTTTACCGTCTCGACCAGCGCGCCGAGCTCCTCGGGAGCATTGGGATTGCCCATGCAGAAATTGTCGAGGATCGCAATGCGATCGGGATTCGCCCCCATCGCCACGAGTTGGCGGAAACACTCGTCGACACAAGCCGTGCCCATCTCGTAGGGAGCGGTCTTACCCCACTCCGGCAGGAGCGAAAGGCCCATCGCCATCAGCTGATCGCTGCCGTCGATGCGAATCACCGAGCCATCCTGAGGCGCGTCGCCCGCGGCACTGGCCAGCGGTTTCAGAACCGTGTTGCCCTGCACCTCGTGATCGTATTCGCGAATGATCGGTTCGCGGGAAACGACAGCGAAATCAGAGATGACGTCGCGCAGCAACTCTGAGAGCGCGGGACTCTCGCCCGCTTCACCAGAACCGCCAGAGGCTTTCTCCCAATGGCTCGTCATCTGACGAACCGGCGCGTTGTGCAACGCGGAGCAATCCAGCGCGCACACGATCTCGCCGTGATGCTTCACCTTCAAAATTCCCGAGCCATCGGCATCGCCCAGTTCGGTCAACTCGGTCTCGTATTTGTCGGCGAGTTCCTGGAGGGCCGGAACCGACTCTTCTTTCACCGCGAGCACCATGCGCTCCTGGCTTTCGGAAATGAAAATCTCCCAGCTGACCATCCCCTCTTCCTTGAGACGGATGCTGTCGAGATCGATCGTTCCGCCGACCTCTTCGAGCATTTCGCCGCAGGCGCTGGAATAACCACCAGCACCGCAGTCGGTCACGAACCCGATCAGGCCGCGGTCACGCGCTTCGAGAATCACGTCGGCGGCTTTCTTTTCCTCGATCGGGTTTCCGATTTGAACCGCCTGCTGATCTTCCTCGTGCGACTCAGTGTCGAGTGCTGCCGAGGAGAAAGTCGCGCCCTTGATGCCATCGCGACCGGTCCGCGCGCCAATGGCGATGACCTTCATGCCCGCCTCGACCTTCTTGTCGATGTCGGGAATCGGAATCACGCCCGCCGTGCCGCAATAAACCAGCGGATTGTAGATGTAGGCGTCGTCGAACTGAATCGCGCCGCAGACCGTGGGAATTCCCATCCGGTTGCCGTAGTCACGCACGCCGCGCACCACGCCGCGCAGAATGCCGAGCGGATGAATCACGTCCTCGGCCTGAATCTTTTCCGGAGCCGTGTCCGGCGCGCCGAAACAGAAAACGTCCAGCGAGGCAATCGGCTTGGCGCCCTTCCCCGCTCCGAGAATGTCGCGAATCACGCCACCGATCCCGGTGTTCGCCCCGGCATAGGGCTCGATCGCGCTCGGGTGATTGTGTGTCTCCGCCTTCAGGCAGATCGCGAGCTTTTCGTCGAGCTTGATGAAGCCCGCATTGTCGTGGAAAGCCGAGAGCACGAAGTCCGGCTTCCGCGCCATAATCGCCTTCGAGACGTCGTAGATGTAGGTCTTGAAAAGCGAGTGAATCGTCTCTGTCTCACCATCGAGGGTATGCTCGATCGTCGCGCCGAAGATGCGGTGCTTGCAGTGCTCGCTCCAGGTCTGGGCGATGACCTCCAGCTCCACGTCGGTCGGTTCGCGATTCCAGTCCGCGTAGATTTTCTGCACCGCCAGCATGTCCTCGCGGCTCAGCGACAGCTTCATCGCCTCGCTCACGGCGAGCAGTTGATCGCCATCGAGGTCGGAAATCTTGAACCGACGATAGAAGTCGGCCGGAAACTCGGTGATCTGTTCGAGCAGGTCAGGCATGGGTGGCTTCGATGACGTTCCAGTTCTGGATCGCCGGGTTGCAAATGTCGCGAATGAAACGTTTCGGCTCAGCCGCACCGTCGCCGAAAACGTAGATGCGCTGGCGGATGGTCAGCGAATTCAGTTCAAAACCGGGATCTTTCAGCCCGCGGAAAAATCGCACCACCGTCTCCTTCTCCAGATCCAGCGCGCCGGGCTTCATCCCGTAGTCGAGGACAAATCGAAATCCGTCCAGCGCCGGCTCGTCACCAGAATGAATTTCCTGGCTGACATCATCCAGCAAGGTGTGGCGCACGAAGGCCTCGACCTTCTCCGCGTCGCCTTCGACGTCAAACTCGTAGCGACGTGTCTGGCGATACGTGAGCGGCTCGCTCAGCGGCGCGTAGAGCAGCCCGCTGGCATCTCCCGGCTCGATGTAGCGATCAATGATTTCGAAAAACAGCTTCATTCAAAAAGTCAGCGAAGATCAACGATTCCAGTAAAATTCGCGTCGATTGGCGTCCATTCGCGGTTCAGATTCCGTTCAGTTTCCCGAACTCTTCCAGCTTGCCCGCGTCCCGATAAAAGCCAATCTCATCGAGTCCCGCCTCTTGCAAGGCCTCACTCGTATCATCCGCATCCACCGTCCCCAGCATGTAGTCGCGGATCGCGTCCATCTTCCGTTGCTGGATGGCGGTGAAGGCCGGATCGACTTCCGGCGTCAGTGGATAAAACCCGCTTTCCTGCCCGGCCGCAAGGAGCTCTGTGAAGGCCACTCCGCCAGTCGCTCCGTGCGACTTGGCGTCCTTGATCGCCGAGATCCAGTCATCGTGGAGAATCAGGAAATAATCGCGAACCGCCTGCTTGTTGTAGTGGGTGACGTAACGCTTCCCGGCAAAATCGAGAAACAGCGTCGCCCGGAACGAATCCGTATCGATCGTATCGACGAACACCAGCTCGTCGCCGTCCTTGGCGAACTCCCACTTGATGTCCCAGAGCCGCAGCCCAATCTCGTCGAGCAACTGACGCACCACCCAAGCACCCAGCACCGCCAGCTTGCCGCTGCGGATGAACTGGTCACCCGACAGGCCGCTCGTGACGAGCGCTTCCTGCTTCGAGATCATCCTGTCTTCCGGCTCGAATTTCGTCGTGAAATCACTGATCGGTCGCTCCAGATACTGCCAGGCCTCGAGCGGCTTCGAAACGCCGAGCTCGTGCTCGAACGCCTTCTTCGCCACGCCTTCCATGGCCTGGTATTTTTTGAAAACCGAACTCGCGCTCGTGATTCCGAACCGGACGATGTATTCCAGCGGCACTACGAAGCCGTCTTCGTGAGGAAACTGGGCGTAATCAAACAGGTGAGCTCCCAAGAAACTCGTCCGCTCCGGTTTCAGGATCTGGTATTTCCGGACCACGTTGCAGGCGCTCGGATTCGTCGGCGCTCCGTCGCGCACCACCTCGCCAGATTCCGCGTCGATCATGCCTTCGTGATGCGTCTTCGCTCCGCGCTCGCACCAGTCCTCCAGCGGCCCATCCAGCAGTTCCGCGCGAATTCCCTCGTCGAGCCCGAGATCGTTCTGGATCGCTTCCGCCACTCGCTGCCAGGTCTCCGGTTTGCCGAGACTCGTGTAGAGCAAATGCCGGAAAAGCGCGCGATTCACGTCGTTCCCGGGAATTTCGAACAGCGCCCCGACGTCGAACACCGATCCGCGCGCCGTCGTTTGCGTAACCATTACACGCTCATCGCCCGGGACCGCATAGAGCCGCTGGACGGACCCTTCGTAGAAAGGCTCGCCCAGATCGGAAATCGGAATGGACGCGGCAGGGGCGTGCATGGATGACCCGTCGATGCCCGATCAAAGGCCATGACCGCCCATTGTCACGTAAAAATCACCGAGCCGTGAAAGTATTTTTGATCGTTTGAAAACATCGGCTTACTTGGGCCGTCCCCATGCCAGATTTTTACAAACTCGCCCGCAAAATTTTGTTCCGGCTCGACGCCGAAACCGCGCACCATCTCACGCTCGATGGAATGCGTTGGGCGGAGCGATTCGGGATGCTGGGGCACCTGACAGGGTCAAGTCCCGGACCCAACCCTGTTGAGTCCGAAATCGAGGTGATGGGCCTGAAATTTCCCAATCGCGTCGGCCTCGCCGCCGGTCTCGACAAGGCCGGCATCGCCGTCGACGCCTTCGGCACGCTCGGTTTCGGTCATGTCGAGGTCGGTACCGTCACCCCACGTCCCCAGCCGGGAAACGACAAGCCACGACTCTTTCGACTGATTGAGCACGAGGCGATTATCAACCGGATGGGTTTCAACAATCCCGGCGTCATCGCCCTGCTTCGCAACCTCGCCGAGAGCCGCCGGAAATTTCAGGGCGTGCTCGGCATCAACATCGGGAAAAACTTCGACACGCCCAACGAACGCGCGCTGGAGGATTATCTCGCCTGTTTCCAAGGAGTCTACGCCGCCGCTGACTACATCGCGGCGAACCTGAGTTCGCCCAACACCAAGGGGCTTCGCGATTTGCAGAATGTGGAGACCTGCCGCGAACTGATCACCGTTCTCCAGCGTGCCCGCGAAGAACTCGCACCGAAATGCAGCGGCAAGCAGGTACCGATCGCGATCAAAATTGCGCCCGATCTCAGCAACGATCAGATTCGCGATCTCGCCGACGTTTTCTCGGAATGTCGCATCGATGGGGTCATCGCGACGAACACGACGATCGCCCGCGACGCCATCGCCGGACATCCCCGCGCGGCAGAGGCTGGCGGATTGAGCGGCAGACCGGTGCGCCAGCGATCCACCGAGGTGATCAGCCAACTGCGGAAATTTCTCGACCCGAACATTCCCATCATCGGAGTCGGCGGCATTCTCAGCGGCGAAGACGCCCGGGAAAAAATCGAAGCCGGCGCGGCTCTGGTGCAGGTCTACAGCGGCCTCATCTATCGCGGGCCGGCGTTGGTGCGCGAGATACTACAGGCGCTGCGCCCAGTGTGACACTGGCATCTCTGCCGGTGCTTCGAGGAATCACCCGGCAAGGCCGGCATTTCGAAAACCTCACCGGCAGGGATGCCGGTGTCACATTATCATCCCCCGTTCGGCTAACTGAGCACCAAAGCCAGACCACCGATCAGCAGACCGTTGTTGATGGCGTGAGCGGTCATCGGGGCGATCAGCGAGTCCCGCCATTCGCGGAGGCTGGCAAAGCCGAAGCCCATCATCGTCAGTGCCGGGATCGCCATCCAGCCCTGCGGATGAAGCGCGGCAAAGATCACGCCGTTCAAGAGAGCGGAGGCAACGAAACCGAATCGCGATCGAAGGCTGCGGAAAAAGGCGCCCCGAAAAAAGGTTTCCTCGATCAAGGGGGCCAGCACGGCGGCCAGAAGAAAGACGAGAACTTTCACCTCCCAGTTTCCGAGCATCCAGCCCACCGCCGGATGAGAAACGGGCTCCGCCATGACTTCGCCCGCTCCGGCCGCGTCATTCGTCGCAAGCCGCTGCATGATGGCGATCAATGCGAAGGTCATCGCCAATCCCATCACCGCCATGGGAAGGACGGTGAGATAGCCCAGGGCTCCGGCCCCAATTTCGCGAAAGATGCCTTTGCCGCGATGGAGTCCCAATGCCCGCCGGGTTTCCCGCCATGTGTAGCCATGGCGCTTCGGCCAGCGAAGGGCGCCTATCATAGCCCCTATCGAAATGACGGGCTGCAGACTCCAGTGGATCAGCCATCCGGCGACATGTCCCACCGCCATTCCGAGGAGAAAGATCGCGAACACTTCGAGAAAAATTCCGGCCGGGAGGCGGGCGCGATCAAATGCCAGTTCGAGTTTTCCGGCATTTCGCCTCATTTCCGCCAACAGGAGCAGCGCCGCCCCGGCAAAAATGGCGGCGACCACGCCGAAACCGGCCAAGCCGATGAGCAAAGTTTGAATCATGGCCGAGGCGCGGATCTGATCACCTTCGGGAGCCTTGGCGGGATCCGTCGGTGTGCCCGCGAGTTTCGCGAACCAACCCACGCGCTGATGCAGTCGCGCGCGGCCCTCCGCATCGACTCCATGGAGAACGACCTGCCTCACTTCCTCCAGAAACGCCTTGTCGGCACCGTCGGTCTCGGCCCGTTTCGCGAGCAGCAGGTCCGCCGCTTCCCGCCCCCCATTTTCCAGACCGATGAAGCCGTGGGTCAATGCCAGCGCCGCCGCGGTTTCGTCCGAATGGGCATAACGCTCCAGTTCACCCAGCTGTCGGTGAGCTTCTTCGGGCTTGGAAATCGCCAGCACCATCACCATTCGCGCCTGCACCTGAAGCAGCGCCAGCAGACTGGTGTCCTGTTGGGTGGTTGCCTCGGTTTCGGCCGCCGGAATGAGTCGATCCGCCCCAATCATCAGGAGCGGCGCGAGGAGGATGACCATCCACGCCCAGGCGCCGGCCTTGCGATCCAGTGATGGAGAATCGTCCGGAGCCTGAGTCGTTTCGGAAGATTCCTCCATGAGCAATCAGTAAACGGAGCCGGCGACGGTGCTTGGGATCTCCTTCCGGCTCCGCGCCATCCGTCAGCCTTTCACGTCGTAGGCGACGATGTGCTCCTGGTCGCGAAGAAAGAGCTTTCCGTCCACGACCACCGGATGCGTCCAGATCTTGCCCTTGGGATTGCGGTTTTCGCTCTTCGGAGAAATCTCGAACTGCCCGTGCAGCTCAAAGCCCTTGGGCGTCGCGTCGACCAGCGAGACGGTGCCGTCGTCTTCATTCAGGCAAATCAATTGGTCTCCGACACCGATCGTGGCGCCCTTGATCAGTTTGCCGGCGCCTTTTTCGTTCCACACCATGTCGCCCGACGTCCAATCCTGGCAAATCAGGCCGCCGCCGTCGGAAAATCCGTATACATGATCACCGATTTTCACGACACCGCCGTGGTGATTCTTCATTTCCTTGTTTTCCCAGAGATCCTTCGCCAGGTTGTCCTCACCGATCTCGACCAGCTTGCAGCCGACTCCATAGCCGGAGGTCACGTAGACCTGATTTCCATCCACGATCGGTGTGGGAATGACCGCGGTCTTGCCAGGCCATTCGCTTTTCCAGAGCACGTCACCGGTTTCGGCATCCACCGACACCAGTTCCTGGGCAAAAAGCCGCACATACTGACGCTTTCCGTTCATTTCCGTGGGAATGATGGAGGCGTATTCCGCGTTCCCCGGGGTCACGTCATCGGCTTTCCAGATCGTCGCCCCGGTTTCCTTGTTCAGGGCCACGATGCCCGCATCCTTGCCTCCCGGAGCCATCACGACCTTGTCGCCATCGATGAGGGGAGATTCCGCGAAACCCCAACCGCCCGGCTTCCCGCCGAAATCGCTCTCGAGGTTCTTGCTCCACTTTTCCTTCCCATCTTCGGCGGAAAGGCAGGCCAGCGTCCCCTTTGGTCCGAGCGCGTAGATCATTCCGTCGCTGAAGGTCGGCGTGCTCCGGGGACCGTTCCCCCACCCCGCGTTGTAGCCCTTCTCATCGTCCTCGCCGATTTTGGTCGACCACACTTCCTTGCCGTCCTCGGTATTCACGCAGATCACGCAGAGATCCTGCTCGCGGGTTCCCATGGTGAAGAGTTTGCCCCCCACGACCGAGAAGCTCGAATAACCCATGCCCGCATCGCTGTAGACCCACAGTTGCTTCGGACCGTCGGCCGGCCACTTGTCCATGATCCCGTCGCCGGGAGCGATGTCCGACCGATCGGCTCCGCGCCACTGCGGCCAATCCGTGCCGTTGTTTACCGGTTTCGACGAGGCGCCATCCTCCGCGCCGTCACCCTTTTTCATTTCCGCCACGAAGTCCTGGTCTTCCTGGCTGAGTTGCTTCAGCGGTACCTTGGCCAACTGACCATTCCGGGAAAGCACCACGAGATCCCCCTCCAGTCGCACAAAATCGGCTTCAATCGTTTTGCCGGAGGAAGCCTGTGTCCAGGTGCGGGCTTCCGAAACCGCGGAACCGATCAGAAGGGTGGACAGGATAGTGAGGGCGAGCAGGGGGGTACGCGTCATCATGGTGGGCCAAATGTGCCCGTTCGCCCTGAGCATTGCAACCCGTATCGAACCGCGCAAAAAAGGAAAAAGGTTCAGCTTACCGGCGGGAGCGGCGGCGGAGCGGCCTCGAACCCGAAAGGATCGAGCGAATTCTCCCAGAGATCGTGCTCCGGACCGAACTGGCGGAGAAATTCAGGCCCCAGCGACTGGAAGAAAACCGATACCGGGAGCAACAGGACCGCGCCGAGATAGGGAATCGCCATCAGAATGGCCCCGATGCAGCAGGTCAGCAGGGCGACCGCCAGGATGGCGAAAGCGGCGATCAAATTCAGCAAGGCACTCCAGAGAAAAAACACCACGAAACTGGCCGGACGACGACCGTGCAGTCGCAGCACCCGGCACCAGCCTTCCGTCGCCATGATCCGGTGCTTGTAGACCTCCACGATGACGAAGCTCCGAAAGAGAAAGGAGAAGTAAGCCAACACCACCGCCACGAACAGGAAAATCACTATGGCGCCGATCAAACCCGCGATCCAGCCACCCGTCACCGCATTCGGCTGATAGGTGGAGTAGAGCCCCCATCCCGACAAACCCGCCACGGCCAGCAGGACCAGCATGCCGCCGAATCCGAGGATCAGTTGCCAGCGAAAAACCGAATTGCCCTCGGCCCGGAACTCCGTCCAGGGCTGCGAGACCAGCGCCCGGTTGTGAACGACATTGTCGAGGAACATCAGCTTCCCCCGACTACTGACCCAGGTAAGCACGATGCCGATGGCGAGAATGAGCACCAGAAGCCCCGCTCCAAAGGCCACGACCAGTTCCATGTTCTCGTTCATCCAATCGATGACCGGCTGAAACTCCCCCTTCAGTTCCTCCCATTCTTCGCCGGCACCGCCGCCGGAATAATTGCCGCCACCGGTGTGACTCGAACATCCGTCCAACATCGTTGCCAGCCAGGCGCTGAATCCCAGAGCAAACCATTTCCCGATCTGGAAAGGCCGAAACAGGATGGTCGCCATCCGCCCCATGGCGCGCGAAGTCGGCGCGATAAACTCGATCGATTCTTCGGACATGCGCGCAAAGCTACTCCTTCACCGAGACGGTTGAAATCAAAATCGACACTCGACTGCTTAGTCAGATTCGAATTCTCACCGCGAATGGACACGAATCGTTTCAGAAATGAGGCGGCAGGATTGGTGTCCATTTGCGTTCATTCGCGGCTTTCAACTTGGAAACAGACCCAACAGGGTTGAGTCGGCGCCCCTACCCTGTTGAATCCGACCGCGAAACGCCCCGTGAAACGCGTTTTTCTTTGAAGCCGGGAGCCGTATCCGTTAAGGCGAAGTTCGCGCCGCCGCCGCCCCCCCATGCCCGCCTCCGACCGCCAGTTGCTCAGCTACCTTCGCGAATGCTATCGCGAAAACGGGAGCCGCGGCGGTCTCTGGAATTTTTTCGCCGGCTCGGTCACCCATCGCGTCTTTCTCGAAGGCACCGACTTTCTCGCCTCGCGGCCGGAAGCGGAGGATGCCTGTTTCCTCCGCCAGACGGTCGCGGCCACGGCGGCCCAGCAGGCCGCGCTTTACGAAAAGGAGAAGGATCTCGTCTACGCCTCGGTTTTTGTTCTTGGTTGGGTGGAACGATTCGAAAGCCAGCCGGAGCCGATCTGCGCACCGCTTTTCCTCTACCCGGCCACGCTGGAGACGGAAGGCCTGGCCCAGGGAGCCAATCTCCGCATTCAACCCGAGGGACGTCAGATCAACTACGCGGTGCTCGAAGCAATCGGTGGCGCGGATTTCGCGAATGCCCTCGAGGCGGCCATCGAGCCTGCGGTGATCTGCGAGGGCTGTGTGGGCGAGGTGCGCCGACGCTTTGCGGAAACGTTCCCCGACAGCGACACCGGCGGGCTGCTTCGCTATCCGGAATTGGTGAAAAGCGATCTGGTGAAAGACCGGTTCGAGGAAATCGCGGCCCATCACGGCGCCCCGCTCGTGTTGCTTCCCGCCGCAGCGATCGGCCTCGTCAACAAGTCGACCGAAATGCGAGGCGTCCTCAACGAACTGGAGACGATGGCCGCCGCGGGCACCCGCCTGTCACCACCGGTCAGATCCCTCCTCGGCGAAGCGCCCGGCCCCGTCATCGCCTCCACGACCGGACGCGTCCCGGCCACGCTCAGCGCCGCCCAGCAACGAATCCTCGAATCGGCCCGGGAAAACGCGCTGACCCTCGCCATCGGTCCCCCGGGAACGGGCAAATCGTTCACCATCGCCGCGCTGGCCATCGAGACCCTGAGCCGCGGCGGCTCGGTGCTGATCGCCTCGAAGATGGATCACGCCGTGGACGTGGTCGGCAACAAGATCGAGAGCGCCATCGGTCTGGAGGGAGTGGTGACGCGAGGTGGTCGCAGCGAATACCTGCGCGGCTTGAAAAAGTTCATCGAAGACCTGCTGTCCGGGATTCACACCGCCGACGCGCCGGAACCTCGCAGGCTGACCCTGGCACGCCGTGAACTGGAGAACCTCGAAAAACGCATCGGCAAACTCAGCGGGCACCTGGCGAAACGGCTCGAAAAGGAACGCGACTGGGGAGAACTGCTCGCGGATCCCGATCCGGGATTTTTTCGACGGTTTCGACTGAAACGGCTCCGGAAAAAACTGCGGGATCATCCCCCGGTCTGGAATACGGCGGCGGCTCTGGAAGGCCTGATCGACCAACGGCAGAGCGACACGGTTCACTTTCTGCAAGGTTCGCGAACTCTCCAGTTGGCTGACTACCTGAGGAAGGATCGCGCCAGTCTCCAGCAGTTTTCCCGAGCCATCCGGGCACGCACGGGCACCCGGCAGGCCGATTATTTCGAGAAGATGGGACTGCGCCGTCTCCTCGGCGCCCTGCCGGTATGGTTGGTGAACCTGTCGGACATTCACCGGATCCTGCCCCTGGAGGGCGAGGCGTTCGACCTGGCGATCATCGACGAGGCGACCCAGTGCGACATGGCCTCCGCTTTTCCCATTCTTCAGCGCGCGCGCCGGGCGGTGATCACGGGCGATCCGAAGCAGTTGCGGCACCTTTCCTTCCTGCCCATCGCGCGACAGCGGGCGCTCGCGGACCAGTTCGGTCTCGACCCGGCGCAACGCGAGACCTTCGACTTTCGCGAGGTCAGTCTCCTCGATTTGGTTTCCGAAACGATCGAAGACCAGTCCCAGATCGCGTTTCTCAACGAGCACTTTCGCAGCCAGCCGGAGATCATCGACTTCAGCAATCGGGAGTTCTATGGCGGTCAGTTGCACATCATGACGGGGCATCGCCGCAGCGACCGAGCGCCCGCTTCGCCGCTCCGTCTGAGCCGACTTTCCGGCGCGAAACGGGGAAAGAACGGAACGAATCCCGTGGAAGCGGACGCCGTCATCGACGCCATCACCGAGATCGTCCAAGCCCAATCCGACCTTCCCGCGGAAAATGTCCACAGCATTGGAATTCTCTCGCCGTTTCGTGATCAGGTGGATCACCTGCGTCGCAAGATCGGCCGACATCCCCGCGGCGCCGATTTGATCGCCCGACATGATCTGCTCGTGGGGACGGCGCACTCGTTCCAGGGCGAGGAACGCGATCTGATGTTTCTCTCCCTGGCGCTGGACGACGCCTCACCGGCGACGAGTTTTCGTTTCCTGGAAAAGCCGGATGTTTTCAATGTCTCGATCACCCGCGGACGATTGTTGAACCATGTGTGGTGCTCTTTCGATCCGGGACGATTGAAAGGCGACTCCCTGCTCGCTCGCTACCTGGCCCACATCTCAGAAGTGGAGCGCGGAACGCCTCCAGGCTCGGAAACCGGCGGCAAGAGCGAATATTCCCGGGAACAGCATGACGAATTCGCCCATGAAGTCGCCACAGTGCTGCGGCAGGCGGGCGCTGAAGTCAAGCTGGCCCACCCGGTCGCCGGCATGACCGTCGACCTGATCTACACGCTCGATGGTATCAGCCGGGGCATCGATCTGATCGGCTATCCCGGTTCGATGGTGGACGCATTTCCCCTCGAGCGAGTCCTGATCTTTCGCCGTGCCGGCCTACCGATACTGCCTCTGCCCTATTCCGCGTGGCTATGCCAGCGGGAAGCGTGCGAATGGTGGCTGAAGGCCGTCTAAAGCTGATACTTTTCCCAGTCGTTCGAACTTTTCATCACGCAAGGCCAACGTCAAACTACCAACATGCCTACCGAGATTGTCGCCATTTTCTTATCCACTATTTCTCCCCTCTCCCAATTTGGCCTGAGTTCTTTTTCTGTCATCATTGCCATTCTCTTTTTCCGCGCAAACCAGCGCGCTCACACTTGGTGCTTGCTCGTCGGCACGTTGATTTCTTTTATTTTAACAACCGTTCAAATGCCGATACTTGAATCCGTCTTCGATTTCAGACGTCTGTTCACTGAAGGAGGCGTTTTCCAACCGGCCCCATTCTTCGCCCTCTTCGGAGCGATAGGATTGATCGCCCACGGACTTTTTCTCTACGGACTCTTCACGATTGCCCTGATCGCCTACCGAAAATCACGCTCGCCCAAATTCGTGGAGGAAAATGAGACAAACTGACCCGCGCTTCCTGGCGCAGCAGCAGTTTCAATTCAGCGCCACGAGCACCCGCACGTGATCAACCCGGTCCTGCGCGCCGCCTCGCAGCTTGAGGTTCACAGTGCGGCGATCGTCGGAGAGCAGAATCTGATCGCCATTGTCCGCGTCGCCGTCCAGCCCGCGACCGGCGTCGGCCACCAACTCGGACTCGGGAATCTCGGAGCCGACCAGGGAATCGGTTTCCGCCAGTTTCTCCGGCGAAAAAATGATGCCGACAATCTCGTGATCGAAGGTCACGGAAGCTTCGAGGGCATCACCCGCGACCGCCTCGTCTTCAGGGCGCATCTGCAGGAGATAACTGCGCAGTTCGCGGCCATCCGGAGCCAGTTGCCGACCTCCACCGGGTGAGATAGCGGCAAAATGCCCGGGATCGAGCGTGTCGACCTTGATGTCGCGATCCGCCACGAAGCGACTGCGTTCGACGAAAATCTGGACTTCGCCGGGCGCCTCTTCGGCCGTTCCGGGATGATGCCCCGGCATGGCGAGTCGAACCGGCCCGGAATTCCGTTCGACGCCGGCATTCACCTCCCACGCGCGGGCGAACACCGTGGGATTGTAGGGCACGTCGAAAAGTTTCTCGCGATTCGCGTCCGCGCGAACCGGCTCGAGGGGGAAGAGATTGCGGCACTGCCCGGTGTCGGTGAGGCAAATCTCGGCGCCTCCGTCGAAGACCACCGCTTCGGTGGAAGTCGCACCGTCGGCGATCAAGCCGATCGTTTCGCCCGTTTCGCCAAAATCGAGCGTGGGCGAACGAAGACGGAAGGAATCGACGGCGGAGTTCTTCGCCAGGACGGTGACCCCGGTGTGGACAAACGCTTCGCGTTCATTCCAGACTTCGAAATCCGCCGGGCCTTCGATGGTCATTTCGGCGCCACTCGCGAAGGTCACGGTGACCACGCCGGACTCGAGATTGTAACGACCGGGCACGAAATACTGGGTTTCCAGAGGCCCGGAGCCCGCGGCCCATTGAACCTCACCCGCTGCCTTGGTGAGTTCGGCGACGGAAGTCATCGAGCCGGTTCCGCCGGGTTCGTAGAGGAAGGAAGCGATCAACCCGACCACGGCTGCCGCCGCCGCCGCCCAACCGCCGAGATACCCCATGGTAGCCACCTGCCTCCGACGAACCACCCGCGGACGCTCCGTCACCGGAGGCGGGGGCAGTTCTGGATGAAGTCGAACAATCTTGGAGGCAACCTCTTCGACAAAGTGATCCTCCTCCTGCTCCGCCCACATCCGGGTGGCCAGGGATTCGACAAACGCTTCGCCGCATCGCCCCGGAGAGAGCGCTTGTTGAAACAGGTCGTCATCGATCAGGGCCTGCCGCACTTGCCTGCCGGCGGAGGGATCGCGCCAACAGTGATGGACGAGTTGATCGATGCCGTGCCCGGAAATCTCGCCCTCGATCAGTTCGTGCAACAAATCGCCGAAAGTCGCTTCGGGATCGTCACCCAGAACCACGGACATCCTGTGGTGAAAAGAGATCCCGGCTTGGCTTCCCTCGTCTTCCGAGGAAACGACACGCAGAAGTTCCGCCAACTCCAGTTCGCGGCGCATGGTTGCCACCCGCTCCGGATTCGCGGCGCAAAGGTGCGCCAACTCGGCGGACTCCTCGGCGGTCAATTCACCGTCGAGGAGTTGCGAGAGCAACGCGCGGAAACGCTGTTCGAAATGATCCATGTTCCTACTTCCTAACAGATAAATGTCTCAACCTGGTCATGGTGTGACGCCCGCCGTTCGCATTTTTTCGTCCATGCATTTCCGAAGGGCTTCCCTGACCCGCTCCAGGGCCTTCCGGACCGCCGGCGGTTTCATCTCCAGGCGATCGGCGATGTCGGGAGCCGATTCCTCCTTTTCGTAGCGAGCCTGAATTAGAGCGCGGCTTTTTTCCGGCAGCTCACTCATGCACTGCCTCAAAGCGGCCAGCTTGGCGGTTCCGCGATCACCGAGTTCTTCTTCTTCCTCCTCGGGAACGGAGCTGGTGCGCACCAGGATATCCGTGAGATTGTCGGCCAGGATGCGCTTTCTGCGGGCATCCTTGCGCCGCTCGTTGATGACCAGATTTCTTGCGATCCCTCGTAACCACGCCCCGAAATCGCGCTCGACATCGAATTCCTCAAGTCGTTCATAGGCAATGATAAATGCCTCCTGAGCGATATCATCGACCCACATCGGTTGCACGCCCAGCGAACGCACGAAAGCCCTCAGGCCCGCGTGGTGTTCGCGAACGGAATCAATGTAGGTCTCGGCGGTCGGTCCGGTCATGAAAACGGGCTCTCCTATGGGAAAAATTTGTCGCTACCTCCCACAGCGTGACGCTTTTCCGGTGCCTTTGCGAAAAAAAATGGCCAAAAACCCGGAAATCGTTCCGTACGATGTCACACCCCAGACCAAAGAGACAAAACGCCATGGAACTCTCTGCGCCCCAGCGTGTTCCCACACAAATTCACCGGAGTTCCGGGCTGTTCGCCAACTACCTCCCTCCTCCCATTGGCGGCAGCCCGGAGCCCGGTCCTTTTTTGTACCAGCGTTGTACGAGCGCGAAATTGGAAACACTTGAAAGGGAAATCGTTTTTCGCCACGATCCACGGTGATGTCCCAGACACCTTCCCATCAAGTAAACACCGCCGTTTTCTCCGCTATCGCAGCCTGTGCAGTTTTCTTTCTGTCGGGCTGTGACGATCCCCAGAAAACACCTGAAACACCGACCGTAGAGGTGCAGGAAAACACGGCGTTCACTGAACCAGAAGCGAGCGACGCCTCGAGTCCAATGAAGCAAACCGAACCGGCAACGCCCGAGGCGGCGCCGGAAGTCGTCATCGACCCTCTCGGAACGGTCGTGGACGTCATCGAAAATGAGGTGGAAAAGAAAATCACCGTTAGCGGCCAGATCTCGAGCAGGATTCAAACCCAGAATCTGATTTCGAAAATCCAAAGCGAACTTCCCGACTTCGACGTTGTTGACGAAATGAAAATCGAACCGCGTCTGACTTCCATGCTCTGGGCAAACCGTGTGCCGGAGTTGATAGTTCCGCTGCTTGTGGAAATCGAGAATGCACACTTCCGCTACGAAAAGGGAGTCACTTTGTTGGATGGCACCTCGAAGGATCCCAATGTCGCCAGAGCTTTGAGTAGATTGGGTGTGGGTGTCATGGAGTCGCTGGACTCCAAAAGTCTAAAGAACCAGATCAAGGTTCAGGAGGCCAAATAGCCGCCTCCACCTGCCCGTGATACGGCAAGTCATCGACTGGGGTTCTCGTACCAGAAAACTCCCAAGTTGTCCCGTTCCTCGCAGGTCATCAGGTCCAGATCCCCATCTCCATCAAGATCGATCAATTCGATACGATCGAATTTCACGCCTTCCGGACCTCCCAGGTCATGAAGGGTCACCGGTCTGTCGAATTCGATCGGTGCGTAGAGGCAGCCGGAAAGCGCTCCCTTCGCATTCTCGCAGGTGATGGCGGCATCGAGGTTTCCGTCGAGATCCAGGTCCGCCACCCGGACCGCCTTCGCCGTCCCGAATCGCTTCAAATCCAAACCACCCGCGAGGAAACCGACCTTCCACGACTCCGATGCCTTTCCCTCGGGCTGAAACAGGAAGGCGATCTCGTCCGGCTTGATAGCGGCCGCGATATCGAGACGGTCGTCGCCGTTCACGTCGGCGATGTCGATAAACATGACCTCCTTTTCCGCCAATCCCAGGCGCCGTGGCGCGGCGAATACTGATCCCGATTCGCCGTTTCCCTGGCCCACGTTTTCCAACCACCACACGCCGGTGGATTTTCCCTTTCGATCGGAAAAGATCACATCCCGATCACCATCCCCATCGAGATCCTCGGCCCGGATCGACATGATCCAGCCGGCTTCATAGAGAGGGTGATACTTCCACCGCGAAAGGTCCCTCGGGTTTTCAGAGGGCTGCTCCAGCCAGCCCACAGTGGCGCCAGCGTTCTTCGAACCGAGAATCAAGTCTTCGCGCCCGTCGCCGTTCGCGTCACAGGGCAGGCAATACATCCACATCTGTTTTCCTTTCAGCGCCGGAAAAGCCTCGGTTTTCCAGGCCGACTCATCGGCGTATTCGGCCGCCGGGTGAGGCGCCCAATGAACGAAAACGGTTCGCGTCTTTCCCTCGGTGCACGACACCACGTCGAGCACGCCGTTGGCGTCCAGGTCGGCAAAAACCGCGTCCTCCGCTCCAGCCACGTGCCCGACGGTGATCCCTTCCCACGGTCCTTTCGATCCTTCCGGTCCGGGATTGAAACAAACGCGAATGGCGTCGCCGTCCTCCCAGCCCGTCACCACGTCCGGCAGACTGTCCGCGTCCGCAAACCCGAGCCGCACGCCGTCCGCCCCCCGTTTCCCGACCGCGTTGTCGGCCGCATCAATCGCGTGCCGCTTCCAGATCGCAGGCGCCGAATCCTGGGCCCGAACCGCAGCCATCCAGCCGCACATCACCAACGCATACGCGCCACATCGAATTCCCAAGACGAGCATTTTCATCGGCATCGTTTCCGCTTACACTTCGCATGCAACCCCGTCCGGTCCCGATGCGCAATCCCATTCGTCTCCGTATTCCCGCCTTGTTCACGATCATCGGTTGCCTGGCGGTGACGGGTTTTCCGGCAAAGGGGGCTCCCGGGAAAGCCACCGAGAATGAGGGCTCCGCCAAATCGGAAACGGCACCGACCCCGAGTTCGGACGACGACGAAATCTTTCCCGGCATTTCGCGAAAGGACGTCGAAGGACCAGACAGGAAAAAGCCGGCGAAAAAGGGCCAGAGTGAGATCGACGAGTCAGTCGAGAAAGCGCTCGCCGGAATGGGAGAACCCTCGATCGACGGCCCTCTGCTCGATCCCGGCGTCGTTCACGGCCTGATCAAGCAGGTCGAACCGGCCATCGTCAAAGTCACCCACCAGTCTCGCGACGGTCACACGCTCGGCACCGGAAGCGGTTTCCTCATTTCCGCCGACGGCCTTGTCGCGACCAATCAGCATGTCATCGGCGCCGCCCGCCCCATCAAGGTGGAACTACTCGACGGTCGGGAGTTCGACGTCGCCTCGGTCCATGCCTGGGATCGTCACCTCGACCTCGCCATCCTGAAAATCGATCTCGGCGACGAAAAGTTGCCCTTTCTGAAAATCGCGCCACCCGATTCCATCGAGCAGGGAGAGCCCATTCTCGGTTTCGGAAATCCGCAGGGTCTGAAGTTCAGCGTCGTTTCCGGACTCGTGTCCGCCATCCGCAAACTGGATGAGGACCTGGAAGTCGAGGGTGAAACGCCCGACTTCCCCATGATCCAGATCGCCATGCCCATCGAGATGGGAAACAGCGGCGGCCCCATCGTCGACCTCGAGGGACGCGTGCTCGGCATTGTCACCATCAAGAATGTCGCCACCCCCAACCTCGGTTTCGCCGTTCCCGCCGAGCATCTCCAGCCGCTCCTCGACAAGCCGAACAGCGTGCCCATGCATCGCTGGCTCACCTTCGGCGCGCTCGATCCGGCGGTCTGGACCACGGTCATGGGCGCGCGGTGGACCCAGCGCGGCGGCATTATCAAGGGCGAGGGACTGGGCGGCGGCTTCGGCGGACGCGCCCTCTGCTTGAGCGAACGCCCAACGCCCGATCGTCCCTACGAAATCGCCGTCAACGTCCGGCTCGATGACGAGTCCGGGGCCGCCGGTCTCGCCTTTGCTTCCGATGGAAAAGACCGGCACTACGGCTTCTATCCCAGCGGGGGAAAAATCCGCTTCACCCGTTTCGAAGGGCCCGACATTTACAGTTGGACCATTCTTCAGCAGATCGAGACCGAAGCCTATCACCCGGGCGACTGGAACGAACTGCGCGTCCGCGTCGACGATGAAAAAGTAACCGGCTTCGTCAACGGTACCCAGATCATGGAGATGGATGAATCCGTCCTCAGTGGCGGTAAGGTGGGGATCTGCAAATTCCGCTCCACCGAGGCCGAGTTCCGTCACTTCCAATCCGGCGAACATCTGGGCGAGCCCGAAGTTTCACCGGCAACCCTCACCCGAATCGGTAAGGAGATCGACGGATTCTCCGCTGATGGCAAAACCACCGGCAAGCGCCTCGAAGCTCTCGCCGGATCACCCGAAGCCAGCCGCGCTCTCCTGCTCGAACGCGCGGAAGCTTTGGAAGCGAGGGCCGCCGCCATGCGGAAACTGACTGAAGATCTTCACCTTCACGAAGTCGCCGCCGGCCTGGCCACCGAATTGGACACCAAAGCGCCCGATCTTTTCCGGGCCGGCCTCCAGATTGCCCGGATCGATGAACCCGACCTCGATTTCGACTATTACGTCGAACAATTCGATCGGCTGGAAACGGAAGCCCGGGAAGCGATCGAGAAGAATCCCGACCTGCCACCCGCCAAGGACGACCGGGAAAAAGTCCGCCGACTGGCGAAATTCCTCTTCGAAGAAAGCGGATTCCATGGCAGCCGCAGCGAATACTACCATCCCGGCAACAGCTACCTGAACGAAGTGCTGGAGTACCGCGAAGGCCTGCCCATCACCCTGTCGGTCGTTTTCATCGAGCTCGCGCGACGACTTGGGATCGAGGGCGTGGAAGGCATTCCCCTGCCGGGTCACTTTCTCGTCGGGCATCGCGATGAGGACGCCGAACCTTCCCTGATGTTGGTCGATGTTTTCGAAGGCGGCAAGATCATCACGCGTCGTGAAGCCGAAGATCTCGCCTGGTCCATCACCCGCAACTTTCCCAATGACACGGACTTCAAAGGTGCCGACGCCAAAGACATCTGCGTCCGCATGCTCCGCAACCTCGTCGGCATCGACATGAACGAGCGTCGCCCGTCCGAAGCCATGAGCTACATCGAACTCATTCTCACCATCTCTCCCGAGGAATCGCAGGAACGTTTCCAGCGCGCCCTGCTACGCTATCAGGACGAAAACATCTCCGGCGCCAGAGAAGACTTTGACTGGCTGCTCAATCGTCGGCCCCCAGGTCTCGACTACGATCGGCTGCAGCAGTTCCGTGATCAGTTGGAAGTCGAAAGCGGTAACGAGGAGGACCAGTGATTGCACGCCGCAACGGCGAGACGGGACGAGATTTCAGCTCATGTCGACCCGGTTCGCTATCCAGATGATCACGCCGAGGAGGGCCATCAGGGCAATGTAGTAGTATCCGATTCCGATCGTGAAATGCGCAGCCGTGGCCGCGATCCCAATGATCAGGATCGCGGTCGGAAGCGTCCGATTTCCAAAATAGAAACTGACACCCACGCCCACCTGCCAAGCAGCGAGCGTAACGAAAAACATGCCCGCGGCCTGGAAAGCAATCAGCCAAGCAAAAGAAGTCTCAGCTTCCCAGCGTCCACCCCTCGCGGTAATGGTGATGCACCAGCGCGTCAGCGTCGGCGTTGCCGGTTTTCAGGGTTTCGGGATTCCAGGTCAGCTTCGTGCCGCTGCCCACCTGCGCGGCCACACAGCCGAGGAGCATGATTTCCGTAAGCGGGGCGGCGTAGTCGAAATTCGACTTCGCCATCGACGGATCCTTTGCCTTGCAGGCCGCGATCCATTCGGCATGATGTCCGGGGGATCGTTCCATCGTTTTTTCCGGCTCCTTGAAATCGGCTTTTTCCGCGCTGTTGACGAGTTGGGGCATACCTCCGTGACTGCCGTGCATGAAGACATGCTCGCTGCCGTAGTAGAGGCAACCGTCCTTCGGCGGGTTCTTGTCGGCGTCCATATTTTCAGGGCGCGGCATGTGATGCTTGCCATCGAACCAGATCAGTTTCACCGGCGGGCGATCTCCATCCGCGGCGAATTCGTAGGTGATGGTGCATGACGCGGGATGCGTCACTTTCTCGCTGCCGGGTGTCTCGCGATCGCAGATCACCTCGATCGTTTCCGGCATCCCCAGCCCCAGAGCCCAGACCGGGTGATCGAAAATGTGGGCGCCCATGTCTCCGAGAGCGCCAGTTCCGTAGTCGATGAAACCACGCCACTTGAAAGGAACGATCTGGCTGCTGTAGGACGCCTCGGGCGCGGGCCCGAGCCACACGTCCCAGTCGAGTGTCGGGGGCACCTCTTCCGCCGCCGGCCGAAGCAGATCCTGCGGCCAGATGGGGCGGCTCGACTGGCAGTGTACCTCGCGGATCTCTCCCACCGCGCCGCTCCGGATCCATTCGTTGGTGCGACGGGCCCCCTCGGCGGCATGCCCCTGGTTACCCATCTGCGTGCACACGCCGTATTTCTGCGCCGCCGCCTTCAGGGCTCGAGCTTCGGAAATGGTGCGAGTCAGCGGTTTCTCCACGTAGACATTCTTGCCGAGTTGCATCGCCGCCATGGCGACAATGGCGTGGTTGTGATCCGGCGTGGAAACCACGACGCAATCGAGATCGTTCCCGATCTTGTCGAGCATCTCCCGCCAGTCAGTAAAATACTTGGCATTTGGATACTTCCGCACCGAATCGGCGCAGCGGCGCTGGTCGCAATCGGCAAAGGCGTAGACGTTCTCGCCGGAACACCCCTGCAGATTCGACGCGCCTCGTCCACCGGCACCGACAAAGGCGATATTCAGTTTTTCGTTCGGAGTCTGCTTTCCATCCTGAGCCCGCAGGACGTGACTGGGAACGATCTGGAAAGCGGCCGCTCCGGAGAGCGTGGTGAGAAAGCGGCGGCGCGAAGTGCCGCCGGGCGAAGTTGAGTTCGGAGAGGTGTTTTTGCTCATGAGGCGACGACCATAGCGGAGGCCAAACACGACACGCAAGGGGAGAAATTTGAGCGTATGGGGGAAAGTTTGACGCCTCAGCCTGGGGAGGGGAAACTTCGCGTGCTCATCTCAAATTGATTTCCTCCCCCTTCTCCGGAAGTCTCACGATTTCCGCTGCCCACGTATGTAGCGGAAGTCGTGAGACTTCCGTCTCGACAGTTCACCCGATCGCGAAGTCTCCACAGTTCACGCATCCGCCAACGAGATCATGTCACGACGAAATCATGAGGATGAAGAAGAGAGATCCTATCTGAAGCGCCTTCATCCGGAGGCATATCGTGGTCACAGCTATATTCACTGGTCGATGACCATTGAAAACCGCAAGCGGGGCTGGCTCGGACCGGAATTTCACTGGCGTTTTCGGGAACTGCTCACCCATGCGGGGGCTCGCTACGGAATCAATTGTCCACTCTACTGCCTGATGCCCGATCACTGGCATCTTCTCTGGATTGGATACAAGTCAGATTCCGACCAACGTCCAGCCGCCAAATTCTTACGGACCCAAGCCAATCGTTTGCTTCAATCTCTTGGTGATTTCCGCCTGCAAAAACAACCCTACGACAACGTCCTCCGTCAGAAAGATCGCGATCGGGATGCCTTTGCAAAGGTCGCGTGCTACATCCGGGAAAATCCTTTGCGCGCAGGGCTGATCCAAGAAGAGAGCAAATTGCCGGACTATCCCTATGATGGCTGCGTCATTCCCGGCTACCCTTCGCTCTCGATCTGGGACGACGAATTCTGGGAGCGATTCTGGAATATCCATTACCGCCTCGTAGAGGGAGACCACGAATCGTAGCGGAAGTCGTAAAACTTCCGAACCGAAGCGGGGCCTGATTTACTCGCAACCCGACGGAAGTATCACGACTTCCGCTACTTTTTCTTTTTCCCCCGACTACGCTTCTGATGCTCGTCGGCCGCCAACTCCGTGGCTTGGCCGAGATCTCCTTGCGAAGCCATCCACGCCTCCAATCTCTCCCTCAGATCGGAGATCGTTTCGGTATGGCCGGCATCATCCGCCAGATTCTCCCATTCGAAGGGATCATTCTTGATGTCGTATAGCTCAACGGGTGAACGATGCTGATAGCGCCGCACTTTCTCCGCGGCGTCAGTGTCTCCGGCCTTCGCCTTTTCCACCCAGGAAACAAACTCGGGAGATTGGGTGCAGGCGTTGGTGAAGGTCACCTCCGGCGTCAGGTTCACGATCAGCTTGTAGCGATCCGACCGGATCGACCGAATCCCGAAATGATCGGGACTGTTGATGGTGCCCCGCGTGGTCTGGATGCCATAGACGAAATCCTTGTGATGATCGGACTCCCCACGCAACAACGGCAAGAGGCTTTTGCCCTCGAGCACCGGATCCGGGGTGCCGCCGGCAGCCTCGACAAAGGTCGGCAACACGTCGACGTATTCGATCATCGCATCCGAAACCGACCCGGGCTTCACCCGGCCGGGCCAGCGCGCGATGAAGGCCGTCTGCAATCCCGAATCGTAGAGGGTCCACTTGGCGAAGGGCATGCTGTTTCCCTGCTCCGTGGTAACGATGACGAGGGTGTTTTCGGAAAGCTGGTGCTTGTCGAGCAGATCGAGGATCTGGCCCACCTGCCCGTCGAAATAGGTGATCTCCGCGAGATAGCGAGACCAGCCGTCACGCGTCTCGGGTGTGTCGACGTGATACGGAGGCAGAACGACCTTCTCAGGCGGATAAGCCGATGGGTCGCCCTTGTTCCAGGGCGTGTGCGGTTCGTTGGAGCAGGCAAAGAGACAGAACGGCGTTCCTGAATCCTTCGATTCGCCCAGCAGCTTGTCGACCGCCGCCATGTCGGGATTGTTGTCCTCTCCGGAATATTCGAACGGGAAAACATCGCGCGGACCGATGTGGGTCTTTCCACTCAAGGCCACCCGGTAGCCGAGATCCCCCAGGTAGTGACAGACGCTGTGGGTTCCGTCCTTGGCGAAGGTGTGATTGGGATAGGCGCCGCTCTTCACCGGGTAGAGACCGGTGTAGATATTGTGCCGGGTCGGCGAACACATCGGCGCGGCCTGGAAACAGCGGGTGAAACGCATTCCCTCCGCGGCGAACCGATCGATGTTCGGCGTTTTCGCCTGACCACCGTAGCAACCGAGTTCCCGATGGGTGAGGTCATCGGCGATGATGAACACGAAGTTCGGCTTAGCAAGCTCCTCGGCAACACCACCTGGCAAGGCCACCGCCAGAGTCAGGAAGGTGGCGGAAACAGCGATCGCCTTTCTCATGAATCCCTCGGCTCCGACTTCCGCGTTCTTCCTCACAGGTCGAGAAGCTCGTCCATCAATTTCGCGGTGTTTTCCAATCCACCGTCGCTGCCTTCGCGGGTCACCCAGCCGGTGAAACCAATCTCGGCCAGCGCCTCGCGAAGCGCGGCCCAGTTCACGTCGCCCTCACCGAGCGGACAGAATCCCGGCTTCACGCCCCAGTCCTTGACGTCCAGCTTCACCACACGCGATCCGAGCGTGCGGACCCATTCCTCAGCCGGAGCGAACTTCTGCATGTTGCCGAAGTCCAGATACACCTTCACCCAGGGACTGCTGATCTCGTCGATGTAATCGGCCATCTGCTGCGGCTGTTCACAGAAGCCATTCCAGACGGTTTCGACGAGAATGTGGATGCCTTCATAACTCGCCACCGGAAGCGCCTTGCGAATCTCCTCGATGGATCGATGCCAGACGTCATCGTGCGTTTCGTCATCGCCGGTCACCTTGCCGGGAACCAGCAACACTGACGATCCTCCGAGCGCCCGGGCGTCGCGGATGGCTTGCTCCAGATTCTGGCGCCCCTTGTCGCGAACACTGGGATCGGGCGAGGAAAGCCGCTCCTGCCAATGCCCTTGGCAGACCACCCCGTGAATCGGCAATCCCGCGGCTTCCGCCTTCGCACGATACGCGGCGACGTCACCGATGCCGGGACTGCTGCCTTCGATGCCGTCAAAACCGAGGGCTTTGACCTCCGCCAATTTCTCGGGAGTGATGCCATCGTTCGTCTTGATCGCCTTGTAGAGGCGTCCCTGGTTCGTTCGCTGCCGGGTTTCGCTCGCGCTCAGGAGGGCACCCGTGCCAACAGCACCGAAAGCGGCCAATCCCAACGCGGCCTTGGAAAAATCTCTTCGTTTCATCTGAGGCAATCTCAACGTTTCTGAAACCGGAAGTCAAAACCGAACGCGCGCGCATCAACGCCAGCGAAAACGCGGACGAGGTCTGAATTGCCTCGACCTTTCTCTGGAATTCGAGATAGGATTCTCAGGGATTCCCCCTTTTTCGTTGTCATGGCTTCCAACAAGAAAATCTTCGCCCTTGTCGGATGTGGTTGTCTCGCTCTCATCGGCGCCGTGGCCGCCATCGTGGCGGTAGTCATCGGAGGCGCCTTCGGGATGATCAAGAAATCGGATCCCTATTCCGAATCGCTCAATCGGATTCAAAACAGTGCTGCGGTTACCGAGGCGCTGGGCAGTCCTGTCGAGCCCGGCTTTTTCGTCACCGGCAACATCAGCCTGGAGAATCAGAACGGTAGCGCCCAGATCAACTACAGCGTCTCCGGGCCCAAGGGAAAAGGACACGTCAACGTCATCGGTGATAAACAGGGAGGAATCTGGCACTATTCCCAGATACAACTGACCGTCGGGGAAACCGGAGAGACGATCAACCTCACGAGCAGTCCGTGAAGTTCCGCCCAGGCCGGAAAATCGTCCGGATTCAGATTCTGGTGAAACTTCATTCTCTTCGCCGGGTTGTATCGGGCAACTCCGCGAAAGCATGAAGTCGCTTCCCCACTCTCCGTTCCTCCTGCCACTTGCCGCCCTTCTCTGCTCGGCGACACTCCCTGTCTCAGCTCAGTCGGAATCCATGATGACGACGGGAGATTTCTCGCCGGAACAGATCGATTTCTTCGAGAGCCACATTCGCCCGGCGCTGGTCAAGCACTGCTATAAATGCCACTCCACCGACGCCGACAAGGTAAAGGGCGGCCTGCTGCTCGATTCGCGGGAAGCGACCCTGCGAGGTGGAGACAACGGCACCGTCCTGGTCCCGGGTTCTCCCGAGGAAAGCACGCTCCTCACCGCCATCACCTACGAGGACAGCTCGTTGGAAATGCCACCGAAGTACCAGCTGGACGACCAGGTGATCGCCGATTTCCGAACCTGGATCGAGATGGGCGCCCCCGATCCCCGCAAGGAGGCTCCCCGGGATGCCCAGCCCATCGAGACCTACACCAGCACCATCGACGTCGAAAAAGGCCGGGACTTCTGGGCCTACCAGAAGCCGCACAAATCAAAGCTGCCCGAGATTTCGCAATCGGAGTGGCCCCGGAGCGAACTCGATCATTTCGTCCTCGCCGCCCTCGACGAAAACGAATTGACGCCCGCTCCCGATGCCGAGCCGGGCACTCTGGTCCGTCGCCTGTTTTTTGATCTCATCGGTCTTCCCCCCACGCCGGATCAGGTCGAAAAATTCCTCGCCGGTTGGGCGAAGGATCCTGAAGCCACGCTGTCAAAGACGGTGGACGCCCTGCTCGCTTCCGACCGTTTTGGCGAACGCTGGGGACGTCACTGGCTCGATGTCGCCCGCTACGGAGAATCGACCGGCAAGGAAGCCAATGCGCTCTATCCCTACGCGTGGCGCTATCGAGACTACGTCATCGACGCGTTCAACGCCGACAAGCCCTACGATCAATTCATCCAGGAACAAATCGCCGGCGATCTCCTGCCTTTCGAAAACGACGCCGAACGCGCCGAGCACCTCGTCGCCACCGGTTTCCTCGCCATCGGGACGAAGGGTCTCAACGACCAGAACAATCGCCAGTTCAAATTCGATCTCGTCGACGAGCAGATCGACACCGCCAGTCGCGCGGTGCTCGCCACCACGGTCGCCTGCGCCCGCTGTCACGATCACAAGTTCGATCCCATTCCCATGTCGGACTACTACGCCATGGCCGGAGTATTCCTGAGCAGCGAAACCTGGTATGGCACCCCCGGCGCGGCCCAGAGTCGCCACAGCAGTGATCTCATCACCCTGCCCGTTGCCGACGAGCAGTCCGCCATCGATCCCCTCTCCCTCGGCCAACTGATCGATCTCCAGTTCCGTCTCGACCAGACCCGGGAGGAGTTTCGCAACCAGCAGGCCGAAGCCGCCGAAGCGCGCCGGGGCGGCGACACCGACAAGGCCCAACGCCTCACTCTCGGTCTGCTCCGCATTCGCAGCCAGATAGGCCTCCTCGAATCCCAGTTGGGCCGCTACGACGGCGAAGGAAACCCGCTGGCGCTCGCGATGGCGGTGACTGACAGCGCCGAACCTTTCGATTCCCAGCTCCTGATCCGAGGAGAGGAAAATGGCGCCACTTCCGAACGGGTGCCCCGGGGCTACGTCCAGGTCATTCAAACCGGCGATGAGGAGCCCATTCCCGATGATGAAAGCGGGCGCCTGCAACTCGCCCAGTGGATGACTTCGCCGGAAAATCCGCTCGCCGCCCGGGTGATGACCAATCGCCTCTGGCACTGGATTTTCGGGCAGGGCATCGTGCCGACCGTCGACAATTTCGGCGCCACTGGACAGACGCCGACCCATCCGGAGTTGCTGGATCAAATGGCCATCCGCTTCATTGAGAAGGGCTGGTCGATGAAACAGATGATCCGCGAGATCGTCCTCAGTCGGACCTACCGCCAAAGCTCGGAATTCGATCAGGAGAAATTCGAGAAAGACCCCGACAATCATCTCCTCTGGAGGATGACCCCGCGTCGCCTCGACGCCGAATCGTTCCGCGACGCGGTGCTGGCCGTGAGCGGCAAACTGGAACTCGATCGCCCGGTCGGTTCTCCGGTGGCCAAAGTGGGAGACGGATTCGTCGGTCGCACCGTTCGCGACCAGTCGAGCCTGACCGCCGAACACGATCACCGCTCCATCTACCTACCCGTCGTCCGGGACCTGGTTCCCGAGTCACTGGCTCTGTTCGATTTTGCCGACCCCAGCCTGATGACCGGAGAGCGTGAAACCACCACCGTCCCCTCGCAGGCGCTCTACCTCATGAACTCGGAATTCATCATCGCCAACGCCGACGCCATGGCCCGGCGCTTGGCAGAGGACCTGAAGCTCCGCGGACCGAAGCTGGGAGCGACCGCCTTCTACCTCGCCTATGCCCGACCGCCCACGGCGGAGGAAGCGCGCAAGACGGCCGCCTATCTCGATCGTTTCCTCGCCACCGCCCGCAAGGACGGCATGGACGAGGAAAAAGCCAAACTCCTCGGCCTCACCACCTTCTGCCAGAGCCTCCTGAGCAGCGCCGAGTTCCGCTATCTCAACTAAACTTTGGTCAGGATTAACCCAATTGAATCGATTTTTTCCCAAAGGCTCGAAGCCAAGCCATTCCGAGGTCCGCGTGGCATCGTTTCAGAATCGATGAACCTCCGGACCGGTCCGCCTGAAAACTGAATTCTGAAGACTGAAAACTTCTCCGCCATGAACGCTCCCTACACCCTCTCCCGCCGTGATGCGCTGAAATCGACTTCCGCCGGATTCGGCTATCTCGCCTTTTCCGCGCTGAGCACGATGGCCGCCGAATCATCCGTCAATCCCCTGGCTCCCAAGGCGCCCCACTTTGCCGGCAAGGCCAAGCGCGTCATCTTCCTCTGCATGCGTGGCGCCCCCTCGCATGTCGACACCTTCGACTACAAGCCCATCCTCACTCGCGACTCGGGAAAAACGGGTCAACGCCCGGGTTCAAAACTGCTCGGATCAAAGTGGGATTTCAAGCAACACGGGGAAAGCGGCCAGTGGATTTCCGAATTGTTCCCGAATGTCGCTAGGCACGCCGACGACCTGTGCATCATCAACAGCATGCACACGGACATCCCGAAC
>JAGRPB010000176.1 GCA_020439945.1 Verrucomicrobiia bacterium
GCTCCCATGAAGGTGATCTGAACCAACTCGCGCATCGGCATTTCACGATAGGCGGGTGAATTCAGGAGCTTGGCGGAACCGGTCTGCGGGATCTGCCGGCTATCGACTTCGGATTTCACCGGGTCGAGATTCCCCGATCCCAAGGCCGCCCAGAGTTTGTTCAGCTTGAACTGCGGTTGATAAAACTCCGACAACTTGGTCGGAATCGTGGTCGCAGTCGGGGTTTCCAACGCGGCGGCGATCTCCTCCCAGCGCCCGAGGAGGCGAAGCGATTCGATGTGATAGTAGCGCGCCTCGGTGGCGAAATTGTTTGGCGCATAGGCGGCAATCACCCACCGATCGGCAATCGCGGCAAACTGCTCGGCGGCCGCGTCATAGTTCCGCTGGAGAAAGGCGGCCCGGGCCTCGCGCATGATCTCGTCCGCGTCGTCAAAGGCCACCGCGACCACTTCGGTATCCCAGCGCATGCCTTTGCCGGGTGTCCCTTCCACCAACGAGAAGAGCAAGCCGTTATCGTTGGAGTTCTGAACGAACCCGCGCTGGCGCTGATTGTTTTTCAGCAGAATCATGGCGCTGAGTTCGTTCGATTTCTGCTGCTGCGCCTCGAGCCGTTCCGGCGAACCGGTCAGCGCGATGCCGAGCAGCAGGAGCCCGGCGGCTTTGAGAGAGAGTGAAACTGTCTTCATGTCGGATTTGACCCTGTTGAATCGGTGAGTGAACCCTGTTGAATGATTTTCTTCGCGATCGTTTTTGACGTCGTTCATCAGTTGGCGGCGCCGGGTTGCTGGACCTGATCGAGCCCCAGTTCGAAGTCGATCGCCTTTTCCTCCTCGGGCGTGATGCCGAGTTCGTCCCGCATTTCGGGAACGCGGCGCTGCAGGCGCCGATAGGCGTCAGTATCGAATTTCTGCCACTCGTAGACCTTCTTCTTGAGCAGCTTGTAGTATTCGATCTTCTTGGCGCGCAGGGCGATGGGATCGGTGATGTTCTTTTCGGCATCCTCAAAGCCCAGGGTGACGACCTTCTCGAAGGCGAGCGTCGCCCATTCGGCATACTTCGTGTAGGTGACCCACACGATGTTGTAGGCCTGCAGGGCGCCACCGAGATCGCCGACTTTTTCGAGGCAGACACCGTAGCTGTAGTTGGACTCGGCCCGTTCCTCGGGAGTCAGCCACTTCTTGTTCTTGTTGATCGTGGCGAAGTCCTCCTTGGCGTCTTCCCAGCGCTCCAACTTCATGTCGATGCGGCCGAGCTCCAGCCAACCTCCGGGAACCAATTCTTTGTTAGGGTATTTGTCGATGATGCGCTTGAAGCGCTCCCGGGCGGAGTTCTGCGCGGTCTTGTCGGGACGCCGTGCCTCGATGCGCCCGAGTTGGAGATCGGCTTCCGCCTTGTATTTGTCGGCGTCGGGATTGTCGCGCACCAGCAATTCCTCAAAGTAGCGAACGGCGAGGAAGGGATTGTCGCTCCCGGCCAGGTATTTCCCGATCATGTAGAGCGCGATCTCGGACAGGTCCTTGACCTCGAACTGCTCCATGTCCTTGAACTCCTTGTCGATCTGCTGCTGGGCGGTTTGATACTCCGCCGAATCCTTCTCGGCCTCGTTCCGCATCTGCTGGAGCACGATGACTTTCTGCATCTTGATCCAGGTGACGAGAGCGATGTTGCTCGGGTCGACGCCGGGGAAATTGGCGAGGATTTCGAGCGTCTTTTCGGCGCCCCGCACGCGCACGGAGGCTTCCGAGTAGGAACCGAGCGCCCGGCGCAACAGGTCGAGGTCCGGATTCTCGGCGAGACGTTTGCCAAGCAGGACGATGGTCTTTTCGATCTGTTTCAGACCGTCCTCGCCGCGGCCGACCTTTTCCAGGGCATCCATCGAATAGACGGCCACCTGGGGCTCGTAAAAGGTGCCGGCATAGTCCGGGAAAAAGGCGTCATAGAGCGCCACCGCCTCTTCCCACTTCTCATCGGTGACGAGAATGTCGATCGCCTTGGCTGTGGCCTCGGAGAATGACTCGCGATGAACGTTTTCATTCTTGCCGGATCCCTGAAGCCCCTTGGCCGTCTCGATCGCTTTGCGATAGGCGGCGAGACCTTCCTCTCTCAACTTGGCTTCCTGCTCCTCCTCCTCGGCTTCCTGACTGCGCACGATGAGCGCGTCGCCCTTGATGATGAGGACGCGGTCCAGCGCCTGGGATTCGGGATATTTTTCCTCCAGTTCCTCGGCCTTGGCGATGGCGGCGGAGTAGTCTTCGAGGTTGTACCGGCACAGGGCTTCGTCGGCCACTGAGAGATCGCCGAATTTTTCAGAATCGGGGAATTCCTGCTGAAACTCGTGGGCCAGTTCGGCGCCCGCCCGGAAATCCCCTAGGATCATCCGGTTGTTGGCGCGATGATAGAGGACCATCTCGCGGTTGGGCGTGCCCTTGTAGGTCTTGGCATACTCGTCAAAGGCCACCTGGGCTTCCTCATAGCGACCGAGCGAATACAGCGCCAGACCGTAGAGGGCGTCCGGCAATTCGCGCTGTTCGTCGCCGAGATTGAAGCGCTCGCGCACGGTCTCACAGATCCGGACCACTTCGTCGAACTGCTGCGATGAGAAGAGTGATTGCAGCATGTAGACCGAGACGTTGTCACGAAGGCGGTGATCCGGCATTTCGCTCATGAAAAGCTCCCCAAAATACTGGGCGGAGGAATAGTCCCCCAGCATGGTCGAGTAGCGGGCGGCTTCATGGAGAAACTCGGCGCGGCGTTCCTGCTGGATCTCGGGATAGAACTCGACGAGGTGTCGATAGATCTCCCGCGGGGCGAGATAGTTGCCGAGCAATTCATAAGCCCGGGCGACGAGACGTTCCATCTCCACATCCGGCGGAACCGGCTTGTTCCGAAGTTCCTTCACCTGGTCGATGATCTGCTGGTAGGCGGCGGGGGCGGCCTGACCCGGCAGCACCTGAATTCTTCCCTGGAGGTCGTAGTCGACCTCTTCCAGGGTCGGCACCATGGAGTAGAAGCGAAGCGCTAGGGTTTGCATCCCGGCCTCGGAGGAATCAAAGCCCAGCTTCTTGAAGCGATCGATGAATCCGAAGCGAAACTTGTCCACCGGGCTCACATTGAGAACTTCCGCATTCCGATCGAGAAACTGGTTCCCCGCCTCCTCCACGAGGGAGATCGATTCCGGAGTTTCGGCCTGCTTGGCCTGAGAGATCCAACCGAGCCCCAACTCCAACAATCCCTGCATGAGGAACTGCGAGGTGACCTGCCACTCCTCCCGTTTGTCGAACAATTCCTTGATCTCGTTGGCGCCTTCATCAAGGCGTCCGACCTGCACCAGGGAGGAACCGCGACGGAGTTTGAAGGCGTTCCGGACCTTGGCCAGCTCGTCAGGCTTGGTCTTGGCGATCTCGAGGTACTGGTCGTAAAGCTCCAGCGCCTTGGCGTGATTTCCGAGTTGGGCTTCGCAAAATCCCCACTGAAACAGCGCCAGATCCTTGCGGGTATTCTCGTTCTTCACTTTCGACTTCGAGCACTCCTTCTCATCGAAGAAATGGCACCGCTCGAAGGCGTCACGAGCTTTCTCCCATTCCTGCATTTGCAACAGAACGCTGCCGTAGTCGAAGACGATGCCACCGGCCTGCGGTCCGAAATCTTCGCAGAGATATTCTCCCGCCAGGTCGAAGAGCTTGTTGTATTTCTCAACTGCTTCGGCAAATTTTCCCTCGACCGCGAGTTCGGCGGCGGATCGATAGAGCGTCTCGACACTGACATCCTCGTCCTGGGACCAGCCACGGCTTACCCCCAAAGTCAGGAGGGCCACGGAAAGTACGGGGGCTAGAGAAACGCGATGGAAGAGGCTACGGTTTCGATACCTGGGGGGAGCTATCGTTCTCATGTGATTGGGTCAGAAATCGTCAAAAAATGGGAAATTGGGGAAAAGACTATTTTATCGAAAGGCGGACCTGTTTGGCCAGCAATACCGGCAAGAAAACGTGGAAAAATGCCGGGAACCTGGAAAAAATCCGGTGAGGAAGGCTGGAGGTCGGCAATCCACATCGAAGATGAGACGGGATCAGTCGACAAATCCTTCAAGCGTCACCTCCGACAAGCCGACCGCGGCGAGACAATTCATCACGTCGACGAGCCGTTGGCTCGACACGGCGTCATCCGCATCGATGAACACCCGCACCGCTTCTCCTTCCCGGATCATCTCGTTGGCAAGACGGATGTCTTTCAAGTGACGAAAGAGCACGGGCAAATCCCGCTCACCCGCGTTCGCATCCATGGCGACGTCCTCGCACCAGACAACGCCTTTCTCATCAATTCGAAGGTGCACGTTCTCTGGAATGACCTCAGTTTTCGGCGGGGTTATTATTCCCGGAAGCGACATGTGAATTGCGATATCCGTTTCCTTCGGATCGAGGGTCGAGGTGAGAACGAAGAAAGTCAGGAGCAGGAAGGCGACATCGACCAGGGACGAAAGATCCAGTCTGGGTGACGGGACTTCATTGGCCCGAGCCAGAGCGAGCGCCCGACTGCGTCTGGCGGTGGATCGATTTGAAACAGCGCGCGTCGGCATCGGTAGGTCCTCGGTTGGGGAATCAGCTCACTTCTCGGTGAACCCGGTGATCGTGACGTTCTGGATGCCCGCCGACGCCAAGGCGTTGAGGACATCCACAAATCGTTGCCCTTTGGCCGCATCATCCGCCGAAACGACCACGATGGGCTGGGAATTCGTCAGTTGAGCCGCTTGGGCATACTCACCGATTTTGGCGGACAGGAGCGGGACTGAATGATCCTCCAGATCCGTGTCGAGCACCTCCTGATCCACGATGATGTGGCCCTCGGAGTTCACTTCGATCGTCATCTGGTCGATCTCCACAGGATTCGAAGCGGTCGACTCCGTGGTGGGCAATTTCATGCCCAGGTCGGTTTCCTTGGGATCGAGAGTAGAGGTGACGAGGAAGTAAATGAGCAACAGGAAACTGACGTCGATCATCGACGACATGTCGAGCTGCGGTTCATCTTCCTTGGGAGCGGAACGCCGGCGTCGTGACATGGAAGGATGCGGGGGCTAGGGGAAAAAATCGGTGAGGTTCAGCGGTTCACCTTGTAGGTCGCGAAAATGACATCGACCACGCCGGCGGCGGCGGCGGCCTGAACCACTTTCTTGATCAGGCGGGTGTCGGTCGTCTTGTCGGCCCGGAGGTGCAGACGCGGAGTCAGGTTGGCTTCACTCTCCATGACCCGTTGTTTGACGCGGTCCACGTAGTCGGTGATCTGGTCGGAGGTATCCAACTCGTTTCCGTCGGCATCAAAGATCTTGCCCTGCTGTGACGCATCAATGTCGTCGCTGAATCCGTAGACGTTGATCACGATTCGACCGTGAGAATTTTCCGCGACCTCCGCGTGATCCGCCGTCGGCGGCTTCACGTTCTTGTCGATCCGGACGATGATCAGGTGCGAGCTGACCATGAAGAAAATCAGCAGCAGGAACACGAGATCGATCATGGGCGACATGTCCAGGAACATGTCCTCCCCCTCATCTTCCTGAGCGCGTCTGAGTTTTTCCGAAGCCATCTTTTTAACGTGTCTCCTCGATCGGGAAACTTGCGATAGGGGTTTGTCTTGCCCCGGACCGGTTTCGTGGCGATCTCGGGACGTGGGGACGATTGGCTCCCGGAGGGCTCACCGTCACCATGCCTGATTTCACCACGAAATGACCCGCGGCGTCGATCAAAATCGATTCGCTCAGGCTTCGGCGATACCCTCGGGCACCTTGGCAAGCTGCTGGTCGGCATTCACCGTGGAGATTGCCGCATCCATGGATTCCGCCATGGCATCCTGCGCTTCCGTCACCAGCTTGTTGAACTTGTTCTTGAAGAAATAGAAGCAGAACAGGCAGGGAATGGCGACCACGAGACCGGTGGCGGTCGTCATGAGCGCTTCGGAAATGGCCGCCGCGAGCTTGGCCGGATCCGATCCACCGCTGATACCCAGCGTTTGGAACGCCTTGATCATCCCGGACACGGTGCCGAGAAGACCCACCATCGGAGAGGCCTGGGCGATCACCGAGAAATAGCCTACCCACGACATGTAACTGGGATTTTCCTTCACCGCGAAATCGGCGACCGCGTCCTCGACTTTCTCGCGTCCCAGCGTCTCCGGCTCGGTGGCGTCGACGTGGGGCAGCGCCGTGGCCATCATGCGGCCGAGGTAAGACGGGCTTTCCGCGGATTCCTCGATCGCGCTGCGGACACGCACCTCGCCCATGTGGGAGAGAATGGACTGTCGCAGCAGAGTGGGAGCGAATTTCTTGCGGGTCAGCTGCATGGCGTTGTAAACCGCCAGCGTGATCATGCAGACGGAAAACACACCCAGCGGCCACATGGCCCAGCCACCAGCGGCAATCAGGTCCCAGAGGGTCTGTTGCTTGTCTTCACCGGCGGCGGCATCCGCCCCTGCTTCCTCTGCCTGGACGATGGTCGTCATCAGCGCAAAGGCGGCGAGCGTCAGCCAAGGCATCTTGGAACGAAGGGTAAGTTTCATTTTTTGGGATTTTCCAGTCATCAGGGGGTGTAGCAAAGTGAGGCGGATTTTCTGAGGCAAAACCAAGGCCCTGTAAAGAAAAATTCGGGGGAAAGTTCAGCTTTCCGAAACAGCGGCCCCCTCCGCCACTTCCGATTCTGTCATTTCCAGGAAGATTTCTTCAAGACCTTTGTCCGCCCTTTTGCTGAGCCTTTTCAACTCGGAAACGGTACCGGTGGCAATCAATCGACCGTGATTGACGATCCCGACCCGGTCGGCCAGTTCTTCGGCCACGTTCAACAGGTGGGTCGAAAGAAAAACCGTGGTGCCGGAGTCGCTCCGCGCCTTCAGTTCCTCCTTGACCACGCGGGCGTTGCGTGGATCGAGCCCGACCATCGGCTCGTCGATGATGATGACTTCCGGCTCGTGAAGAAGCGCCGACGCGATCGCCAATCGCTGCCGTGTCCCGTGGCTTAAATTCTCAACTCGCTGGGTAGTGTAGGAGGTCAGTGAGAATCGCTCGATCAGTGCCCCCGTGCGTCGTTTTGCGACGCTGGCTTCCACCTCGAAAAGATCCGCGATGAAGGTCATGAATTCCAGCGTGGTGAGTTTGTCATAAAATTCCGCCACATCCGGGACATAGCCCACCCGGCGCTTGGCCTCGATCGGTTGAGCCTGGATGTCGAATCCACAAATCTTCGCCCAACCCGAGGTCGGACGAAGCAATCCGGTGAGCAGCTTGATGGTGGTCGTCTTGCCCGCCGCATTGGGACCGAGAAACGCGAAGAATTCCCCTTTTTCGATCTTCAGAT
The DNA here is from genome assembly GCA_020439945.1 of Verrucomicrobiia bacterium. Taxonomy (GTDB): domain Bacteria; phylum Verrucomicrobiota; class Verrucomicrobiia; order Verrucomicrobiales; family DEV007; genus JAEUHH01. The sequence continues at coordinate 7,335 of JAGRPB010000176.1, forward strand.
TCAGCCGATCGAGCGCCCTCAGGCGACCGTAATCCATGGATAGCTCACTCGTTTCAATCATGACAGCGAAGGTCTCAACGAGCCTGATCTTCCACGGGTACCAGCACTTCCGCAACGGCTTCGAATCCCCAACCGGTGTCGATGCGCCAGGGCTCTCCGGTTTCGGACAAATAGAGCCGGATCGGAGCGACGCTTTCATCGTCGCCGAATCTCAGCTTCACCAGGTAGATGGGTTGATTGCTGCCCGCCACTCTCATCATGCCGCGGCTGGCCTCGATCTTCGGTTTCCAAGTCTCGCGATCATTCAACAAAGCCCCACCCGGCAACCAACCCAACGCCGCCGATGGCGGCAGTGAAGGCGCCGTTGCGGTTCCGGCCTGATCGTCTCGCGCCTCGTCGATCACGTTGCCGTCCTCATCCATGGACATCTTGCCGGCCTCGTAGATCACCAGGCCACCCACACTGGCTCGCGCCGCGATTTGTGGAGGTTCCCCCTTCAATTCCATTCGCAGATCCAGCTCTTGCTTTGGAATACGGAAAACCAATCGGAACTTCTGCAATTCCATCTCCTGATCGAATTCCGCCGCGAGGCGCCAGGTCGTTCCGTTCAGACCCGGCCGGGTTCCCACCTTGGTATCCCTGTCGTCCACATCGAGAGTTCCCTGCGTCGACAACACGCGGGAATACCCACCCGTTCGCGGTTCGCGGCCCTCGGATCCGCTGACTTCCATCCGGCCGATTCTCCGGCCATTTTCCAGCACCGCCAGCGTCGTCCGATCGCTCCACTTGAAGAACGCATCCAGCGCCTCCTCCGGCGCCACCGGATCGAAGCGCGTTTCGCTGGAAAACCACGTCGTGCGCACCAGCCACCCGGTCGAAACGAGCCAGAGAAGAATGACGGACGCCGATAGCAAACGCGGAAGCATACCCGTCGGAGCATCGCAGATTCTCGGCCCGCCCGTCAACTGTGACTGCGTCCCCGCAGGCTGGCGCGGGAACTGCTTGCGACTCACACCGCTATCTCTATCTTCCCAACCATGAGCAACGACGCGTCTTCTTCAGCCCCGGTTTTCAACCGAAAAAATCCGCTCAACGCCCGCATCGCCCGGCGTGAACTCCTGACCAAGGGGTGCGATGAAAAGGAAACCTGGCATTTCGAAATCGATCTCCAGGGTTCGGGGCTCGAATACCTGCCCGGAGATTCCCTCGCGGTATTTCCCCACAATGACCCCGCCCTGGTGGAGGATGTGCTCGGCGCGCTGCACATTTCTGGAGACGAAGCGGTGACCGATCCGAACGGCGTGGAAATGCCAATCCGGAAAGCCCTGACCGAGAGCTGTGCCATCACCGCGCCCGACAAGAAGTTTCTCAACAAGTTGGTCGAAAAAGCCGGGGATGCGGCCCAGGACATCGCCCAACTGCTCGATCCCGATCACAAGGACGCCCTCAATCACTTTCTCTGGGGCCGGGAAATCGTGGACTGTCTCCTCCAGTTCCCGACCCTTTCCTGGGAGCCGCAGGAATTCATCGACATTTTGAAAAAACTCAATGTCAGACTCTATTCGATCGCCTCGAGCCTGGCGGCGAAACCCAATGAGGTTCACCTGACGGTGGCCCTGGTTCAGTATGAATCCCATGGCCGCCTGAGAAAGGGCGTCTGCTCAAGTTGGTTGGCACAGAGGACCGACGAAGGCACGGAAGTCCCCTGTTTCATTTCACCGGGCAAAGCCTTCCGCCTGCCCGAACCGGAGGAAGACGTGCCGGTGATCATGATCGGTCCCGGCACCGGGATCGCCCCATTTCGCGCCTTCCTGCAACATCGCAAGGCGACCCAGGCGAAAGGAAAGGCCTGGCTTTTCTTCGGCGAGATTCATGCCGACTCCTGTTACTTCTACGGCGACGAGTGGGATCAATACCTCGAGGACGGCACCCTCGACCGGGTCACCACCGCCTGGTCGCGTGACCAGGCCGAGAAGATCTACGTGCAGCACAAGATCACCGAGCACGGCGCGGATATCTGGAATTGGCTCCAGCAGGGCGCCTACGTGTATGTCTGTGGCGACGCGGAGCGCATGGCGCCCGATGTCGACAAAGCGCTCCACGACGCCATCGCCAAATACGGAAACCTCGGTGACGAAGGTGCGGCGGAATACGTCGAACAGATGCGGAAGGACAAGCGTTATCGGCGTGACGTCTATTGATTGACAACGAGCCACGCAAACGGAGAAGATTGGCCGATTGGTTTTCCCTTCTCCCGAGATGACTTCCCCAGCCCTGGCCTCCATCATTCCCAGCTCTCCGGTCGCTGCAATACTATGGATCGCGTTGATCATCGTCGGCGCGGGAGGCGCGGCACTCAGTTTCAGCCGCCGGTGGGGACGGTCGCGCTGGCCATTCCACGTGGTGATCTCGACCGCGATCGCCGGCCTCGCCCTGGGCCGGCTCCTGGAAACGACCGAGGCCCGTTCGTTCGAATGGCTGGGCCTTACGCTGGCGATTTTTGCCGTGGCGCGCGCACTGATGGCAACTTTCAAAGAGCCCGGGCCCCGATTCTGAACGGTGGATCAAAATCCTCAGCGAATCGCCCTTTTCGGCGGCACCTTCGATCCGGTTCACAACGGGCACCTCGATCTCGCGAAACTGGCGTTCGAAAAATGCGGGTTGGATCAAATCGTCTTCATTCCCTGCGCCCGATCCCCGTTCAAAACCGAATCCACCCTGGCCACCTCGGAGCAGCGTTTCCAAATGCTGGAATTGGCCATCGCCGATTTGGATTTCAGCCCCAACGCCTCGGTGTCCCGGTTCGAAATCGATCGCGAACCGCCCTCCTATTCGTGGCAAACCGCCGCCCACTTCCGAGAGCGGTGTCCCGGTTCGCGACTTTTCTGGATCCTGGGAGCGGATCAATGGGAACAGATCGATCGATGGGCCGAACCGGAAAAACTGCGCACTTGGTTGGATTTCATCGTCGTCACCCGTCACCGTTCGGCGGTCCATTCCCGCCACGGTTGGAACGCGACTTTTCTCGAGTTCGAACACCCCGCCTCCGCCACGGCGATTCGTGAGGGTCACGGAGGAGACGACTGGCTGCCTGTCTCAGTGGTTGATTTTATTCGGAAGAACCGCCTCTACTCGTTCGATTCCTGAAGATCCGCGGTGGCATCGCTTCGGAACATCAGCGAAAATCAGCGTTCATCAGCGGTTCCATGAATTCCTGGCAGATCAGCGCCGACACCGGCGGCACCTTTACCGATTGCTTCGGCATCCCACCGGGAGCGAGCCTCGACGATGCCCGCCTCGTCAAAGTCCTGTCTTCGGGAAAGCTGCGCGTGTCCGTCACCGAGCTCATCGACGACCACACCCTGCGCCTCGAAATCCCCGAAGGTTGGAACACACCCAACAACTTCTTCGCGGGCTTCCAAACCACCATCGCCGACAAGGAAATCCTGGCCGTCGACTGGGACCACGCCCGCTCGGAACTCCGGCTCCAGGCCCCCTGCCCCAAGCTCCACGCTCCCTCCGCCATCGATCTTTTCACCGGCGAGGAAGCCCCCGTCCTCGGCGCGCGACTTCTCACGGGCACCGGGCCGCGCGACACGTTTCCACCACTCGACTTTCGCCTCGGCACCACCCGTGGCACCAACGCTCTGCTCGAGCGAAAAGGCGCCCCGGTCGCCTTTTTCGTGACTCGTGGCTTCGCCGACCTGCTCGTGATTGGCGATCAGCGGCGTCCCGACCTGTTCGCGCTCGCTCATCACCGCCCGCCTCCACTCTACGAGCGGGTCATCGAGGTCGACGAACGACTCGACGCCGATGGTCGGCCGATCATGCCCCTCCATTCCGGCTTTGAAATTGAAGCGAAATCCGCCTTGGAGGCCGGCATCCGTGTCGCCGCCGTGGCTCTGTTGCATTCCTATCGAAATCCCGAACACGAAATCGCGG
>JAGRPB010000177.1 GCA_020439945.1 Verrucomicrobiia bacterium
CCTTCTTTCCCAGCCGCCTTGATCGCCGCCGCGGCACCGAGCGCCATGCTGTCGTTGCTGGCCAGCACGGCGGCGAGATCGGGATGCTCCCGCACAAGCGCGGCTGTCACGGTGTTCGCCTTTTCCATTTCCCACTGCGCACTCTGGACGGCCACCACTTCGATGCCCGCCGCTTTCATCGCATCCTCGTAACCGGCCCGGCGCTGCTGCGCGTTGAATGCCGTTGGCACGCCTTCGAGAATCGCCACCTTCGCGCCTTTCTCCAGAGACTTGGCCAACTCATCGCCGACCAGTTTCGCGCCCTCGCGATTGTCGGGACCGACGAAAGGAATCTTCACTCCCGCCTCGGCCAGCACCGCATCGTCGAGCTTGTTGTCGATGTTCACCACCACCGTGCCGGCCTCCTGCGCCCGCTTCAACGCCGGCACCAGCGCCTTGGAGTCGGCGGGTGCGATGACGATCGCATTCACGCCCCGAGCCACCATCTGCTCGACCAAGGCCACCTGCTGAGCCAGGTCGGTCTCGTTCTTGATGCCGTTCACGATCAGGTCGAAATCCTCTTCATGCTCTTTGTGATAAGCCTCAGCGCCATCGGCCATCGTTTTGAAGAACTCGTTGGCGAGCGACTTCATGATGAGAGCGACCTCGGGCGTGCCGGAAGTGCCTTCCACCTTGGTTGAAGTGGCATCGTTCTCGCCTTGGCCGCCACCGCACGAAGCCAGGCCGCACGCGGCGCCCAGAACCAGGCCCGAGCGAAAGATCGAAGGAAAAACAGAGAGGGGTTTCATGCTGGGCACACGATTGCGCAATATGGGGGCAGGTGACAAGGATTTGTGAACGCGCAAAAGCGGTCGATCGAAAATCGAGGCAGCGATTCCCAGCCATGATTGCTGCAAGGTCCAAACCCGCGTGATACCGCCCGACTCACGTGGTTGACCTTTCGGCGCTGATGCTTTTACGATCACCGCCTCTATGCAAAACCGATTTGAAAACCAGGTCGCCATCGTCACCGGCGGCGCCGACGGCATTGGACGGGCCATCACGGAGCGTCTCGCCCGTGAGGGCGCGCGCGTCACGATCTTCGATATCGATGCCGAAAAAGCAGCCGCGACCTGCGGCGCGTTCGCCGAGGACGGGCTTCGGGTCGATTCCGCCATCGTCGACATCGCCAATGACGAAGCCGTGAAAGCCGGTATCGAGGCGGTGGCCGGACAAAGTGAGGGCCGTCTCGACGTCATGGTCCACTGCGCCGCGATCGTTGGCCCAACGGCCACGAAGATCACCGACGTGGCGATCGAGGATTTCGACAAGACGAACGCCATCAATCTGCGCGGCACATTTTCGATCACCAAACACAGTCTGAACGCGATGGCGCCGCGAGACTATGGCCGCATCCTCCTGTTTGCCTCGGTCGCCGGGAAGGAAGGCAACGCCGGGATGAGCCCCTACTCGGCCACCAAGGCGGGCGTCATCGGGATCGCCAAGGCCGCCGGCAAGGAGTTTGCCGAGACCGGCATCACGGTCAATGCCATCGCCCCCGCGGTGATTCGGACGGCCATGGTCGAGGCCTGCGATCCGGCCCAAGTGAAATACATGACCGACAAGATCCCGATGAAACGCTGCGGCACCCTCGACGAAGTCGCGGCCCTCAGCTGCTGGATCGTGTCGCCCGAAGCCAGTTTCAACACCGGATTTACCTTTGACCTCACCGGCGGTCGGGCGGTGTATTGAGCCGAACCGATCAAACCCATCACTTGACCCTGTCGGGTCCGCAATCCAACCCTCTTCAATCCCAATACCAAATCCCATGAGCATCGAAGCCCGCCTCCAGGAACTGAACGTCGAACTTCCCGCCCCTCCCCCGTTGGGCGGTGTCTACAAGCCGGTGGTCATCATCGGAAACCTTGCCTTTGTTTCCGGCCACGGTCCGCTCAAGAGCGACGGCCACTACATCACCGGCCGAGTCGGCGCCGAACTCGATCTGGACGCCGGCTACCAGGCCGCAAGACAGACGGGTCTGTCACTCCTCGCCACCCTGAAAGATCAGCTAGGCTCTCTCGACCGGGTGAAACGTGTGGTGAAATCGCTCGGTTGGGTGAACTGCACCGACGATTTTGTCCAGCAGCCGCAGGTGATCAACGGCTACAGCGAACTGATGCGCGACATCTTCGGCGATGACGCGGGCGTTGGCGCCCGTAGTGCCATCGGCACCAACGTGTTGCCCGGAAATATCCCGGTCGAAATCGAGATCGCGGTCGAGATCGGCGATTGATTCCAGCGCGCTGAAAGCAAGGGCGCCGAATCACATTTCGGCATCAAAGAACGTCTCCGGCTTTGCATTCTGCTGAGTCCGGATATGCTGAGGGGTGTCCGCTCACTCCCGGCCCCAGCGTCTTCTCACCTCCCACTACGAACCCGCTCTCCTCGGAAAGGTCCGCTCTTGGCATGCCACCGTTTACGCGGATGGTCAGGTCGAACAACTGGTGGCCATGCGGGACGAAGGCCTCGAAAGCCACCTGCGGATGGTTCATCGGGCCTACTATGCCAAACTGCCAGAAGCCGATGTCGCCAGCCTGAAACGCGCGCTTTCATCCTCAGTTTTCCACAATCTGGACGCCCGCTACGACACCCCTGAGGGTCTGCTGAACTATCGAGAACTGAACGCTACCGCCGCCTCCGAGGGACCCCACCGGGTTTCCACCCGCGGCGCGTGCGCACTGGCTCGCCGGGGTGACGCCGACATGATCGTCTTCATGGGCATCTGGGGACGGGTTCGCGAGGCGTTGCCTTTCGTGGTGGAAGAACCGGACGATCATCGTGCCGGTCTGCCCGCCGAGTTGTCCGTTCCCGTTCGCTGATCTGCGTTCATCGCCATGGAATTCGACCTGATTGGGAAAGACCAAAAGCTCGCCTACAAACTGCTCGCCGGCGTGGTGACGCCGCGCCCGATCGCGTGGGTCACGACGCAGAATGCCGAGGGAGTGGTCAACGCGGCACCGTTTTCGTTTTTCAATGTACTCGGCACTCGCCCGCCGATCGTCGGCTTCGCCCCGGGCGACAAGGAGCCGGGAATACCCAAGGACACCGCGCGCAACATTCGCCGGACGGGCGAGTTCGTGATCAATCTGGTCGACGAAACCACAGCAGAGGCGATGAACCTGACCTCGGCGGAACTTCCCGAAGGCGAGAGCGAAATCCCCTTCGCCGGATTGAACACGGAGCCGAGTGTCACTGTTACTCCGCCACGAATTGCGGAGTCTCCGGTGGCGCTGGAGTGCAGGGAATGGTCGACGCTCGAGATCGGTCGGAACCGGCTCGTCATCGGAACGGTGCACCGGCTATGGGTGCGGGACGACGTGCTCGATCCGGAAACCCTCCTCGTGAATCGCGACGCGTTTCATCCCATCGGGCGGATGGAGGTGCCGGCGAGCTATTGCCGGACCCGGGACCGATTCGACATGCCCCGACCGGAGTAAGCCTCCGCGTGATTTGGCGCGAAAACGCGAAAATGCCCGTCCGCGTTGCTTGTCGGCGCTCTCTCTGAGATGTTAGCCTCCGGCATCGATGGTTCCTTTCTCCAAAATCAATCCGCTGGCCGGGCTGTTTCTATTCAAGACGGCTCTCGGTGCCGCGGTTTCGGCGATTGTCTGGACCTGGTTGTTCGATTCAGCGGGCGGACTCCGGGGCAATCCCCCGCTCCTTCCCGTCATCTTCGCCTTCGCCCTTCCCACACTCCTCGCCTGGATTCCGCTGACCATCGGCGGAGCATTTTTCGCCAGGCCCCAGGTTCGGAGACTGATCGCCTGGATTCCGGGAGTCGCCGTCGTGATCCTGATCGTCGCGTGGCGAGTGGCCAGCCAGTGGTTGCAGGAACACTATCAAATCGTTCTCGGCATCGGCGTGATCAGCGCCATGCAGGTCGGCTCGATCCTGCTGAACGTTTCGGAAGCGTGGCTGAACGGCATCAAACCCGAACAGCGGTCGATCTCCGCCGCCGCCGGCTGGATTCTGGGAACATTGATCACCAGCTTCGGCGGAATCTGGCTGGGGGTTCCCTCCAGTCTCGCGATCTCCGGCATCCTTTTCGGCGCCGCCGGATTGCTGCTGGGAAATGCCGGCCTCATTCAGCCAAACCCGTGGATTCCCGCCGAGCGCTCGATCGGACGCTTCGCCCGATTGCTCGACCTCCTGAGACTCACGCCTCATGCGCGAGCGGAACTCATGCTTCCCGCGCTGCTTGCGGCGTTTTTCTGCGCCGGATTCGCCATTCTGCCGACTTTCGGTGAGCGGTGGACCGGCAAAGTTTCGGCGGATGACCCCATCATCGGTTTGATCTGGGCCGGTTTCATCCTTGGGCTCGCACTGGGTTCTCTCCCCTGGATCGCATTTCCCTCCCGCTGGTGGAATCTCCGCATCGCTTTCCCGATTCTGATCGCCATCGGCGTCGGATTGCTGGGATATCTCGCCTTCGATCCCGCCAAGGCCGCCTGGTTCGCGATCCTGATCGGAATCCCGGTCGGCATGGCGATCCGGCAGGGAAGACAATCACTTTTCAACGCCTTCGAACGAAAGGGCGCCCGATTGCCGATGGAGATCGAAGCGCTCGCCGGAACCTTGTTGGGAGGAGCCGCGACCCTCGCGATTCTGGTGATCTGGATCGTTTCCCAATCGGTCGAGAATGTGACGGTGGCCGCGGGCCTGGTGATTCTCGGCATTGCCTCGATCACTTTCCTGAACTGGCGAAGGCTCGGGAAGACCATTGCCACTCCCGAAAAATCGGAAGGCCCAAGGATCGCCGAAAACGTCGCTCGGCTTTATCTACCGGGATCGGAACTGCACGACGGCTCGCCGCATCCCGGGGACGGTCGCGCCATCACCATTCTCTATGAAATTCCCGAGGAAAACACCGACCCGTTCCTCCGGGCGATGGGCGAACTCGCCCGCGTTCGCCGTCGACAGGGAGCGCTGAACTGGCGGCTCTCGCGGGATTTGGAAAACCCCCGCCAATTCACGGAGAGCTACCTGCTGGAATCGTGGAGCGACTACCAGGAAGTCCTCCGCCACGCCAGTCAGGCGGATCGCGATGCCAAGCAACGCGTCTTCGATCTCAACGACTGGGACTCTCTCCCCAACGAATCGCACGACGCGGTCGCCGAGGTCTGAACCGGTGTCAGTGCTCAGGCAGCGTCCGCTTCGGACTCCTGCCCATCGTCGGAAACGCCGTAGATGCCGCGGAGACGGCGAATGCCTCGGCGAATCCGTGCCTTCACCGTTCCCACCGGTTCACCGAGCTTCTCGGCGATTTCCTGTTGGGTCAAACCGTGAAAGTAAGCCATTTCGATGGCTTCACGCTGGATCGGTGTCAACTCGATGACCGCCTCGCGAACCGCGCGACACTCATCCCGGCGCGACGCGGCCGTGCGACCGTCGACGGGCGCATCCGATTCCGTGTTACGGGTGGTGTCCACCTCGAGCGCGTCGCGGAGTCGTGCCTGCCGCTGCTTGGCCCGGATGCGATCGATGGCCCGGTTTCGCGCCAGGGAAGCGAGCCAAGTCACGGGACGACCACGCCCCGTTTCGTAGAGTCCGGCCTTTCGCCAGAGATTGAACAGCGCCTCCTGAAGCACCTCTTCGGAATCCTGCCGATCATTCAACACCTTGTAAATCGTGGTGAACAAGAGACCCTCATAGCGATCGTGTAACTGCCGAAAACAGTCACGATCCCCGTTGGCAATGCCGCGCAAAAGGCGGGCGTCCGCTTCGTCGTCATAGACGGGAGCTGGAGTATTCAGGCTGGAGATACTCATATCAGAGACACTAATGCAGGAATCAAAAAGCCTCTCAAGAATGATTTGAATTAGATTTTCTAATTTCTTAAAATAAGAAAAAAGCCCCGTTAATCCTGACTTCGACCGAAAGCCGGTAGCAATTCCTCGAGGCTCCGCTTGATTGCTCAAATGCCCGCTATTTCACGCCCCGGTTCCGAGTCGATGCTCAGCGTGACCGAGTTGACCCGCGAGATCCGCGAGAGTCTCGAGGGCCGCTTTGGCGATGTCTGGGTCGAGGGAGAAATCAGCAACTACCGACCGCATTCCTCCGGTCACCATTACTTCACGTTGAAGGACGCCAAGGCTCAGCTATCGGCCGTCATGTTTCGCGGCCAGGCGCGCTCGTTGCCGATGCCGCTGCGCGACGGGATGCTGGTGCAGGCGCGTGGGGACATCTCCGTCTACGAGGCTCGCGGTCAATACCAACTCATCGCTCGTTGGATTCAGCCGAAAGGCTTCGGCGAACTGCAGGCGAAATTCGAGGCGCTGAAACGTCAGCTCGAATCGGAGGGACTTTTCGATCCGGCCAGGAAAAAGCCAATCCCGACATTTCCGCGAACCATCGCCCTGGTGACATCGCCGACCGGCGCGGCGATTCGCGACATGATCAACATCCTGTCCCGCCGCGCTCCGTGGCTGAGGATCCTCGTCTGGCCCGTCCGAGTGCAGGGCGAAGGCGCCGCGAAAGAGATCGCCGCCGCCTTGAACCACCTCGCCGATTCGGAAACGGATCCCGCCCTGCCCCGAATTGACACCATCATCGTCGGTCGCGGCGGCGGCAGCATCGAGGACCTGTGGAGTTTTAACGAAGAAATCGTCGCCCGCGCCATTCATGCGTGCCCGATCCCGGTGATTTCCGCCGTGGGACACGAGATCGATTTCACGATTTCCGACTTCGTCGCCGATCTTCGCGCCCCCACCCCGAGCGCCGCCGCCGAGCTGGTCGCGCCCGACGGCGCAGAGCTGAGGCGTTCGTTGGAAATGTCCGCCCAGCGTTTGGATCGTACCATCGAGCGTGCGCTGGAATCGTGGCGTTCCCATCTCGACTATCACCGCCGCAGCCTGGCGCAAAACGAACCGACGCGTGTGATCCAGGATCACCTCCAGGACTGCGACGCCACTCGCGACCGAATGGAGGAAGCCGTCGATGACCGGCTCGCCAGACTCGCGGAACGGGTCGAGCAACTCCGGCGCATCCTCGACACCAAGCATCCCGGAAACCTGCTCGCCGGCGAATCCGTGCGGCTGGAAGAATGGCGGACGCGGCTCGACCGCATCGTCGAAGATCGCCAGCGCCATCTGTCCGACGAGCTTTCTCACGCTCGGAAACTTCTCGAAATCCTGAGCCCGAAATCGGCGTTCCAGCGTGGGTTTTCCCTGACCCGCGACGCAGAAGGTAAAGTCATCAGCCGGGTCGCCCAAGCCAAAGCGGGCTCGAAACTCAAGACGCGTGTCGCCGACGGCGAGTTCGAGAGCGTGGTGTCGTAGAATCGACTTCAGTCGATTCCAACAAGACGACTGAAGTCGTCTCTACGGCTTCCACCAGGCATCCAACCGCTTCCGCAAATCCGCGGCGATCTCGGGATGCTGATCGATCACATTGTCCGATTCAACAGGGTCAAGCCGGACATCGTACAGGGTTGAATTTCCATCCGGCAGATAGCTTCCCCACGGCTTTTTCTCCTTCCCGTGAAGAGTCGGCACGATGAGCTTGTATTCACCCCGGCGCGCCCAGCGATAGGCGATGTCCGCGGCAGGATCGCCGAGCACGGTGGCGTCGCCAGGATAGATCTCGCCGAAAATCGTCCGATCGGAATCGAGTGGAGCCTCGCCCTTCGAAGCCGGAATCAGGTTCACGCCCGGCAACATTTCGCGAACGTTCTCGCCCGCATCGACCGCCGCGAGCAGGGTCGGAACCAGATCGATGCTGTTGACCAGTTCCTCGTGCGTGGCCGGCTCGACGACACCGTCCCAACGCAGCAGAATCGGCGTCCGCAGTCCGTCGTCGAAAGGCGCGCGTTTGCTTTCCTTGGTGTGCTCGAATTCCACTGGTCGCCCTTTCTGCGGTTTCCGGCTTGGGCTCCAGCCATTGTCCACGACAAAGGCAAAGATCGTGTTCTCAGCCAGCCCTTTGCTTTCCACGTATCGCACCAACTCACCCACCGTCTCATCCAATTGGGCGATGGAAGCGAAGTAGGGAATCTCATGCTCCCGCACCCCGGGCCGATTTCGCGCCAACTCATAGAATCGCTCCGGCGAATCGTGCGGCTGATGTGGCAGGTAGGGCGCATACCAGACCAGCCAGGGCGTCTCCGTTTCGGTACAATCATCGATGAAATCCGTGATCGGCTTCATCGTTTCGCGTCCGATCTGGAGTCCGGCATCGCCGTTCCCGTGAGCAACTCGTTCACCGTTCGCGAGCTTTCGCACTCCGCCGTAAGTCTGACTTGGCGGCGGCGGTTCGAAAGTCGTCATTCCCTCGGTGAAGCCTCCGTTTCGCCAGTGACCTTCCCAAAACTTTCCCGTCTGAAGCGAGCGATAGCCGCGTTCTTTGGCAAGAATACCCGGCAGGGTGGGCAACTTACGAATCAGTTCAAACTCACGGCCGCGAACACGTTCGTATTCCTCCCGCGAAGTCATCCGATTGTAACCAGTGTTTCCCGGTGGACCGTGATTGAAAGTGACTCCGTGCTGATGCGGATAGAGCCCCGTCAGCAGCGTGACCAACGAAGGCCGGCAGACACTCGTTGGCACGTAGCCATTGACGAATCGCGCCGACTGCGCCGCGAGTGCATCGAGATTCGGCGTGTGGACACGTTCGTTGCCCATGAAACCGAAATCCCGGTAAGTCTGATCGTCGGAGATGAGGTAGACGATGTTGGGTGGGGCTTTTTCGGCGCTGTGGGAGGGCAAGTGCGAGAAAAGAAGCATCGCACAAAGCAGCACTCCAGCCATTGTTTCCGGTCTGAAACGAGGGTTCGACTTTAGCCAATCCGTCCCTCTCTTCTTGTCATCCCGAGCGAAGCCGAGGGATCTCCCTCCCGGTCGAGGCGTGTTCGCAAACCAGAGAACTGCCTCTGACAGGGTGAGCCCCTTCAACTGCGTCAGGTCGCCGCGTCCAGGGAGGTCCCTCGACTCGTTCCTCGCTCGGGATGACAAGAAGGGGGAATGCATGATCTGATCTGGAACATTTTTGTGGTCGCCTGCCTGACAGCCCTTTTCTTACTTGAGCCTCTTCAGGGCGATGCCATTCAAGCGCATCAGTTCTCTTCCCGGTGCGGAGACAACCTCAGCGGTCAATTCCACTTCGCCTTTCTCGAGATCGATTTCCCCCGCAGAAAAACGCTCGAACTGGTCGGCGGTGATGGTGGCGTTGACCGTGTGTTCGAGCATTGAACTTCCGGCGGAAACCCTGAGTACGCCGCCCGCGTCGAGCGGACGGCAACCGTAACTCAGCGTCACCGCGTAGCGGCCGGGCTCGATCACATTTAGCTTCCAGGTCGCCTTTTCGCCCGGTGACTTCCAGCCATCGATCGTGTCCCAATCATAGCCGTCAAAGGTATAGTTGATGTGGTCCCCTTCCCACTTGGCCCAACTCGGCGCGATCTCCACGGCGCCCTCGCCGGGTTCACCAACTGGAATGCGAATGGGCGCGTAGGTGATGCCCTCCGTAGCATCGCCGAACCATCTCTCGAACTCGCCGCGTAAACGCTCGACGATCTCCTGGTGGTCGCGCTTCAGATCCGTTTCCTCACCGGGATCGGCCTCAAGATCGAAGAGTTTCCAGTTCGAGGGACTGGGCGTTCCCTCATCGCCGACCTGGCAAAGAAGTTTCCAGCGCTGATCGCTGATGCTCCAACGCTTGTCGGGGTTCGGAAAATAGCGATCCCAGGTGTGATAGACATACTCGTGATGAGTCGCGCCCTTTCCCGCTTTCAGGAGCGGCACCAGGCTTTTCCCATCGATGGTTCGATCCGCCGGCACATCCACTCCCGCCAGTTCGCAGAATGTCGGCAGCCAGTCGACATGCGAAGTTTGTCCTTCGATCACGCTCCCCGCCGGAATCACGCCCGGCCATCGCACGAAGCACGGCGCTCGCACCCCGCCCTCGTAGACGCTGGCCTTGTTGCTTTTCAGGCCCGCCTTGAAGAACTTGCTGACACCCCCATTGTCGCTGGTGAAAACCACGAGCGTGTTTTCTGCCAACCCCAGTTCGTCGAGCTTCTTCAGCAGGCGACCGATGTTCAGGTCGACGCGATCAACCAGGGCGTAGATTCGCGCCTCACGCATCGGGAGACCGCGCTTCAGGTATTTCTCCAGCAGCTTGTCGCCTTCGGGTTGGTCAAAATGCGAGGTATCGAGCAGCCACGGCGAATGCGGTGCGTTGTACATGAGCGCGCAAAAAAACGGATCGGCACCGCCTTTCGCCGTCGCCTCGATGAAATCGATCGACGCATCCGTGAACAGATCGGAGACATAACCACGCGCCTCGACCGGCTTTCCGTTGTGATACACCTGATCGGGGAATTCATAGCGTTCGATGTGCCCGTGATAGTGGCCAAAGAATTCGTCGAATCCGCGTTCCTGCGGCTGGTAACCTGGATATTTTCCGAGGTGCCACTTGCCGAACATCCCGGTCCGATAGCCGGCCTGCTTGAGGAGCTGTGCCACCGTGACTTCATCCTTGCCCATGGTGTCACCACCAAAGCGCGTGTTGTAGAGCCCGGTGCGGAGGTAGTAGCGGCCCGTCATCACACCCGCGCGCGTCGGGGCACAGACCGGCGCGGCATAGTAGCGTTTGAGTTGGACACCAGCCTTCGCCAAGCCATCCATGTTCGGCGTGTCGATGTGTGGATTCCCGGTGGCGCCCGTGTCCCAGTAGCCCTGGTCATCCGTCATGATGAAAAGGATATTCGGGCGTTCCGCCGCTAAGCCGCCTTGGCCGCTGAGTCCCGATACAATGACCGCCAGACAGCCGATTATTCGGCTTTTCCAAAATTTTCGAGAACAGAGAGAATCGCTGGACATTTTCCCGGCTTCCGGTTCAGTTGGCGCTTCGGTTTCCACCCCTTGTTTTTACCAGCCAGCGCATGAAAGCCCACGAGATTTTTCAGCACGCGTCTCCGGACTTGATCCGGGGTCTGTTTCACTATCTGCGGACCGAACAGAAGGAAGTGTATCGCACCGCCGTGGCAACGCTCGCCCAGGGTCGCAAACTTCGACCGGTTTTCATCACCAAAAAGCGGCCCGAGGACCAGTATGCCTGGCTGGCGAAAACGACGGCCCTCCGTGGTTCCGACGGGGTCGACGAACATCTGCTGCAAATCTGGCTGCTCAAGGCCCACCAGGATCTCCTCGTGAAATTCCTCGACGGTGTCGGCATCGAACATGACGGCGAAGGCGCCGCCGA
>JAGRPB010000178.1 GCA_020439945.1 Verrucomicrobiia bacterium
AGACCCGTTCTACGAACTCACGCAATCCGCAAATCCCGAGTAATAGCGACAGAACGAATCCAGCTTTCCGTCGGGACGGATGACGTGGGTGCAACAGCGATCGATTCGGTCCTCATCCCAACTGTGGGCGTCCATGAAAGGCTTGATGAATAGGCGAAAGGTGTGGGAGGCGTCGAGTTCGAACTGTTTCAGCAAGGCGCCGAGCGGTTCATTCTCGCACCCACAATGCTCGAGATCCTCCAGCGAATAGCGCACCCGATCGGCGAGGAATCCCTGCACGGTGGCGAAATCGACGAAGTCGCTGATGCTGCGAACCTGTCCGGCGATCTTGAGCAGGTACCCGATGGTGGCGCAGTTGGGATCGCCACACGGCAAGGGCGTGAAGTCCTCGAATTTCAACGTGCCACACGATTGCTCTACGGCGGCGTGTATCAGATCGGCCACATTGAGCCGACGGGCGACGCCGATTTCCACCCGACCGCTACCGAACATCGGCTGAAAACTGACGCCGCGAACGTGCGGAAATTCGAGCCCGAAGGCGATCGTCTCCCACACTTCGGCGAGGTTTTCGGGAATCACGGTCATGGCCAGGGTCATGGGCAGACCGATCTCGCCGCAACGCTCCACCGCGCGACGTTTCAACGCCCGCAGATCACCGCCGCGAAGTGCTCGCTGAGCGGCTTCGCCGGTGCCGTCGAATTGCAGATACACCTGCATGTGACCCAGCTTCACTACTTCCCGCATCGAGGCGAGAAAGGCGTCGTCATTCGCGAGCAGAACGCCGTTCGTGTTGGTGAGCAGGTAGTCGATTCCCGGGTTCGCATTGATCCAGCGAACCAGTTCGAAAAAATCGGGATGGAGGGTCGGTTCGCCTCCGGAAAGTTGAAGGATCTCGATGCTGCCCTTGCGATCGATGACGCCCTGAATCCGCTGCCGGATTTCGCCGATCGGAACCGCATCCACCGCACGGCCAACGCCGATCGGCGAGTCCGCGAAGCAGGTCGGGCACTTCAAATTGCAGGAATTCACGATCTCGATCAGCGCGAGGCAGGTCGAGAGCCGCTCGATGGTTTCTGGCGCAGAATTTTTCCCTTCGACAGAGCAGCAATTCCCTTGACAGCAGGTATTTGAAGCATCTTTTCCTGCTCCTCGTGAAAACCAGTAAAACCGCGAATCCGAACTCAGCAGAGACCATTGCTCGCCGTGATTCGAGCAGGTTCGCTTCAGGAAAACTCGCCCTTTGCCGTTCGAATCCGGTTCCGTCTCCCACACTTCGGCGGAACTCGGTTTCTGACAGGTCAGACAGCGACCCACCGTTTCCTTGAGGCGCCTGGCCATCGGCGCCGGTGGTTCCGCAAGGGTGAAGTCGAGTGACTGGATCATCGGATCGAGGGAGGTGAAAATGGCGCGGCAAATCGATTCAGAGAACTCCGCCCCGAGCGAAAAACAGGCACCCGCCGAATGCGATGATAATCGAAACCCCGGCGCAACCGATGACCGCCACGATTCCGATTATCCATCGCACCGGCGTGGTCAGGTTCCGCTGAACACTGGTGAAATAAGTCCCGCAAATGATACCGCAGATCAAGGCCGTAAAGAGCAGGACACCGGCGGCTTCCGTGCCGTAGTTGCCCCCATCGATCGTGATCAGCGTGGTTAACGAAGCAACCGCCGGGAGACACAAGAGACCGAAGAATAACCAAGGATTGAATCGGCATCGAGGTTCCGATGCGGGATGCCCGGCTCCGGTGATTGTGGCTTCGTCCCTCCCCTCTGAATCCTGCATGAGATCAAGACTAGCGGAAGTCCCATGAAGGGCACAATCGAATATCCTGATTCGATCATCACTGGAACCGATGCTCGCTCTTCAATGGAGCGCACCCGCCATGCCCGCCCCGAGTGCACATCCGCCAAAGGCGAGCAGGAAAGACCCACCCGCACAACCGATCACCAAGGCGATGCCGACACCGATTTTTGCCCCGGGAGTGAGGGTCGACATGCTGCGGGCGAAATGAATGCCACAGACCAAGCCGGCGATGATGGAACCGACGAGCGCCACCACCATCGCCACTCCCAACCCATCGTCCTCACCGAGGAGAACCGGCGAGATCAGGGTCACCAACGCCGGTGCTGCGAGTGAACCGAAAAACAGCCAGGGACGAAATCGACAACGCTTCCCCGTTTCTGCGCGATCCGGCAGAGGCGGTGGAGAAACGGTGGGTGGCGAGTCCATGGTGGAGGTTTCTCAATCCTACGCGAAAGCCCGGATGAAGGCCACTTCCATCGCGAGAGTTTCCTGAACATTCGTGGCGAGGTGGGAGCGCAGTTTCTCCACCATCTCGATTTTCCGATCCAATTCCCGACCCTCGAACTTCCGTGCCATCACCGAGGTGTGCTCCGCGTATTCCGGCAGATCGAGCCGCGAGCCGCCCGCCTGCTGCCGCAAGGCATCCCCGAACCACGCGACGAGGTATTCGATCAACTGGCTTCGCAGATGCAGGTATTCGGACTCGGTCACGCCCTTGTAGTATTCCTCGCGCCGTTTCAGCCAGTCGCCCTCGGTCGTCTTCTTGTAGTGCTCGGCCTCGACTTTCAGGGATTCGTCGTTCCGCTTCGAGATCGCCGCTTTTTCCTCTTTCAGGACGGAGGAAAAGATTGCCATCAATCCCAGCGCACCCGAGATCCCGGTGATTCCCGCTTTGAAGTGTGCCGCCAAGGCGTCGAGCAGATCCCGCGCCGCCGGATTCAGCGGCACGCCTTCGGGAGGCGCCATCAGGTCGATCTTGATGCAACGCGACAGGATGGTATCGAGCATCAGTTCCGGCTGAGCCGTCACCATCAGCAGCATCGAGGCTTTCGGTGGCTCTTCGAGCGTCTTGAGAAAAGCGTTCTCCGCCTCTTTGCCCATCCGGTCGCAATCGAGAATGACCGCAAATTTTGTCACGCCGCGCTCGGCGCTCATCTGCAGCGTATGCTCGGCTTCCCTGATGGCGTCGATGGAAATGCGGCGCGATTTGGACTCCGGACGCACCAGGGTCACGGTGCCTCCGCGGAGCGATTCGATTCCGGACACCTCGTCGGAATGCCCGTTGACGAGCCGGATGATCCGCTCCGCCAGCGCCAGCTTCCCCGCGCCCATGGGACCAGAGATCAGGTAGGCGTGCGCCAGCCGCCGTTGCGCACGGGCTTGAACGATCAGATCGTAGGCTTTTTCAGCGGAAAAACTCATCGAATTTTCTTCGGCAGGCGATCCAGAGACGTTGCTCGATTCTGTCTACTCCGTCGGATGCGTCAATGATCCGGATGCGATCCGGATTCTCTTTGGCCAGTTCGAGGTAGCCGGTTCGGACCGCCTCGAAAAACTCCAATGGCTGGTCCTCCATTCGGTCCGGCAGTTCCCCCCGCGCCGCCACCGCACGCGCGTGCCCTCTCGTGGCGTCCATATCGAGCAGAAACGTCAGGTCGGGCAGCCACTCGCCAACCGCAAATCCATTGATCGCCGCCACCGCCTCGCGATCAAGCCCACGCCCCACCCCCTGATAGACCGTGGTCGAATCGAGAAAACGATCCGCAATGACCCAGGCGCCGCGATCCAAGGCCGGCGCGATCACTTCCCGCACCAGTTGCGCCCGGCTTGCCGCAAATAGCAAAAGCTCGGCTTCCGGCATCAGGTTTTCGCCTTCCGGCGCATGTTGGAGCAGGTCGCGGATGCGCTCGCCGGCCGCCGTTCCGCCCGGTTCGCGGGTGCGCAGCACTTCGATGCCCACGTGGGCGAGACGTCGCTCCAACCGTGCAATCTGGGTGGATTTTCCACAGCCTTCCGAGCCTTCGAAACTGATGAAAACGCCTCGCTTCATTCCCGATGGTTGCATCTATGGCTGCGGAGCCTAGGATTGTCGAACCCTTTTCCCGATCCCACATGAGCGACTCACCCTCCATCACTTTTGGCTCCCGAGACGACCGCAAAGCCGTCGAAACCGACCTGGTTTTTGCCCCGAAATTTGACGATCACGGCCTCATCACCGCCGTCGCTCAGGACGCCGACACCGGCGAAGTCCTCATGGTCGCCTACATGAACGAGGAATCCCTCCGCCAGACCATCGAGAAGGGCGAAGCCGTCTATTTCAGCCGCAGCCGCCAGCAGCTCTGGCACAAGGGCGCCACTTCCGGACACGTCCAGACGGTGGAGAATATCCTCACCGACTGCGACCAGGATGCGCTGGTGCTGAAAGTCCGCCAGCACGGCCCCGGCTGCTGCCACGCGGGCTATCGCTCGTGCTTTTATCGCAATGTCGGCGAACCAACCGCGGAATCACCGGTGCCTCTCGGGCGCGAAATCGCCGAGCAATCCTACGATCCGGACAAGGTTTACGGGTGAGTGCAGGCGCTTAGTGATTGGTGATCCGTATTCAGTAAACAGTGGTGGGCAAATGTGAGTTGGCTTAAAACTTGATTCTGAAAACTTCCCCTCCCCATTTCACTTTCCCCTGACGAATTTTCTGCCAGAGTTTTTGTCCCGCCATCCTTTTCGGAACCGTTTCGCGCCCATGAATATCATTGCCATCGCCAACCAGAAGGGAGGCGTCGGAAAGACCACCACTTCCGTCAATCTGGGCGCCTGCCTCGCCGAGCGCGGCGTCCGCGTCATCGTGCTCGACCTTGATCCTCAGGCGAATGCGACGAGCGCTCTCGGCTTCACGCCCGGCGAACAGGAGAGCATTTACCAGGCACTGGTAAACGGCGCGCCGGTGGCGAACCTGGTTGTTCCCACTCGCTACGAAAACCTCTCGCTGATTCCGTCCGACCTCGAACTGGCCGGTTGCGAAATCGAACT
Source organism: Verrucomicrobiia bacterium (assembly GCA_020439945.1). Lineage (GTDB taxonomy): Bacteria > Verrucomicrobiota > Verrucomicrobiia > Verrucomicrobiales > DEV007 > JAEUHH01. The sequence goes on from JAGRPB010000178.1 coordinate 4,835, forward strand.
GGCTCGGGCCGATGACCACCTGGTCCGGCTCCGCCGCATGCTCCAGGAATTCAAGGCGACCGGCGCGGCCGACTACCTCTTTCTCGACTGCCCGCCCTCGCTCGGCGTGCTCATGACCTCGGCGCTCGCCGCCGCGGACGAACTGATCGTACCCCTCCAGTGCGAGTATTTCGGCCTGGAAGGACTCGCCAAAATCGTGGGCGTTCACGAGCAGATCAAGAATTCCGGCGCCAACGCCGACGTTGTTCTTGAGGGCATCGTCATGACCATGGCCGACTCGCGGACCAACCTCTCCTCGCTGGTGATCAACGATGTGCGCCGGGTGTTCCCGGAAGTCACCTACCAGACCATCATCCCGAGAAACATTCGTCTCGGCGAAGCTCCCAGCTACGGCCAGAGCATCATCGAATATGCGCCCGCCAGTTCCGGGGCGATCTCCTACCGCAACCTGGCCGAGGAGTTCCTGCAACGGCACGCCCCGGCTCAGACTGAGATTCCGGTCGAGGCCTGAGTCGTTTGCGTCCGCCGCCGGTCATGTTGAGCAGACGATCAAAGCTGGTTTTTCTGCACCTCTGCTCCGTCGTCTCTCTGACGAATTGTGTCCAACTTGTGCCGGTAAAGGAAGGAATGCTGCAATTGAACGGTGAAAATGCGTTCGAGTCAGCGGGTTATTACGGAATCGTCGACGACAACTCCGTTTATGTGATCTCCAAAGACACTAAGGTTTCCACCCATCTCAACTCCAAGACGGCCGGCCTGACGGTGGGTGACCGATGGTTCACCGTCCGCCACGAAAACGGCACGTATCGTAACCATTCCGTGTTTCAATTAAACGACAACGGGCTCTTTGATGAGTCCGGAAATGCCATGATCGAATTCGAGAAGTGATTGGATTGGACGGGCCTGCTGAAGAAACGCACCCTCGTCGGCCTGCGCATCATTCACTGTTTGGACGAGTTTTTTTCGACGTCTGAGTCCTGGCACCCACTCCAAAATCCGGGGGTTTTTCCAGTCGCAATCAGGCCGTCATGCCCTAGATTCCCCACTTCCCTTCCCTCTTACTTCCAAGTTTTCCTAAATAAATTTCCCTGCCGCCATGCTCAAGTGGGTCCTCAAAAAAATCGTCGGTTCGCAGAACCAGCGAGAGATCAAGAAAATCCTCCCCGTGGTCGAACGTATCAACGAACTGGAGGTGGCACTGCAGAAAGAAGACGAGTCGGTCCTGAAGGAGAAGACGGCCGGCTGGATGGCCCACCTGGCCCGTTATCACGAGGATATCGAACTTTTCAACCGTCGCAAACTGGAGGCACGGGAAACGGAGATGAAGCGGGAATTGCTCGGTCGATGGACCGAACGTTTCGCGACTCTGGCCGACGAATTCTCGAGCTTGCGCGGCTTTCCCACCGACCCGGGAAGCGTCTCCGACGACGATCTCGACGATCGCATTCTGGAAGCCCAGGAACTTTTCGCGGATGCGAAGGAGGGCTTTCCGGAAAAACGGAAAGAATACCTCGAAGAGATCCTGCCCGAAGTTTTCGCGGTGGTGAAGAACGCGGCCCGCCGTCTCTGCGGCGAGACTTGGGATGTGTGCGACCATCCGGTGACCTGGGAGATGGTGCACTTCGACGTGCAGTTGATCGGCGGCATCGCCCTTCACCGCGGCATGATCGCGGAAATGGCGACCGGTGAGGGGAAGACCCTCGTCGCCACGCTTCCGACGTTCCTGAACGCCCTCACCGGACTCGGGGTGCACCTGGTGACGGTGAACGACTATCTGGCTCGCCGCGACTCGGAGTGGATGGGCTATCTTTTCAAATACCTGGGCCTGTCGATCGGCTGCATCCAGAACGGGCAGCAGGGTCAGGGGCGTCGCGAGCAGTACGAAAAGGACATCACTTACGGAACGGCGAGCGAATTCGGGTTCGACTACCTTCGCGACAACGGCATGGCGCAGCGCAAGACCGAGCAGGTGCAGCGGGGCCACTACTACGCGCTGATCGATGAGGTCGATTCCATCCTCATCGACGAAGCCCGGACGCCGCTCATCATCAGCGGTCCCGTGGTCGCTCGTCGCGAGCAACAGTACGACACCTACAAGCCGAAAATCGATCAGCTGGCCCGGAAACAGACCAAGCTTTGCAACCAACTCGCCGCCGACGCCAGGAAGCTCCTCGACGATGGCAACACCGTCGAAGCGGGCGACGCCTTTTTCAAAGTGAAGCTGGGCCAGCCTCGCAATCGCGCCCTGATGCGGGCGATGGAGGATCCCGAGGTGCGTCGCCTGATCGACAAGACGGAACTGGAATACTACAAAGATCCGCAGAAAACGGCGCTCTTCGAACTGAAGGAGGAGTTGTTTTTCACACTCGATGAAAAGCAGCATGAGGCCGAGCTGACCGAGCAGGGACGCGAATTTCTCGACCCGAACAACCCGGAAGGTTTCGTCCTTCCCGACATCGCCTCCGCTTTTTCCGAAATCGACGGTGACGCCTCGCTCTCGGACGAGCAGAAGGCGGCCAGGAAGCAGGAGCTGCAGTCGCTCATGAACGAGCAGGCGGAGAAGATGCATACCATCTCCCAGTTGCTTCGCGCCTACTGCCTCTACGAACGCGATGTCCACTACGTGGTCGAGGACAACCGCGTGATGATCGTTGACGAAAACACCGGACGGAAAATGCCCGGTCGCCGCTGGTCGGACGGCCTCCATCAGGCGGTCGAAGCGAAGGAAGGCGTCACAATCGAGGGTGAAAACCAGACCTACGCCACCATCACGATCCAGAACTATTTCCGCCTCTACGAAAAGCTGGGCGGAATGACGGGAACGGCCGAAACGGAAGCGGCCGAATTCCACGACATCTACAAACTGGAAGTGCTCGCCATTCCGACCAATCGCCCGGTTCAGCGCATCGATCACAACGACAAGATTTTCAAGACCCGCCGCGAGAAATACAAGGCGGTGATCGATCTGATCAAGGAAACCCACGCCAAGGGCCAGCCCATCCTGCTCGGGACAGCCAGCGTGGAATCGTCAGAGACCCTGGCCCGCATGCTCAAGCGGGACAAGATTCCGCACAACGTCCTCAACGCGAAATTCCACATGCAGGAGGCGGAAATCGTCTCCCGCGCGGGCCTGAAGGGCGCCGTGACCGTGGCCACGAACATGGCCGGTCGAGGCACCGACATCAAGCTGGGCGAAGGCGTCGCCGACATCGGCGGCCTTTTCGTCATCGGCACGGAACGCCACCAGAGTCGCCGCATCGACCGGCAGCTTCGCGGTCGTTGCTCGCGCCAGGGCGATCCGGGCATGTCGGTGTTCTACGTGAGTTTCGAGGACGAACTGATGATGAAGTTCGGCGCCTCGGAACGGATGACGAAGATGATGGACCGCTTCGGTCTGGAGGAGGGACAGGAACTGGAGCACCCCTGGCTTAACAAGTCGGTCGAAAACGCCCAGAAGCGCGTCGAGGAACGGAACTACCTGTCACGGAAGCACGTTCTCGAATACGACGACGTGATGAACAACCAGCGGACCGTCATCTACGGCTACCGCAACGAGGTGCTCGATACCGAGGATCCCCACGCCTTGATTCTCGACGTCATCGAGGATTCCGTGCCCGCCAAGGTTTCCGAATTCCTGGACGTGGAAAGCGGCGAACCCGACATCGGCGCGCTGCTGCACTGGGTCAACACGACTTTCCCGGTCGGACTCACCTCCGAACAGGCCCAATTCGACACGCGCGACACGGAAGGCAACATCGAGTTCCTGGTTGAGCGGATCAAGGCCGCCTACGAGCTGAAGTCCGCCCACGAGAATCCCGACATTCTCGAGGACCTCGAGCGCTACATCATTCTCAACTCGGTCGACCGTCTCTGGCAGGAGCACCTCTACGAGATGGACGGCCTCCGCGAATCGATCGGCAACTATCGCTACGCCCAGAAGGATCCGCTGGTTGAATACAAGCACGCCGCCTACGAGCTTTTCCTCGGCCTGATGGACCGGATCAAGGGCGAGGTGCTGAACGCGCTTTTCCGGACCACCACCCGGCCGGAAGCCTACAGCAGCTTCCTGAAGAGCCTGCCACAACGGCTCAGTCGTCCCGATGTGCTCGGCGACATGGGTGCCGGCATGGGAGGCGGAGGCGGTGCCGATCCCGAGGAAGAGGGTCCCCAGATCAAACTGCCCACCGGTCCCATCAAGCGGGAGCAACCCAAGGTCGGTCGCAACGATCCCTGTCCCTGCGGTTCCGGAAAGAAATACAAGCAGTGCTGCGGAAAAACCGGCTGACGCCAATCTGTGGCAAACGACCCGCCGATTTCTCCGGTAGCTCCTCCCTTTAGCGAAGACATCGAATTTCCATAGTTTTTGGAATTCTTTGCTGGGGAAAAACGGCATTGGGCTGACTCCCGACCGGTTGAGGCAATTCTCGGCCGTGAACTCAGAGAAAACCATATCTTGTGGCGGTTTTTCTTTTGACACCACAAGATGTTGTCTGTATGTCTCGCCTTTGAGACGCAAAAATGCGCTGCCTGAAGTGTAACAGCCTCGAAGACAAAGTCATTGATTCCCGCATGAGCAAGGATGGGTTGTCCATCCGGCGTCGGCGGGAATGTCTCGAGTGCGGCCATCGCTTCACCACCTACGAACAACTGGAACACAGCGAGTTGCGCGTCATCAAACGCGATGGCACCCGCGAGCCATTCAAGCGGGACAAACTCCTCGACGGCATGGTGCGTGCCTGCGAAAAACGCCCCGTCTCGATCGATGTTCTGGAAACGTCGGCCGACGCCATCGCCAACGATCTCGCCACGGAAGGGCTCAAGGAAGTCCCCACCCGCCTGATCGGCCCCAAGGTGATGGAGAAGCTGCAGGAAATCGATCCGGTTGCCTTCGTCCGCTACGCCTCGGTCTACCGCCAGTTTCAGGATGTCGGCGAATTCATTGACGAAATCCAGTCGCTCGAACGCCAGCCCATCGATCCCAAACTTCAGCCGGAACTCTTCGAACCGAAAAGTCGCTGAATCCCCATTTTTTCCTGTTTTCCGCCCGCCCCCCCTGCCGACCCGTTCTGACACACAACCTGCCACCTCACTCATGATTGCTCTGCCAGCCGAGCTTCCGTTCATCCGCATCAGCCAGGAAAACCTCGCCCTCTGCGAGCCCGCATGGCTGCAGCAAACCCTGAAGAACGCCGCCAACGCGGCCGAAGTGCCCGAATGGCTCGCCGAAGATGTGAGCAAGGGCGTGGAGTGTTACCTCAAGAATCACTACCCCGGCACGGTCATCGAAGTTGGCGACCTCTTCGATCGAATTCGCTCGACCCTGCACAATCTCGGTCTCAACGACCTGGCGGATCACCTCGACGATTGCCCGCCTCCGATCCGGATTTCCCTGACCGAATTGGCGCGCAAAGCCGGACCGGGTTTCGAGCTGGGTTTCTTCCAATTGCTGCAACGTCAATTCCATGCCGCCGCCGACGGAGGTGCCCGTCAACTCGTTTGCTACGGACTCCGCACCTGCGTGAAACGCCTGGCCACCGCCGAAAAATGGAGCCCGCGCTGCCGCAAACTCGAAGCGGAAATTCGCGACTTTCTCCAACAGCAGCATCGCACGCTCTGTGACGATATTCCAGACTTGCGACTGGCGATCAATTGAGTCCGCGCCGGAACGCGCTATGGTCATTTCATGACCCTCTTCGAAAAGATCATCGCGCGAGAAATTCCGGCCGATATCGTCTATGAGGACGACGACGCGCTGGTGTTCAAAGACATCAATCCCCAGGCGCCGACTCACCTGCTGATCATCCCCAAGAAGCCGATTCCCCGTGTCGGAGAGGCGGAAGAGGAAGATCAACCGATCCTGGGTCACCTGCTGCTGGTGGCCGGAAAGGTGGCCGATGATCTTGGCATCTGCTCGACCGGCAGCGGTTTCCGCCTGGTCGTGAACCATGGCGCCGACGGCGGCGAAGCGGTGCCTCACCTGCATGTTCACCTGCTCGCGGGACGACAGATGCAGTGGCCTCCCGGCTGAGACCAGCTTCGTGAAAAACTCGTTAAACCCCTTGCATTCAACAGGGTAAGGCGCCAAACATAACCCTGTTCACTCATCCGATTCCGGTTTCCAGCGAACCTCGAATCGGGTGATCTTGTCGCTGGATTCAGCGAGGCGCAATTCGCCGCCCATAGCGCGAATGATTTCCCAGGCCAGGTTCAATCCGAGACCGAATCCATCGACCTCGCGACTGCGTGCCCGGTCCACCCGGTAAAAGCGTCGAAAGATCCGCTCGCGATCCTCCTCCGGAA
>JAGRPB010000179.1 GCA_020439945.1 Verrucomicrobiia bacterium
GTTGAGGCCATCCCCAATCTCGATCGCTCCATTGACCACGACCCCACCACTGGGGTTGGCTCGCATTACGGTTGGCATTAAGGTTAGCCCCGGGAAAAGGACAAAAACAATGAACACGCGCAGCGTGTTCGATCCGCGAAGGAGGGTAGTGATCGAATACATCGGCTTATTGGTTGTTACCAACAGAGAGAGGCGCCAAACGCCTATATGTTCTGACAGGGCGACACACCGAAGCGCGACACGCGTATTGCCAGCAACAGAATCCGCCGAAAACCCGGCCTTTTCAGGGGGTCAGCGCCTGATTCTTAAGCCATTGTTAAGATTCGACCTGACAAGTCGAGCCCTTTTCTGTTCTTCTTCCACAAAGCACTGATAAACAGTCGCTTACAGCGAAAGAAATTTCTGTATAACGATATTTGCTAACACAACCGGCAGAAACTCGATTCAATCCGGTCCCAGCTCCCAATTCTTTGCCTCAGAATCCCGTGTTTTGGCGAAAAAACTCTTTTGTTTTCGTTACCCGAAGGATGCCCTAATTTCCTAACCCTCGCATCCCGGGGAGATGGCGGCAGTTCAAAACAGGGTTCCCGCCAGGTCTTCGCTCCCGCTTCCCGAGCCTGCCGTTCCGCTGAAATCTCCGATCGTAAGAGAACCCGCCACCGTGGTGCGTCGGTCGGCGACGATCCCGTGGTTGTTCAAGGTCCCCATACCCCCGCTACCGGCGACCGAACTGCCGAGACCGCCATCGAGGTTGGAGCGGTTGAAGAAGAGTCCGTTGTTGTTCTTCACTCCATTGAGGGCATCGGTGGCCGAGGTGCCGGAAAGGGTCAGGGCGCCGGAGGCGGTCAGGTTTCCGCCCACGAACCGCAAGCCCTCATTGCCGATCGATCCGTTTCCGCTGGTGCCCGTCAGCGACATCGTTCCGCCCGCCGTGAAAGTCGTCGCCACGCCGGAAATGCCGGTATTGTTCTTGCCCATGGCATCCGCGGAACCCCGACCATTGGCCGTCAGATTGCCGCTCGCGGAAAGTGTCGTGCGGGTCGAGCTGATCCCGGTATTGCCGTTCCCCGTTCCGTGTCCGGTCCCGTTCAGGGTCACATCGCCCGCCAGTGCTGTGGCGCTGGAACGATTCAGCAGCAATCCGTGATTGCCGTGACTGCCGCCTCCGGCCTGGCCCGTCACAGTGACCGAACCTCCGGCTTCCAGGTTGGCGTTCTGCAGGACGGATCCCGCATTGTTGCGGCCCTGGGTGATCAGCGAGGTCTGCCCCATGATCGACACGTTGCCGCCGAGGTTTCCACTGACGCCACTGATAAGAACGGCACGATTGCTGTTCCCCGAACCGCGACTGATGCCGTTGACGCTCAGGTTGCCCTGCGCTGTTTCGAAATGAGTCCGGCCTCCGACATTCGCCCCCACATTGGTGTGACGTCCCTGGCGAGTGACTTCGCCATCGATTTTGACTTCGCCACTTCCCGCCACGGTGATCGTGCCCCCGATGATCCGGATCCCTCCGTTGCGATCCAGCCCGCCGCCGCCTTCACCATCGATCTGGATTGCACCCGAACCGGAGCCGCCCGTCACGCTGAGGGTTGAACGATTCACATCCACTCCCAGAATGCCTCGGCCATTTTCAACGATGGGTGAACTGGCCACCCCGATCAGGGAAAGGCTCCCATTCTCCGTGATCAGGCTGCTTCTCCCGGCCACCCGGACGCCGACCGCGCCGGTCGTTCCGGTTCCGGTTCCCACGAGGGAGATCACGCCCGATCCGAGTGTTTGAACGGTGACCCGGCTCACGATGTTAACGCCGATGTTGCCCGCCGTGCCATCGCCGCTGGTGCCCTCGATCAGGATATTGCCGCTATCGGACGTGATTCCGGTTCGACTGGCCACGGTGACGCCGCTATTCCCGCTGCCACCATCCCCGCCAATTCCCGTGATCGAAATGATTCCGTCCTCGGTGTGAACCTGGCTGACGCTGGTGATGGTCAATCCCGAGTTCCCGCTCCGGCCCGCCGCGGCCGTTCCCTCCAGCGTGATCGTGCCGCCTCCCAGGGCGCCGATTTCTGTGCGGCCGGTAATGATGAGCCCTCTCGCACGGGCCCCCGAGCCGAAGGACTCACCGTCGATGAGAATGCTTCCCCCACCCGTGCCCGTCTGCAGAATCGACGTCCGGTTCACCAACACTCCAATTCCCGCCGAATTCGAACCCGCGGCGGATGTCCCTTCAATTCGCAGGTCGCCGGTATCGACGGAAAGGGTGGAGCGAACCAATCTTACTCCGTCATTTCCGTTGCCGCGATCCCCACTGACGCCCTGGATGGTGATGTCGCCGCTACCCGTTGCCATCAGCGTCGTGGTCGCCAGATTGACCGCGTCGTAGCGCTTGTCGGTCGCGGCATTGGTGGCGTCGATCGTGATCGATCCGGTGCCGCTGGTCGTGATGCTGGCGTTTCGGGTGCCCACGATGCGCTCGGATTCAATGACCGCATCGGAATCGGCCGCCAGTTCGACACTTCCCCGCAGGGTGACAAGGTCGAATCCATCGCCGCCATCGATCCTGATCCCACCCGGGAGAATCCCGAGATCGCCGAGCAAGGTCACCCGGTCATCCCCTGCGAGTAGGCTGATGACGAGATCCCCGGTGAAGGACGTCATCTCGAAGCGAACCTCACGCGCATTGACCTGGATGGCGCCCGAGATGTTGGAAGTCACCGTGCCGCGCCGTTCCGAGACGGAAAGATAGTCGGTTCCGGAAACGTTGACCCGCTTGATGGTCAGGTTGGAATTCCCTTCGTCACCCTCGATGATGAGCAGGTTTCCGTTGCTGTCGATGAACGCTCCGGTATCCGCGCCGACAACCGGCGAATTGATGACGATTTGGAAGGTCTGGATCACCGAGGCATTGATCCCCCCGTTGGCGGTGCCGCCATCGTCGAGCAGTTGGACCTGGATATTGGCGACGCCGCTCGCCCCGAGCGCCGCGGTATAGGTGAGCGTGCCATTCGGATCGATCCCTGGCAGCTGCGAGAACAGGTCGGGATTGTCGTTCGAAATGATGAGGAAAACGAGCGTCTGGCCGGCATCGTCGGCATTGCCCGGGCTGATATCGGTGACGAATCCCGCCACCGACTGCGGTCCATCCGTGGTGATCGAGGCGACGCTTGCCGGGAGCGTGAAAGTCGGCTGATCGTTCGCCGACTCGATCGTGATCTCGATGACCTGGGTCGCATCGTTCGCGAAATCGTCCGTGATGGTAACTTCGAAGCTGTCCATGCCAAAGAAGTCGTCATTCGGCGTGTAGGTCCATTCCCCGGTCACCGAATCGATGGTCGCGACCCCGTTGGTGGCGGCGGTGGAAACGGTGAAATTCGGGGTATTCAGACCATCGACGTCCGTAGCCGTCAGCGTTCCCGTGACGGCTCCCCCATCCTCATTGCCGCTGCCGGAAAGGTCACCACCGAAGGACGCAGGATCGTCGCTGGGATCGATCGTCAGGGAAATGATCTGGTCGGCGGTATTACCGGCGTCGTCGGTGACGGTGAGCGTGAAGGCATCTGAACCGAAGAATTCAGCGTTCGGGAGATAGCTCCAGAGGCCCGTGTTCGGATCGACGAGCGCAACGCCATTCGCCGGACCCGAGGTGATGGTGAAGTTCGGCGCACTCATGCCTTCCGCCGGATCGCTCGCGGTGAGAATGCCTGAGATCGCGCTGCCGTCCTCGACTCCCGTGCCCGACGTATCCCCGCCGAAGAGGGTCGGATCGTCCACGCCGGCGATCGTTACCGTGACGATTTGGAAGCCTTCGTTGCTACTGCCGTCGATACTGGAAACGGTGAAGCTGTCCGTGCCATAGAAATTGGAGTTCGGGGTGTAAGTCCACTCGCCGGTATTCTGATCGATGGTGGCAACGCCATTGGTCGCCTGGGTGTCGATCGAGAAGTCAGCCACCGGCGTATTGAAAACGTCAGTCGCGCTGAGCGTGCCCGTGACAGGACCGCCATCCTCACTGCCAGCCCCGGAAACGTCGCCGCTGAATGTCGGTGGAACGATGGGTTGGACCGAGAAGAATCGCACATAGTTGCCACCGGCAAAGGTATCTCCGTCGCCGTCGAGGCTGAGACCCGAAAGATCGTGCATGCCGTCGTCGCCGAATAGGGTGAAGCGATAATTTCCGCCAGCGAGCGGCCCGCCCAGATCGAGCAGGACGCGGTTGAGACCCGGCAGCCAAGTGGCGGTCAAGGTCACAAACACATCATCGAGATCGCCGAAAGTCTCGTTGAGTCCGGCTTCGACCAGTTCGTAGCTGCCCGGAGCGATGGCATCGATGGTAAGGAGCGCTTCGCTGAAGTTGATCGCGATCTCGGTGAGGGTATCGCCGTAAACGATGCCTCCGGACGCCACCGGACCGGGAGTCACCGAGACGATGGACGGTGGCGTGGTGTCGTTGCTCGATCCGCCAAACTCATGGGCGCCGATGTCGGTGTATCCCGGCCCCCATGTGAAGAGAGTCGATTGATGGTTTCCAAGATCGATGAGACCATCGGCATCAGTGAGCAGAGTGTGTCTCACTTCTGTGGAAGTGCCGTCCGAAATACCCGCTGTCGGCGTCAGGTTGGCATTCCCGGAACCGTAGTCGAAGCGAATGTCGCCCGTGGTGTAGAGCGTCACCGCGAATTGGACATCCGAATTGCCGTCGGCGGGATTCGACGCATCCCAGCGGAAGACCACCCGATCGGCGAAGACTTCCATGAACACATCGTCGCCGGTTTGATCCGTCCTCAGATTGTCCCAGAGAGCGGCGATACGCAGGTAGTTGTGCAGATTCGCGGAAGAATTGCCATTGGAGTTGGCGTTGTTGGTAGCTCCGTCAAATTGAAGAAGTCCGTTCGAGGACACAAACACGGAAGTGTATGCGATTCCGAAGTAGGAGAAGGCGAACGGCAGGGCCACGGATTGGGCGATGTTCTGGCCATTCAGATTCAGGGCGGTGCCACCGAGGGCCGAATCAAACACGGAGCCGCTCGCCGGATTCGAGAGGTAGTAAGTCGCTGTTCCCGCATTCGGAGCGCCCGGATCGTCCCGACGTTCGAGTCCGTCGATGTCCACCGTTGGAGCATCCACCGACTCCCCGGCATCGATGGCCGGAGAACCGGCCGTCAGCTGGAAATTGTCGTCTGCGCCCCCGTCAGTGTCCGAATTGAAATCGTAGCCGAGGATATTGTCGGCACCGTCAGGGTCGACAAAGATCGGATCACCAACCACAGAATTGGCGTCAGTGCCGGTCGCCGTCTGCCAGGCGGACAAATCCGTCTGGATCAACCCGTTCACCGTTCCGAACCGAGCCGAACCGGATTGGACATGAACGAGATTGAAATCCGAGACCCAGTTGGCCCCCACTCCGTCGGCGAACTCGATCCCATCGCCCGCGGCGATTGTGACCAGGTTGTTGGTCAAGGTGAAACCGCTGGCCGCATTGTTGATAAGAATGCCGACACCGGTGTCTTGAACCACCGTGTTGTTGCGGACAACCTGATTGCTGAAGCTCCCGCTGACGTTGTAAGAAATCCCACCATTCCCGTTGTCGTAAACCAGGTTGTTCTCCACCTGAGTGGCAAACATCTGGGAATTGACACCCGTGCCGGATACCCCGATGCCGAAATTCCCATTCGAGTAAGCCCGGTTTCCGGCGATGTAGACCGCCGCCAATCCACCAATGGTGATCCCGTTCTCCGTATTGCCGTAGGTGACGTTGTTGAGAATGTCCCCGGTTCTGGCGAGAATGCCCACCCGGTTCAGCGCAGCCACGTTTCCTCCCCTGGAGTCGGACACACCCAGTTTCACCTCGGGATTGCCTGTGCCGGTGGTATTGAACCCGATGTCATTTTCTCGCGCCAGATTGTCGTAGATCTCCACGACACCACTAACCAGGAAACCATCGCCGAGATTGTCATCCGCCAGGTTTCCGAAGACCTGCGTGTAGGCGGCGCCTTGGAAGATAAAGGTCCCGTTGCTGATCTGGAATCCATGGTTGTTGTCGCGGGCCACATTCCCACTGACCTCACCGCCGTCGGAGCCAAGATCAAAGCCGACATCCAGATTGAACACCGTGTTCCCCGTCACCAGAACGGCATCATCCGCCCGGACATAGATCCCCTTGTCATTCGAGAACACACCGAACTCGGCGGATCCGGTTTGGTACACCGTATTCCCCGTAACCGTGATTCCCGAACCGCGAACATCGATTTGGACGTCCTGATCGATGGTTTCGTCGACCCCGTTTGAGCCGACACCGTAAAACTCGTTGTTTTCAATCAATGTGTCCGCCGATCCGGAGTCCACCGAAAGTCCGCCCGAGGCATTTTCAAACACGAGGCTGTTGCGCAAGGTGAAACCGGTCGAGCCTTCAACGAGAATTCCCAGGTCGGCGCCGGTGATGGAAAGGTTCTCGATCGTGATTCCCGACGTTCCCACGATGTGGAAAGCCATCGTTCCCGGATCCCGATTCCCGCGATCGAACAGGGCGGTTCCGACCGAAGATTCGGGGCCGATGATCGATACTCCCGCGTCGAGCAAGCCGATTTCGATGGCGCTGGTGATTGAGTAGGTGCCCACATCGACGTGAATCACATCCCCCGGGCCGAGGTCGTAGAGCCGGAGCAGTTCACTCAGGTTTCTCATCGGTGCGTTCACCGATTTCCCGGAATTCAGATCGCTGCCAACGGCCGTGGTGAGGTCCCCGGAATTCACCGCATCGTCGTTGATATAGTAATGGTTTCCGGCCGGCACGATCAGGAAAGTCTGAGAAACGCCCGTGACTCCATTCGCTTCGAGAGTCAGCGTTGCCGGCCCCTCGGGGAAAGACCCGGGAACGTTCCAGGCATAGGAGCCATCGTCCTGCAGGGCGGCGGCGATCAGTTGGCCATTCACCCTGATCGAGACGTCCTCGGAGCCGGGCACGTCAACGGGCGATCCGTAGAGCGCAGACACCTCGGCAGCACTCAAGGCCCGGTCGAACATGGCGAACTCGTCGATCCCGCCCTTCCAGGACTCCCAGCCTGCGGCGCCGCCACCGAGGTTGAGGAGATTGTAGGTCTCAGGCACCCAGATCTGGCCCGGAACGGTCGAGTCGACTTCGACACCATTCAGGTAAAGCGTCTGCTCACTGTTTTCCTGATACGTCAGGGTCAGGTGATTCCAAGTGTCCAACGTGATGGCCGCCGCTACCTCCGAAGTGCCGCCCTGAACGAGACGGAAGCGAATCTCGCCATTGTCGTGGTAGACGACGAATCCGTTGAGAAGACCGCTGCGATGCATGCCGAGAAGTTCCGCATCGTTCTCAATCCCGGTTTCGGCAAAGAACCAGACACTGATGGAAAACTCTCCGCCACTCAGGAGCGGGCTGGCATTCGGCAGGAGCACCTGGTCATCGATGCCGTCGAAACTTCCGCCGCCGCTCTGATTGAAGGCCCCCGGCACTCCGACCAGCACTCCGTTCTGAAGCGCTCCGGCGAAATCACTGCCGATCAGGCTGTAGTCCGTCGTCAGGCCGTTCACGCTTCCATCCAGATTGAGGTAGATCGATGGTGACAACGCCAGGATCGCATCCCGATAGTTCTCCGCCGCGGTGATCGCTCCGAATCCATTGGATGCCCACTCGATCTGAGCCACGCTGCCACGCTCGATCCGCGCATTTCCGCTCGGTGAAGTCACGGTCAGGCTGGCGATCGGACTGGTCGCCGCTTCTACGGTGAGGCCATACGCGCCCAGATTGGAGCGACCGCCGTTTGGCGAGGGTTCCGCCCCGACCTGGAGGAAGGGATCGCCGGCATCGACTCCCGGAGAAGCGACGGTGAGGTGGAAATCTCCGGCGCCAGCGTTCACGAAAAGAGGATCGCCGGAAAGTGCGTGAGGATCGAGCCCGGTGCCGACCTGCCAGGCGACCAGATCGGCGAAGGTATTCCCCTGCCACAAGGCAACCCTGTTCAGTGCGGGATCAAAGAGGGTATGGTCGGACACGAAACCCTCTGCGGAAGCCGTGTCCGCCTCGATCGCCGTCGATCCGGAACCGGCGAAAATGTGGTTGATCACGCGCACGTTGATCGAATTGATCAATTGAAGATGGGTGACGCCGACACCGTGGAAGGTGTTGTTCAGCAGCAGCAGCGCCCCCCCATCGTCGAGAGCTCCGTTCGCCTGAACGCCGATCAGGTTTCCAGAGAAGATACCGTTTTGAATTCGATGGGTTCCGTCGCTGGCCAGGAACTCGATTCCAATCGGCGCATTCTCGATCCGGACCCCGGCAACGAGGGTGGAATCTGCTCCCTCGATCAGGAGTCCGCGGCTGCTTTGTCCCGAGAACGTCCCTCCTCGCAGTTCGCCGCCTTCGATACGGGCGCCGGTGATGCCACCGGTGACGTCGGTATCGATCAGGACCGCGGTCCCGGTCAAATCGATGCCGAGATCGTTGTCGATCAGATTCGATTGATCCAGAAGAAGCGAACCGGAGAGTTCGATCGCGGTGACATTGTCCTGGAACAGAACGCCCGTGGCATCGGCTTCGCCAGTGACCCGCAGTCCCAGGATGCTGTCGCGAATCGTGACATCCGCGAGCGTGGCCAGCGCGGGCACATCGATCGCCAGCCAAGCGTTGGCCAATTCGAGATCAATCAAGGTCGCGATCGTTGGGACCACGAACAATTCCCCGCCCAGGTTGATGTTGTTCCGATCCAGCACCGCGTCGCCGGAGATGGTGATCTGGTCCGGCAGTGACAGGGGCACAAAGGTTTCATAGGTCCCGATTCCGAGCTGGACGCTGCCGCCGGACGGGAGATCGTGGGCGTGGAGCACCGCGGCCAGGGACGGCAACGGGTCGCCCGCGGTGGTTCCCGTGTTCCCCGGAGTCCCACTTGGATCAACGAAGAATGTCGTGGTGGGAATGCCCATCGAGAACGAAACGACATCCAGCAACGCGGCGTTGCCGGTATCCGAAATCCTGAGGCGCGCATCGAGCACGGGGGCACCCGGCGTGGGAAGGGTCAGGGTATAGCTGCCATCATCGGCGGTGCTCCCGATGATGGTGATCCAGTTCGAGCCGCCATCGATCGAGTATTCGACCATCACCGTGCCGGAGGTGGCGGAACGGGTCTGCCAGGTGAGTTCGATCGACTGACCGCCGAGCAGTTTCTGCCCCGCGAACGGTCCGACAATTCGATAGGTGTCGAGGGCGAGCGCGTCGTCGAAGGCGCCGATGTTGACGCGACTGGAATCCGGATCCGCCATCCCGCGAGCGGGCGAGGTGACCAGGAGCGTGTAGTCGTCGTTGGGCGCGTCGGTGAACTGCGGATCGACGAATTGCGAGTGGGCGTCGAACCCGGTTTCGAGCCACCAGAGCGCCCGGTCGTTGAACGCGGCCTGCCAGTGAATGTGATCGGCACTTCCGGTGGCGTGATAGACGTTCCAATCAGCACTGAACCCCCTCTGGGCGGTCGGAGCCACCCGCAGGGCGGCGAATCCCGCGCCATCGGTGACGAAAATGTTGTTCTCGAGGGTGATGTTCTGGGTCGACTCGATGATCGACACGGCGTCGATGCCTGACTCGACCACGGTGTTGTGCTGGAAGTCGATGTCGTAGTCCAGGCCATCGATGAGAATGCCGGTGTCGAGGCTGTCGAAGACAACGTTTCCGAGGATCAGCGATGACCCGTCATCATTGGCGACTTCAGCCTCTCCGATGAAGGTGAAATTCCGCACCACCCAGCCGTGGCGGACGGCGATGCCGATGAACTGGTCGCTGATCGTGTTTCCGCTAACGACCGAAGGCGTCGCGGCGGCGGAGAAATTCGGACGATCCCGCTCGAACTCGATCCGGATCCCGTCCGCGCCATTCGAAGCCGTAGCCGTGATGGTGTTTCCGACCACGTTGCCGCCCGCTACGAGGATCCCGGCGGTGCCATTGTCCTCGGCGAAGGAATTCGAGAGCGTGCCCGTGAAATCGGCCCCGGTACGGAACCCGATGTCGTTGTTGTTGGCGGTGTTGTTGTCGTGAGTTCCGCTCCCGGCAAGGTGGAAACCAAAGGAATCATTGAAGGTGGCCTGGTTCCCCGAGGAAGAGCCGCCACCCGCAAGCCAGAAGCCGACGCTGTTCTGGTTGGCGATATTGTTGAGAACCGAATAGTCGGCGGCGTTGATGTAGATGCCGAAGTCGATGAAGGTGAACACGCCGTTCTGCGGACCGTATCCGCTTACGGTGTTGTTCTCGATCAACGCGCCGCTACCGCTCGGGTCCTCGACCACAATCCCGCCGTAGCGATTGCCCGGAGTGCCGGGGAGATCGATGGTGTTTCCGGTGATCGTCACTTCCGCGGTCAGCGAATCAATCCCGCGACCCGCGCCGTTGATCTCGGTGTCGTTGACAGTCGCTCCGGTGGCGGTCACGCCGATCGCGATTCCGATATTGGGCGTGTTGATGGTGATCGCGTCGGCGGAAAAGCCGGTGGAACCGCCTTCGACGGAAACGCCAATCGAAGCCGAAGCGGCATCCAGCGTGAAACCAGTCAGGGAAATGCCGGGCGCATCGAGGATGCGAATGGCTTCGGCGGTCGAGGTATAGATCAGCGAGGTCAGCGTTTCGCCGGCGCCGATGATTTCCACCCCGGCATCCTGGGAATCGATCAGGATGGTTGCGGTGGTGGTGTAGCTGCCCACATCGATGAAAACGCGGTCTCCCGGCTTCAAATCGTAAGCCGCCAGCAGCGCGCCGAGGGTCGCCATCGGAGTCGCCGCGGAAAGTCCGTCGTTGGCATCGCTCCCGGTCGCTGTCGTGTATACGTTGTCACCC
>JAGRPB010000180.1 GCA_020439945.1 Verrucomicrobiia bacterium
AGGGCGTGAGCGCCAAGGCTCACGACTTCAACGACCAGGGCGAAGAAGTCCATACCGACTTCCTCCGCATGATGAAAATCGTCGCCGATTCAGGCTACAAAGGCCACGTCGGCGTCGAATACGAGGGCAGCCAGATCCCTGAGATCGACGGCATCAAGAAGACCAAGGCCCTTCTCGACAAGACCTTCGCCGCGCTGGGCTGAACGGTCGGCAGTGACGAAATTTCTCTCATTCAACCCTGTTGGGTCCTGGACTCAACAGGGTTGAATCACGGCGCAAAATTCGTGCGTTGGCGGGGAAATCGGCCTAGGGTCGCGCGGATTCGTCACCCGTTTTTTCCGCATGAGATACGCCCCCATCGATCCGCAACTCTTCGTCGAAAACCGTCGACGTCTGGCCGCCGAACTTCCCGCCGACAGCATCGCGGTCGTGCATTCGGCCGACATCCCGTGGCTCTGCGCCGATGGCTACCTGCGCTTCATCCAGAACAGCGACCTTTTCTATCTCACCGGAGTCGATCAGGAGGAGTCCACCCTGATTCTCTGGCCGGACGCTCCCGATCCCGCGCAGCGGGAAATGCTTTTCGTTAGGGAAACCTCCGAATTGATTGCCATCTGGGAAGGTCAGAAACTGACCCAGGAAGCCGCGGCGGAAGTCTCGGGAATCGCCAATGTGCAGTGGAACGATCGTTTCCAACCGACCATCCGACGGGTGATGCCAAAGACGAAGCAGGTCTTTCTGAACTACAACGAGCACGCCCGCTCGATCTCGACCGCGGTGACGCCCGATGACCGGTTTCGCGACCAGGTCCAGGAACGCTATCCGCAACTCCGCTGCGAGCGTCTCGCTCCCATTCTGACGCGACTCCGAATGGTGAAATCGGAAATCGAGATTGCCCAGCTTCGACGCGCCTGCGAGATCACCCGTGATGGGTTTCGACGTTCGCTGGATGTCATCCGCCCTGGGGTGATGGAGTACGAAATCGAGGCCGAATTGATCCACGAATTCGTCCGCCAGGGATCGCGCGCCTTCGCCTACGAACCGATCATCGCCTCCGGCGCGAACAACTGCGTGTTGCACTATCTCGACAATGACAAGGAGTGCCGGGACGGCGATCTGGTCCTGATGGATGTGGGGGCCGAATACGCCAACTACAAAGGCGACCTGACCCGAACCGTGCCAGTGAATGGCCGGTATACCAAACGTCAGCGGGCGGTCTATGATGCGGTGCACCGCGTCGTCCGGGCCTGCATCGACGATCTGATCCGGCCCGGCGTCAAGATTCGCGAAGTCTACGCGAAGCAGGTGGCGCGACTGGTCGAGGATGAACTGATCGGTCTCGATTTGCTCGATGCCGGCGAGGTGGCCAAGGAACGGGAAAACGAGGACCTGCCCGAGGAAAAACGCGGCTACCGCAAATGGTTCATGCACGGCGTCTCTCACAGTCTCGGGATCGATGTCCACGACGTGACGGCTCCGGAGGCCGAATTTGTCGAAGGCATGGTTGTCACCGTCGAACCCGGCATCTACCTGCGCGACGAAGGCTTCGGCATCCGCCTCGAAAACGACATCGTGGTCAAGGCAGGCGGCAACCTCGACCTGATGGCCGACATCCCCATCGACGGCGACGAGATCGAGGCATTGATGGCGGAGAAGCGCGGTTGATGGATCAACGCCGTTTCGATTGTTCCCGCGACCTGGCCGCGCTAGGCTGGCGATCATGGCCGACGAACACGATCAGACTTCCTCCGATCATCGCCTCTTCCTGCTCGATGGAATGGCGTTGATCTACCGGGCTCACTTTGCCCTGATTCGCAGCCCGATCTTTTCATCCACCGGGATCAACACGTCGGCGATCTTCGGATTCACCAACACGCTGCTGGACTTGCTGGAAAAGCAGAAGCCGACCCACATCGCGGTGGCCTTCGACACGGCCGAACCGACGCCGCGGCACCAGCTTTTTCCCGACTACAAAGCCCAGCGCGAAGAGATGCCGGAAGACATCGGCCGCGCCATTCCAGCGGTGAAGCGATTGATCAAAGCCTTCGACATCCCGGTGCTGGAATGCCCGGGATTCGAAGCCGACGACATCATCGGCACGCTGGCGAAGCGGGCGGAGGCAGAGGGCGGATACACGACGTTCATGGTGACGCCGGACAAGGATTTCGCGCAGTTGGTGAGCGAGCGCACGGTGATTTACAAGCCGGGCCGACAGGGAAGTGAGGCAGAGATTCTCGACCTGGCAAAAATTCGCGAACAGTGGCAGGTGGAGTCGCCGGAACAGGTGATCGACATCCTCGGCCTGTGGGGCGACGCCTCGGACAACATTCCGGGCGTGCCGGGGATCGGGGAAAAAACGGCGAAGAAGCTGATTTCCCAATTCGGCAGCGTGGAGAATCTGCTGGCTCACACGAACGAGCTGAAGGGCAAGCAGAAGGAGAATGTGGAAGCGAACGCCGAGCAGGCGAAGCTCTCGCGGAAACTCGCGGAAATCATCCTGGATGCGCCGGTGGACGTCGACTTCCACCAGCTCTCGATCGGTGAAAAGCGCGATGACGAAGCGTTACGGAGCTTGTTTGTGGAGTTCGAATTCAACGCGATCGGCAAACGGATTTTCGGCGACGACTTTGCCGCGGGCCGCGGTCATAGCACGGCGAAAACGGAGGGTGGCGAGTTGGTGGCGGAGCTGAAAACGATCGAGGACGTCGAGAAAAACTATCAGCGGATTCAGGTCGGCGATACGAAAGGGCGAGCGAAGTTGATCGAGCAACTCTCGGGGCTCGAGGCGTTTTGTTTCGATGTGGAAACGGACGGCTTGGATGAAAAGACGACCCGGTTGCTGGGTATCGCGTTTTCCTGGGAAAAGGACGCGGGGTTTTACGCGGAGATACCCAAAGAACCCGGTGAGGCGGAAGCGGTGTTGAGAGAATTTCGACCGGTCCTGGAGAGCGAATCAATCGAGAAGATCGGGCACAATCTCAAGTTTGACGTTAGCGTTCTCTACTGGCAGGGAGTTCGGGTCGGCGGAACGCTATTCGATACGATGTTGGCCCACACGTTGATCGAGCCGGATCAGCGGCATCGAATGGACTATCTCTCGGAGACTTATCTCGGATACACGCCGATCAGCTACGATGAGGCCTTCGGGAAACCGACGGAAAAAACCGGTCAGCTGACGATGTTCGACGAGCCGGCGGAGGATTCCGGACCCGATCCCGAAAAGGTGGCGCGCTACGCGGCCGAGGACGCGGACGTGACCTGGCAACTGGCCGGAATCCTGCGGGACAAGTTGAAGGACGCGGGACAGGAAAAGGTTTTCTTCGACATCGAGTCGCCGCTGCTGCCGGTATTGGTGCGAATGGAAGGCGAAGGCGTTCGCATCGATACCGGCGCGCTGAAAGAAATCGGCGACAGCCTCGCGGCCAACATGGCGACACTGGAAGCGAAGGTCTACGCGGCGGCGGGAACGGAATTCAATCTCAACTCACCGAAGCAGGTGGGCGAGGTCCTTTTCGATCGACTCAATCTGGTCGAGAAGCCGAAGAAAACGAAGACGGGCCAATACAAGACCGACGAGCAGACGCTGACGCAGTTGGCGGTCTCCCACGAGATCGTGGCGGATCTGCTGGCGTTTCGCGAGGCGGCGAAGCTAAAGGGCACCTATGTGGACACGCTGCCAGAAGCGATATTCGAGCGGACCGGACGGGTTCACACGACATTCCACCAGCTGATGACGGCGACGGGTCGGCTGGCGTCGAACAATCCCAACCTTCAGAACATTCCCATCCGGACTGCGCAAGGTCGCGAGATCCGCAAGGCCTTCGTGCCGCGCGATGCCGACTACGTGCTGTTTTCCGCCGACTACTCGCAGATCGAGTTGCGCGTGATGGCTTCGCTGAGCGGCGACCCGGGCATGATGGAGGCCTTCGAAGCCGGGCACGACATTCACACCATCACGGCGGCGCGAGTTTACGGGCTCGATCTGAATGAGGTCGAACCGGACATGCGACGCACAGCCAAGATGGTAAATTTCGGCATCATCTACGGCATTTCCGCCTTCGGCCTGTCGCAGCGACTGGGCACGATTTCCCGAAGCGAGGCGGGAGACATCATCGAGGAGTACTGGCGTCAGTATCCGAAGGTGAAGGAATACATGGAGTCGACGGTCGAATTCGCGCAAAAGAACGGCTACGTCGAAACCGTAACCGGTCGACGTCGCTACTTGCGCGACATCAACAGCCGGAACGCCACCGTGCGCGGCGCGGCGGAGCGAACGGCAATCAACACACCGATCCAGGGAACCGCGGCCGACATGATCAAGATCGCGATGGTCACCATCGACGGGGCGCTCCGCGATGGCGGCTACCGTAGCCGCATGATTCTGCAGGTGCACGACGAACTCGTGTTCGACCTGCACCGCGATGAACAGGATACGGTGATCCCGCTCGTCGAGAAAGGCATGCGCGACGCCCTGCCGTTGAAGGTGCCGGTAGTCGTCGAATCAGGAACCGGTGAGAACTGGCTCGCGGCCCACTGAAACGCTACTCCCGGACATGGTCGCCTGAACCATGCCCGGGCAGCCGCTGATCTCCGAGGCGGAAATCAGAACAAGGTGTAGATGAACGGCGCCGCTGCGGTCGAGGAAAGCACCAGGAGCGCGGCCAACGCGAGCATCACCAGGATGAGCGGCAGGAGCCAGAATTTCCGGTTCTGCTTCAGGAAGCCGAGAAACTCGGAAAAGAGGTTTCCCTGTTCGCCTTGAGAGGCCTTTTCAAATTCGTTGCCGGATTCGGACATGGTCGGATTGGGTGGGAGGTCGGTTGATGGGCGGGTATCAGAACTGTTTGAAGTACTGAGTCGCGGATGGTGCTTCGGGAGCATCCTGCCAGTAGCTTGACGCGTTCTGGTCGGTTTTCAAGTTCAGTGGATCGCGTCCCCCGAGACGCATAATCAGGCCCAGTGGAGTGAAAATGCCATAAAACAGGATGCCGAAAAGCAGATTCGCCATCACGATCCCGATGCAGGCCGCTAGCCCATACCAGACAGGGTGAAGAATCCGGGCCACCGGCGGGATGAGCCAGCAGATCACTCCCACGCCGGCGCCGATGCCACCGAGGAGCAGAAAACCTTTCGGGTCCGGCATACCGTCGTCGGCTTTCAGCCAGCGAACGAGGAAGAAAACGACGGCGATAATGGGGAAGCCGATGATGAGACTGACGGCGAACTTTTTCAGTTCGGCCCGATCGGGCTTCCAGTTGATCTCTTTGAAGGGATTGATCATTTTTCGTCGGGAGAGAGGATAGAGGAGGAAGGAGAAGGAGGTTTTCTCAATCCAAGGCGAAGCTTTCCACGTATTTTGCTTTTTCGGCTTCGGTGAGCGGAGTCTGGTCGGCCTTGCGGAGGACGAAATTTTCCACCACCAGCACGTCCATGTCGGTAGCCTGGAGACAGCGGAATGCGTCGTTCGGCGTGCAGACGATGGGCTCTCCACGAATGTTGAAGCTGGTGTTGATCATCACCCCGCAGCCGGTCTGTTTCTTGAACTCCTTCATCAACCGGTAGAAGCGGCCGTGACGACGTTCGTCGATGGTCTGGATGCGAGCCGACATGTCGACGTGGGTAATCGCGGGTAGCGTGGAACGCGGCACGTTGACCCGCTTGCGCAGGTCGGGATCCTTCATCGCCGTTTTTTCCTCGTCGCTGAGTTCCCGTTGCAGTTCTTTCTTCACGTCGGCCACGATCAGCATGTAGGGGCTGTCGCCGTCGTGATCGAAGTAGTCGGCCACTTCCTCGCGCAGGACCACGGGCGCAAACGGGCGGAAGGATTCGCGGAACTTGATGCGGAGATTCATCTGGGTCTGCATCGCCGGGCTGCGCGGATCGCCGATGATGCTGCGGCAGCCCAGGGCGCGGGGCCCGAATTCCATGCGACCGGCAAACCAGCCGATGACCTTCTCGCTGGCGGCTTCCGCAGCCACGGTTTCGAGCAAAGTGGCCTCGTCCTCGACGAACTCATATTTCGCACCGGCGGCGTCGAGTTCCGCTCGGACCTGATCGTTGCTGAATTGCGGCCCCAGCAGCGAGCCCTTGCAGGAGTCGCCGGGATCGGCCTCGCGTTCGTTGTCGAGCAACTGGTAGTGCACGAAAAGTGCCGCACCGAGAGCCCCGCCCGCGTCACCCGCGGCAGGTTGCACAAAGAGGTCGTTGAAAATGCCCGAACGCAGCAGCTTCCCGTTGGCGACGCAATTGAGCGCCACGCCGCCGGCCATGCAGAGATTTTCGCAGCCGGTCAACTCACGCGCATACCGCGCCATGTTCAGCACGGCTTTCTCCGTGACGACCTGGATCGACGCCGCCAGGTCCATCTCTCGCTGGGTAATGGGCGACTCCGGGCTCCGCTCCTTGCCACCGAAAAGTTCCGCGAACTTGGCATTGGTCATTCGCAGACCGGCGCTGTAGTCGAAGTAGCTCTGGTCCATCACCAACGAGCCGTCTTCCTTCAGGTCGATGAGCTTGTCGAGGATGAGATCGACGTACTTAGGCTCTCCGTAGGGCGCGAGACCCATCAGCTTGTACTCACCGCTGTTCACGCGGAAGCCGCAGAAGTAGGTGAAGGCGCTGTAGAGCAATCCCAGCGAATGCGGAAAATGCATCGTCTTGAGGATCTTGATCTTGTTGCCTTCACCGATTCCGATCGATGCCGTGTCCCACTCGCCAACCCCATCGACGGTGAGAATTGCCGCCTTGTCGAAGTGACTCGGAAAGTAGGCGCTCGCCGCGTGGCTTTCGTGGTGTCCGGTGAAAACCACCCGCTTCTTGTAGCGACCTTCGAGCGATTTCCGGATCTCGCGCGGCAGGTGCAACTTGGTTTTCAGCCAGAGCGGCATCGCCATCATGAAGCTCTTCAGGCCGTGAGGCGCGTAGGCGAGGTAGGTTTCGATGAGACGATCGAATTTCTGCAGCGGCTTATCATAGAAAGCCACGTAGTCGAGATTCTCGATCGCGATACCGGCCTCCTCGAGGCAATAGCGGGCCGCGTTTTCCGGAAAGTGGTAGTCGTGCTTGATGCGCGTGAATCGCTCTTCCTGGGCGGCGGCCACAGTGTCGCCGTCTTTGACCAGCGCGGCGGCGCTGTCGTGGTAGTACGCGGAAAGTCCGAGGATAGAGGCCATGATCGAAAAGGGGTCCGGGTGGGTCCTACTTACTTCAAGGAAAGCATCTTGACGATTTCCTCGGCAATGAGCTGGTTGGACTTCCCGTTGAAGTGCGTTTTGACGTAAAGGTCCTTGGGATCCAGCTTGTCGCCGTATTCCCGTTCGAGGACATCGAGGAAATCGAAGTAGCGGTAACCTTTCTCGTCGAAGTGATCCAGAAGCGCCCGGTGCTTGGGCGGGTCGCCCTTGGCGCGTTTCTCGACATCAGCCCCGCTGGGGAGAATCACGATGAGCGGTTCGCGACCGTCGGCGATCACGTCGGCGTAATAACGATCGAAGACTTTGACGTTGGCCTGGAAACCGGGGCTTTTCGGATGCCACAGCGCGCTGCCATACGGATCGCCACCAGGACGGAAGGGCCCGAAACCATCCTTGGCCCGGCCCAGCAGCAGGTCGAGATTGTGGTCTCCGTTTCGACGTTCCCAGACATAGCCGAGGGTCCTTAACACGGGATTGGTGACGCGCTCCTGGTTGCTCCAGGTGTAATAGTCGAGGTCGTAAAGGTAGGCGAGTTCCTCCTCGGGATTCGCGAGCAATTTCTCGTAGCGAGCCTGCTCCTGGAAGGGATTCGGCTCCACCGAGAATTGCCCGTCGACGATCTTCGCGAAGGGCTTGGTCAGCGGCGTCATCGCCCCCTTCGGTTCAACCAGGGCCCGGAAACTGTTGACGGTCCGCTTGACGTTGTTGGTCATGAACGCGATGACCACGTACTTGCCGCCCCACTTGCGACCGTTCTTCAGATACTGCTCGTAGCTCTGGGTCAGGCCGCTACCGCAGATGCCCAGATTGATCCACTCGCTGCCGGGCACCAGTTGCTCGCCGTGATAGGGAAATGACTCGGTGTCTCCGACCTCGTAGCCGAAGGTGAAAGAATCGCCGATGCAGAGAATCCGCTTTTCCGGATCCCGGGCCTGCACGGGATAGAGGCGAGTGCCGCGCAGGCCCTGCTCGCTGATCGAGTGGCCATCCCACGCATAGCCGGGACGATGCACCCAACCCACCTCGCGGTCATATTGGACCGGGCTTTCGCCATCCAACATCGCCTGAATCCCTCCGCGAGCCTGCTTGGTCAGCTCGGTCACGTCGACCGTGGTGATGGCCTCGTCCTTCTTGCTCATCAACTTCACGAACACCAGGCAGATCACGTAGAAAGTCCCGTAGAGCATCAGCAGCAGGATCAGGGAAAAGATGACCTTCTTCCCCTCGAACTTCGTGGCCCGGACTTTTTGGGCCAACGCGAAAACCAGGTATCCGATCGACAGCACCACCAGCAGTCGCATCGGCCACAGGAGCGCGGTCGGTACTTTCTCCAAGTAACCGAACGCCAAGACGAGGATCACCACTGCCCCCACGACCAGACCGGTGCCGAGTTTGGAACCGGTTTTTGAGTCTGTGTTGGCGTCTGCGGTGGGATTCCCTGTCATGTTACGGGAGCGAGCGGGTCAGGATACTACCTGACAGGGACGACCCCGCAACCGCTTTCTGGACGCGCTCCCACGGGACCGGAAAGTGACCCAAAAACCCTGAAAATCCTCGAAATTTCAAGCAATTCTGCGGGGCTCAGTCGAGCGTGTAGACAAACATTCCCGAGCGCAGCTTCGGCTCGAACCAGGTCGATTTCGGCGGCATGATTTCGCCGGCGTCAGCGATGTCGATCAATTGCTGTACCGTCACTGGATACATCGAAAAGGCGACCGCCCAATCCCCGGAATCGACCCGTTTTTCCAACTCGGCCGTTCCGCGGATCCCGCCGACGAAGTCGATGCGTTCATCGGTGCGCGGATCGCCCACTCCCAGCACCGGCGTAAGCAGACGATCCTGGAGCACCGAGACGTCGAGACGTTCGATCGGGCTCTCGGAATCGACCTGGCCCCACTTGAGCGTGTGCCACTGGCCGTCGACGTAGACGCAGACGGCGCCCGGCTCGGAAGGTTGCTTGTCGCCGGCGCTGGACAGTTCAAAGACTTCGCCGGCCTTGGCGAGAAATGCTTCGGCTGAAAGACCGTTCAGATCCTTCACCACGCGGTTGTAGGGAAGAATCTTGAGCTGGCTTGCCGGAAAGAGCACGGCGAGAAACCAGTTGTAGCCTTCGCTACCGTCGTGATCGGCATTGGCCGCGCGACGCTGTGTGCCAACACGATAGGCGCTTGCGCTGCGGTGGTGTCCATCGGCCACGTAGCCCAGCGGCACCGCCGCGAAGCCATCGAGGATGGGACCGGCTTCCGATTCGGTCACCCGCCAGGCCGTGTGGCGCACGCCGGTCTCATCGGTGAAATCGGCCTGCGGTTCGTGTTCCGCGCTCCACTTTTCGACAAAGGCATCGATCGCCTCCTGATCCTTGTAGGTCAGGAAAACCGGACCCGGATTGGCGCTGAGCGTGTCGACCACGCGGGTGCGATCATCCTCCTTCACCTTCCGGGTCTTTTCATGCTTCCGGATGATGTCCTCGCCGTAATCGTCGATGTGACAGACGAGCGTGATCCCGGTCTGCGAATGATCGCCGAGTTGCTGACGGTAAAGGTAAACGCAAGGCTCCGACTCCCGGACCAGCGCTCCCTCGGCCTGCAGCTTTTCGAAATTCGCCTTCGAGCGCGCGTAGATCTCGTCGCTGTAGGGATTGGTGCCGTCGGGAAATTCGATCTCGGCGCGCAACACGCGCAGAAAGGAATGCGGGTTGTCCCCGGCCAGCGCGCGGGCCTCTACAGTGTTGACGACGTCATAGGGCACCGAGGCCACCTGCGAGGCCTGGCCGGGAGCGGGAACGAGGGCGGGAAACGCTTTGACTCTCATGAAAAGGTTCGGTTTTGCGAGACGGCAACCCCTACACGCAGGCGGACGTTTCACAACCGGCGATTGTGTTTCTTGATCGACGGCAGATTCCAAGCCCGAAAGCTTTACCTCACTTCCAAAATTTCCTAACCTCGGAGGATGAATCGGCGAAGATGGCTCATGGGTGGATTGGCGAGCACCGGAATTCCGGCAGTCACCGGGCACGCCTGCCTCTGGGACCGGGACACCCTGGATCAGGAGGCGGCGAAGTCACCCGGATACGTCGCCATCATCACCGGTCGATTTCCACGAAATCCAGACGCCTACTTTGAAATGCGGCTGGAGCGCGTTACCCGGGAACTGGAAATGCGACCTGACGATCTGAATCTTTATGACGATGCCGGCGTTTCCTGCGATCGGCTGGGTCGAGGAGATGAGGCAATCGCCTGGATGGAGAAGAAGCTCTCCCGCATCGAAGCCCTGGCTTCGGACCGCGATGTCAGCGAGCATCGCTATCGATATCTGGCCAATCTCGGGACTTTCGAGATTCACGCATGGCTGCGCCGTGATTCGGTCTCGATTGCCTACCTCAATGAGGCCGAAAGTGCGCGTGATCACATCGCGAGCGCGATTCGCCTCAATCCGCAAGCGCATTTCGGACGAGAAAAATTCCAGTTCATGGCGATCGACTGGGTGATACGGTGCGTGAAGAAGGAAACTGACTCTCACTTCTTCCTGGACGAAAGTCCCCTTTACCAAGCCGCCCTCGGGGATCTCGATCTTGAAGATATCAACCCTTCAAGAGGAATCGCGGGCCTCGTCTACCTCGGCAATGCC
>JAGRPB010000181.1 GCA_020439945.1 Verrucomicrobiia bacterium
CTTAAGATATGCCGGTGATTGGTGGAGGCGGAACATGAGACTTGTCAGGGAAGCGACGACCGCTCGGGAATCTGCCGCACACTTCCTCTACCTTCTTGAGAGGAAAACAAGGGAAGGCGTGTTGCCCAGTTTCACCCTTGTCAACATCCTCAGATTTCCGTTAGGCTCGACTCGATGAAACGTCTCACTACGCCGCTTCTGGCATGGACATTGGTCATGAGTTGCGGACTTGGAATTCCGCCCCAGGAAGCGCTCGCCATTCCGAACGTTTTCATCGGTGGTGGCTTCATCGGTCCCATCGTCCCCTCCCAACCGGTCTTCAACGCCAACCTCACGACCGCATTTCTCTCCATCGACCATTGGAAGACCGGCGATTTCCCCGGACCCTGGCGACCCGCCACCACCGTGGGAGACGAGGAACTGCGCTCCATGGCCAGGGTGCCGATCCTTTTCGGGGCGGTGCCCGATTCCGTCATGGCCCGCCGTGAAGCCCGGTGCGACGTGCGCGAAATCGTCATCACCTATCTCGATGCCGCCACCTTCTTCCCCTACCTTAGCGGCGGCGAGAAAACGCGCGAACAACGCGAGAACGGCGAAGCCCGGCGCGCCGAATTCGACGCGCGGTGGCAGGAACTGGATCGCGCGTTGCGGCAACGTCTCGAAGCCGGCTGCGGCCAAACCGGCGAGCTGTCCGTGGCCGGTCGCAGGGATCCTTTGCGGGTCGCCTACACCGACTACGCCTGGGAGGATTTCCGGCTCCGCCTCGCCCGCCGTCCCCATCACTCGATCGCCCTTCACCTCTCCCGACTTTCCGAACCGGCACCCGGCTGGATCGAGGAGGATATCGCCGATCTGGACAAGCGGGAGCGCGCCGATCTTCTCGCCGAGCGGGTTCAGCACAATGAACGCGACGAACCCGTCATCACCGGCGTTCCGATCTTCGATCAGGGTTTCACCCCCTATTGCGGCGTCCACGCCCTGGCCATGGTGGCGCATTACCACGGACTGCGATTGCTACCCGGCGAACTCGCCGCCGGCGCCGAGTTCAAGAACACCGGGAGTGCCCGCGGCAGCCGCATTCTCGATCTCTATCGAGCCGTCGGCGAGGAACTCGACCTGGATTTCTCGCATTCCGCCCGCTTCGACGCCCGTCGAGCCGGTCGCGCCTTGCGGGACGGATTTCCGGTGATCGTCTGGCGGCGCGTCGCCCTGGAACGGGAAAAGGCCCACGCCGAACTCGCCGCCCGTTTCGCCGCCGAGCCGAATCTCGCCGCCGCCGTTCCCCCGCTCGATCCCGACACGCTCTCCGAACTGCCCGACCGCAAGAAAACCGGTTCCCCGTCTCACGCCTCCGTGATCATCGGGATCGACGAGCAAGCCGGAACCGTCATCTACCTCGAACTCTGGGGAACCGGGTCCGGCGTCTGCCGCATGCGCATCGAGGAACTCGAAGCCACCGCCTACGCTTCGTTCTTCTACGCGCTTTGAGGGACGGGAAACCGGACATCGAGAGCATTGACAAGGCGAAGCCGGTCCGGCTATGGCTCGTCGCATGAAGTATCCCCTGTCCCGCCCGACCGCGATCCCCTCGCGACGCCGTTTTCTGAAAGACAGCACGGTCGCCGCGGCGACCCTGGGTTTTCCGCTCAGTCACCGGCTCCGTGCCGATGACGCCGCGCCCGTTCACCAGGCCACGGGCGTTCGCGTGGGCGAGCCGACGGACACGACGGCCATTGTGTGGACTCGATTGACCAAGGCAGCGGAACGAAACCACGACGGTGTGCTCTTTCCGGGCCGAGCCAAGAAAGGCGAAAGAGTCACCACTCCCCCGGCAGAAATCGAAGGCGCCTGTCCGGGAATGCCGGGGCGAATCCGGCTCCGCTATGGCCTGAAAGCCGATCTCTCCGACGCCGTGGAAACGCCCTGGGTGGAGGTGTCGGAAGCGACCGATTACATCCATCAGTTTTCACTCGCCGATTTGAAACCGGCGTCGAAATACCACTATGAAAGCCGGACCACCGGTCCCGGAGGCTCGCCGGTTCACGGTAGCTTTCGCGGAGAATTCTTCACGGCGCCCGATTCGGGCACCCCGAGCGATTTCCGATTCTGCGTGATGACCTGTCAGGGTTACCCGGATCGTGATCACCCCGACGGTCACCCGATTTATCCGTCCATGCTGGCCCTGGAACCGCAATTCGTAACGCTCACCGGCGACCTGGTCTACTACGACAACGATGCGCCGAAGGCGACGACGCCCGGGCTCGCGCGCCTCCATTGGGAACGCATGTTCAGCCTGCCGCGCCTGGTCGAGACGCTGAGACACACCTCGACCTACTGGCTGAAAGACGATCACGACACCCTGACCAACGACAGCTGGCCGGGAATGAAGTCGGGGGAACTGACCTTCGCGGAGGGGCAGGAAATCTTTCATCAACAGGCGCCCATGGGAGAGATGAGCTACCGCACCCATCGCTGGGGAAAGGATCTGCAGATCTGGTTTTCCGATGGTCGGGATTTTCGCTCGCCGAATCGGATGCCCGACGGCCCGGAAAAGACGATCTGGGGAAGCGAACAGAAAGAATGGTTCAAGCGAACGGTGGCCGAGAGCGACGCCACCTGGAAACTGCTGATCAGTCCGACGCCGCTCGTCGGTCCGGATCGCGACAAGAAAAACGACAATCACGCGAATGCCGGTTTCCAGCACGAAGGCGACGAGATCCGCGCCTGGATCCAGGAACATGCGCCCGACAATTTCTTCGTCGTCTGCGGCGATCGCCACTGGCAGTATCACTCCGTTCATCCCGACACCGGCATGAACGAATTCAGTGTCGGCGCCGCCAGCGATTCCCACGCCGGAGGCACACCGGGCGAGGACAAGCGCTACCACCGTTTTCACCGGGTGAAAGGCGGCTTCCTCTGCGTGGAACTGGACCGCGAACAGGAAGAGAGCGTCATTCGCTTCCAACTGCGCGGCGTGGACGGGAAGATCGGCTACGAGGCGGTCTACCGAAAAACCGTCGGTTGAACCGGGTCCACTCAACAGGGTTGGGTGCGAGACTCAACAGGGTTGAGTCTGTCTGGCTGGAAGTGTTTTACCTACCCGGCTGCCAGGGCTGACGAGGTCTGGCAGCCGACGATGGCGGGTGCCTCCTGGATCAGGTCTTCATTCTCCAACGCGCCAACCATGAAGAGGGCGAAGTCGATTCGACGGGTGAGGTTGCTGGCAAGGATCGGATCACCGACGTGACGACTCCAGACGGGCAGGCCCTGGCTCTCCCCTTCCTCGAGATCGCTGCCGCGAACGACCGTCCATTTCGTGTCGCTATCGAAAATGCGACGGCAGGCTTCGACCTGATCGTTCAAGTCGGCAAAACGAAAAGCGCGAGCGATGGTTCCGAAAAGTTTCACGAAGGTTCTCAGTTTCCAGGAATAGACATCTTTCCCGTCCCGGGTGATGTGCCAGCCGCAGGAAAAGATGAGCCGCGCCGCGGGCTCGGCGAAATCCAAAACCGCCTGGGCAGTGCCTGATGCATAATCCTCGACGCCCCACGGGACCAGCACCGTGAGCACGCCATCGCATCCCGCGACCGCTTTCCGAATGATTTCGCGATCGTCCGTTCTTCCGGGAAAAACCTGGATCCGCTCTCCGAACCGATCGAGTTTGGAGACGCTCTCTTCCCGGCAAACGCCGACCACTTCGTAGCCTTTGTCCAAGGCGTGCCGGACCATGTATTGGCCCAGTTTTCCCGAGGCACCGATGATGCAGACTTTGGTCATGGGCTGGCTGGTTCCTTCCTCCGCGCTTCGTCTTCTTCAGAAGCAACGAAACCGAAGAGGACGGGAAGGTCTATCCCCTCTCCGAAGGAACCGGTCAACCCTCTCCGGCTTCACGCCGAAACGGATTCACCATTTGCCGCCCGCTCGCACCAGTCCGACCATCACGCCCTGGATGAGCAGTTCGCGGGCGGGAATGAGATCCGGATAATCGACGTTCTCCGCTTTCAGGAACGGCTTGCGATTGTCCATCACATATCGCTTCAGGGTGGTTTCCCCATCGATCAAGGCGGCCACGATGTCGCGGTTGCGAGGCTCGCGTTGTTCGAGAATGACGTGGTCGCCACTGAGAATGTGGGCATCGATCATCGAATCACCCCGGACTCGCAAAGCGAAGGTCTTGTCCGAGGGACGCACACCGATGGAGCGGGAATCGACAGACAGGCAGCCCTCGGCTTCGGGCACACCTCCGTCTCCGTAGCCGGCGGGAATCATGCCGTAGATGGGGATGTCGACGATGGGTTCGCGTTCCAGTCCGTCGTCATCGACCAGCGTCAACGCGCGGGCTTTGTTGGGGAGACGCTTGACGACTCCCTTTCGCTCGAGGGCACGGAGATGGCTGACGGCGGCCGTCTGACTGGCGAAGCCGAAGTGTTCCTGAATCTCGCGGGTCGACGGCATGATGCCGGTGGCCGCGTGCTCGTCTTTGAGGTAGTCGAGGAGTTCCTGTTGGCGCTGGGTAAGTTTCATAAGAACAGTGGTCTGGTGAACAGTGGTCGATTTTTCCCATGGTCGCAAGGCGAAAATGCCTTTTATTTCCAGAGTCTTAACCACCTTGCCCGGGTGCCCGTTTTCCGTTTTGAATCCGTGATGACCGACTCCTCCTCTCTCCCGCTCCGACGGGAAACATTTCGCGCCGTTTTTTTCCACGGCCGCACGCTGATGTTGGCGATCGCCTTCGTCACGGCCGACGCGTTTTCCCAGGAAAAGGCGGCCACGGAGCGGCCGGCGATCGCGCGACCCGACCCGGCGGTGGCGCCAAAGAGCGATCGCAAACCCAACGTGGATCCCACAGGGGCGGACGAGAAATCCTCGCAGTTCGCAAAAAATGAAAGCCCAAGCGGTGTGGCGCTCGGCGTCTTGGAAAAGGAGGTCGACAATCAGGGCCTGCCCGAAGCGCTTGAAGGATTGGCAAAGCAAGGCGCTCTCGCCTCGGCGGAACAGGACTGGCCCCGGGCCCGGGAGGCCTATTTGAAAATGATCGACGCGGCGCCGCAGAACGCGCTGGCCTTCGCGAATCTCGGGATCGTGGAATACCGGATGGAGGACTATGAAGCGGCGCGATCCGCCCTGCGGCGTTCGCTGCAGCTGAATCCAACGATCTCGCAGAACTGGATCACGCTCGGCCTGGTCTATCATCGCGAGGGCAACTACGAACTGGCGATCGCCTCCCTGGCGCGGGCGTTGCACGAGGATTCGCGCGACCCGCGGGCGCACCTCTACATGGCGGTGGTGATCAACGACTACGGCTGGGGCGCGGCCGCGGTGACGGAACTGCAACGGGCCATTCAGTTGGATCCAAACTACGCCGACGCTCACTTCAATCTGGCCCTGATGTATCTCGAGCAGAAACCGCCGGCGATCGAACTGGCTCGCCGGCACTACTACGTGGCCATCGATCTCGGGGCGGCCCCGGACAAGGAACTGGAACGCCAGGTGGCGGTCAAAAAGCCGACGGAAGAGACCTCCGAAACAAAAACCAGCGGCGAGAGCACCAAGTCGAGCGAATGAGCCCGAACGCGTCCGGCGTCCGGTTCCACGATTCTCCCCTTGCCAGATTTCACGTCCCAGCGCTTCTTTCACCCGCCTTGCTGAATCATGGACCTGTTTTTTCCTGATCCCGATTCCGACGAATCGATTTTTCAGATCTCGAACGATATCGCTTCGCGGCGCGCCGCTCTCAGTCGCCTTGCCGCCACTGCGGGCGGTTTGTTTCTGAGCGCCTGCGGCACGAATCCGCCTCCGCCGGTGACGCCTCGTCCGGCGGGGACCCCGACAGCCTCCAACTCCTCTCCCTACCCTCCCACGGCGTCCACCCAGACGATGCCGGTGAGTTATCCACAGAATTCGGGATTTTTCAGTGGAGGTTATCAGCCGAAAGGCAGTCCGCCCAATGTCACGGCCCGCGCCGCGATCCTGGTGCAGGCCAACTCGGGCAAAGTGCTCTTCGCCAGAAACGCCGACACGCGTCGTCCCGTGGCCAGCACGCAGAAGCTGCTCCTCGGCATTCTCGTCGCGGAACGCGGGGGCCTGGGGCAGGGCCTCACGGTGCAGAAAAGCGATACCTGGTGCGAGCCCACAAAGATGGGAATCCAGGCGGGGCAAGTCTATCAACGTGGTTACCTGCTGAAAACGGTGCTGGTGCGCAGCAGCAACGACATCGCCCGCTGCCTGGCGCGGGATCATTCCGGGAGCGAAAGCGCCTTCGCCGCTGCGATGAATCGTCGGGCGAAACAACTCGGGATGAACAATTCCTTTTTCACCAACTCGAACGGCCTGCCCGATCCTCCCGGTCAATTCTCTACCGCCCGCGACCTGGCGATCCTTGGCGCCGCCGCCATGCGACACCACGAGATCCGGGAGGCGGTGGGAACCAAGTCGATGACCTTCCGATTCGCCGACGGCCGTACCGTGCCGGTCAACAACACGAACAAGGTGCTGCGGAGTTTCCCCTACTGCACCGGGATGAAAACCGGCTACACCAATGCCGCCGGCAAGTGCCTCGTATCCAGCGCCAGCTACGACGGCCGCAACGTGATCGCCGTCCTTCTCGGAAGTTCTTCGCCGACCGTATGGACCGAATCGCAGGCGCTGCTGCAGTGGGGATTGGGGCTGGGGTGATGGAGGGCGGGCCTCCGTGTCCGCCCAAGTCTCCCGGCTGCGGCTCGTCAGGTGCCCGGCGAAACTTGGGGCGAACACGGAGGTCTGCCCTCCAGGTATCTGAACGGTAGTCGCTCCAGTCGGCTGGTGCAGGGACCCGGGGTGTCGACCCAGAGCATCCGGGTGGCGATGGGATCGTAGACGCGCCGATGAGCGACGGCGGCTTTGACCACGATGATGTCGAGTTCGGTGGGCTCGATGCCCTGGCTGCGCCACTGGCCGAGATCGAAGGGCGGTGTCTTGCGCGAGGTTAGTAGGATGGTCAGGCCGCGATGACTCACCACGGCGCTCGGGCCCATGTCAAAGCGATCGCCTGACACGGAGGCGAGATGGCTTTGCCGGTCTTCGAGTTTGAATCGTCCGTCACTGCGCGAAACGAAGACGACATCGAGTTCGACCGGCCCCTCATCGAGCCGACTATGCTTGCCCCCGATCGACAAAGTGATTCGCTCGCCCGCAGTCAAACCCGCGAGTTGGGAAACTGCCTCGGG
Organism: Verrucomicrobiia bacterium; assembly: GCA_020439945.1. Taxonomy (GTDB): domain Bacteria; phylum Verrucomicrobiota; class Verrucomicrobiia; order Verrucomicrobiales; family DEV007; genus JAEUHH01. The sequence goes on from JAGRPB010000181.1 coordinate 7,206, forward strand.
ATCGTTGAGACAGATCGCCGCGCCTTCGATTCTCGCTTCCACCAAGGCGCGCAGGAGACCCGTCATGTCACCCGGCGCACCGCCTCCGATGTTGTCGCTTGGCTCGACGAGGACGGTGAGGCCGGGCACGGGTTCATCCTTCAACGCCGCGATGGCCGCTTCCGGGGAGATTTCACGGATCTCCGGCTCAATGGCATCGAGTTCCCGGGCGAGCGCTTCCAGTTGGTCGAGGATCGCTTCGGCTTCGGCGTCGTTGCCCGTCCCGATCACCTGGAAACTCACGCCCGTGTCCGGCGTATCGGCATAGGAAAATCCGGCGGCGACATTGACCGCCCACACCGTCCCCGACTCGGCTTGTCGCGCCGCGGCTTCCAGCGAGGCCATGGGATCATTGGCCGTCCCGGTTCGGCTGGGTATCCATATCAAGCCAGGGCGCCGCAAGAGGATTCGAGGTCGCTCGCCGGTCTCGAGACAACGCCGCAGCAATTCCGCCGACCGGATCGCGGCTTGGCGAGCGTCGGCATGCGGATTCTCGCGGTAGGCGACGAGGCAGTCGGCGTGCTCGGCCATCGCCGGTGAGAAATTGGCGTGGAGATCGTAGACGCCGAAGAGAGGCAGCCCCACTACTCCGGGAAGCGATCGAAATCGCCGCAGGATTTCCCCTTCCACATCGGGCGTCGATTCGGCAACCATGGCACCGTGAAGGACCAGGTAGATCGCATCGACTGAATCCGCCGATGACCAAGCGGAGGCGAGTTCTTCCCAGAAAGTCTCGACCACCTCGTCCGTCACCGTGCCTCCGGGAACCGCCCGATAGTCGACCGCGGGAAAGACTTCCCAGCCTTCCGAAGCCGCAAAATCGAGCACGCCCCCCAGAGGCGAGGCATCCCCGGCGCAGCCCAGCATTTCGCCGCCGCGCCGAATCTCGAACTCCGCCAGCCCGGTCGTTTCATCGACAAAGCTGTGGGTCTCGTGGAAAAGGCCGGCGAGGAAGATTCGGGGCATGGGATGATTGTTGTTTCCAAATCAGGAGGGCGAACCTCCGTGTCCGCCCAATTGTTTTTCCTTTAATACCGCGAATCCAGGACGGAAAACTTGGGCGGACACGGAGGTCCGCCCTCCTGAATCACAAGATCCCATGCTTCGCAAACACCTCCGCCACAGGCACGCCGGCGGCGAGTTCTTCGCGGACCGTGTTTTCGCCGGACACTTTCTCCAAGGCCAGTCGCAGGGTTTCGTCGGCGGCTTCGGCGGGAATCACCACCACGCCGTCAAGATCACCGAGAATGAAGTCGCCCGATCGAATGATGACACCATCGAGCGAAATCGGTTCGCCGATCTGGGTGACATCGAGCCGCCCTTTGCTGTCCGCCGGGGTGCAGCCAATGCCGAAAACGGGAAAATCCATCTGCTCGAGCGCCCACAGGTCTCGGGTGCATCCGCTCATGACCACGCCCCGCACGCCTTTCGCCCGGCAGGCGGTGGACAGCAGTTCGCCCCAGAAAGCGGAGCCGCGATGATGCCCTGAATCGACCACGAGGACGTCGCCGTTCACCATCCGGTCGATCGCCGCCATTTCCAATTGATAGGGTTCGTCGGGAATGTGATCGACCGGCTGCGCCACGGCGGTGAAAACACGGCCGCAGACCCGACGCGCGGGCGTGAGAGCGCGGATGTCGGCGCCCAGGCATTGATGACGATGACCGAGCGTGTCGAGCACGTCGGCGACCACGGCGGAATACAACTTTTCGAGAGCGGAAATCGCGTCAGAGTCCATGATTGCGGGAACTTTGCGCTGGTTCCGCGAAACCCGGCAAGGTCAGAATCGCGCCACCATGGACGAAAACGAAGACAACCTTTCCGAGGAGAATTCGGCAGAAGGCGAGAGCCTCGGCCGCTCCTTCCGGCAGGCTCGAAAGGAAATGTGGGTGATGCTGGCTGCCTGGATCGTTTTTTTCCTCTGGGTCACCCTGAGTTGCGCCCGGACCGCGTTCGCCGGCCCGGATGAGACCGGACAAATCGCCACCCTTTTCGGAATGCCACGCTGGGTGGCCACGGGCATCGCCATCCCCTGGGTGGCGGCCAACGCCTTCATCATCTGGTTCGCGCTCGGCTACATGAAGGACACGCCTCTGCCTGCCGACGAACCCGAGACCGGCGCCGAATGAATCCGTTTCGCTTTCCAGACCTCGCCGGAACCGGCCTGCTCGCGATGGGCAGTTCGGCGGCCAATTCGGCGCTGATCACCTTCACGATCTATATCGTCCTCGTTTTCGTCATCGCGGGGCTGGCCAACCGGCTCCAGAAGGGAAAATCCTTCGTCGGCGAATACTTCCTCGGCAGCCGAGGCATCGGGCTCTGGGCTTTCGCCCTGACCTACGCGGCGACCGCCGCCTCTGGCGGGAGTTTCATGGGTTTCCCCGCGCTGATCTACACGCATGGCTGGTCGCTGGCGTGGTGGATTTCCGGTTACATGATCGTCCCGTTGGTGGCGCTCGGTCTCTTCGCCAAGCGCATCAACCAGGTCGGTCGACTCGCCAACGCGATCACGGTGCCCGAGTTGTTGAGAAAGCGTTTCGCCAATCCCCACGTCGGCTACGTGGCCACGGCACTGGTGGTGTTCTTCATGTTTTTCTACCTGCTGGCGCAATTCAAAGCCGGCGCCGAGATCATGGCCACGCTGATGGACGGCGTACCGGCCTACGAGGCGGCGACCGCCTGGATCGGCCGGATGACGAGCGGGATTTTCTGGATCGGCGACGCCTCGCCCGACTACCTGTTGTGCCTGGTCATCTTCGCCGTCGCCGTCATCATCTACACCGCCTATGGCGGATTTCGCGCCGTGGTCTGGACCGACGTGATGCAGGGCATCGTCATGGGCATCGGCGTGGTGATCCTGCTGTTCCTGACTTTGAGCCAGGTCGGCGGGTTGAAAAAGGCGACGGCCACCCTGGCGGAGATGACGCCGCCGGAATTTGCCAATGCCTTCGTCGAGGCTTCCGACGGTGGCCGGCTCTCCGATCTCAAACGCGGCGACTGGATCGCGACCGACGAGGGCGGCGTAGTCCGGCTCACCGACGCCGTGGGAAATTCCGAGGAATCGGTGGAGGTGCTGCTCCCGACCGCCGCCTCGGAGATCGCACTGGCGAAACCCCATGCCCTTCCCGGATTCACCGCCCGCCTCTCGGAACGTCTTCCCTACGCCCATGGCGCGGGCGAGAAAGGCGTTTACCTGACCGCGCCCGGACCGTCCCGAACCTCGCCGATCGGTTTTCTCCCCGTGGCGCTGGCGATGAGTTTCTTCGTGTTCTGGAATTTCTCAGGCGCCGGCCAGCCCAGTTACATGGTCAGGCAGATGGCCTTCAAGGACACCATCACACTGCGCCGGTCCATCATGCTGGTATCCGTCTATTTCAGCCTGATCTACTTCC
>JAGRPB010000182.1 GCA_020439945.1 Verrucomicrobiia bacterium
AACGTTCCCGATATTCAACCGGTCGATGTGCGGACAATCGAAGAGTTGATTGATCCAGCCGACGTCTTTCGTTACCGCAGTGACCACCAACGAGGGACCAATCTTGCCGAGCATTTCCGCCTGCGGACATTCGACCACGCTGGCGAACGGGAAGAGAAATTCGCGAATCGCCAATTCCTGATCGAAGGAATTCACCCGCACGATGGTCGGCTGCAGGTAGTTCATCCCATCGCGTTCCTGGAAACGCTCGCCTTCACGGAATTCCGCGGTGACATCGGTGGCGCCACCGGCCTTGATCCCCTCTTCCACGGCGGCGTTGATCCATTCGGCAAACTTGGGATTGGCGAATCCTGAGAGCTTGGCTTCCGGATCATCCTGCGCCAGCGGTTTGATCTCGGCAACCTTCTCCGCCACGGCCTTGGCGATCTCGTCACCGTACTTCGGCACCACGATGGTCGAGGTGCAGATGCAGCTGCGGCCCGAGTTTGCGGAAACGGATTCGACCAGCGTGTCGATGTAGTCGCGCCAGTTTTCGATCTCGTCTTCACCGATGAGGAATTTCGAGTAACCGGTGCCGTGCACCTCGATCCGCGGATCGTGTTCGTATTGCTTCACGGTCGAGTCATCGCCGAAAAGCATCACCCGGCCGGCACGGCGAATGATCGCACCCGAACCATCGTGCTGGGTCGGGTAGAGCGAGAAAGCTTCCGGCGGACAACCCGCCTTGATGAAGGCTTGGATCACGCGCCAAGGCGTCCATGGCTCCTCGCGGCCCGGCTTCAGGAGCACAGGCACTTTCATCGCGATGGACGGAATCCAGAGCGCGTTCACCGCCGGAGAATTACTCGGCAAAATCACCGCGAGCTCGTTGGTCGTCGCCGAATAGCTCACGGGCGCTCCACCCTGCTCGCCGTAGCCCTGGTCGATCACTTCCCAGTCCAACCCGCGCGTCAGGCCGCGAAAGATGTCCTCGATCTGGCCGAAAATGCCGCCGAGTCGCTGCATGTTCATCCGGATCAGCGAGTGCGGGAGCCCGCTCGTCGCCGCCAGCGAGAGCACGTAATCTTCCGGCGATTGCATCGCGCCATCGACGCCGATCGGCAGATCGTCGTTGAGGAAGATTTCGCCCGCCTTCTTGGTGATCTCGACCAGGTCGGCCGATTTCATCGCCTTCAGCTTCGCACGAGGCTCGCCCATCTTGAGCAGGTCGTACTTGATCATGTCCGCGCAGGCGAAACTGATCTCCGCCGCGGCATCTTCGCTGCCAAGCTTGTTGACGGTCTGGACGTCGAGCGATTTGTGGACGCGACCCTGACGGAGGATAGGAATGTGGGGAGCGCTCATGGTCCGGTCTCAGTAAACCCCTTCGATCACCGTTTTCGTCATCGCGCCAAAGGGACGCACGTCGCCGACACCGTCCCATGGATACTTGTCGTGCGGCTCGCGGCGAATCGCCTCGTCGCGCTCGAGGAAACGCGGCATGAAGAATTCCTTCGTCAGCGTGGTCAGCTCGACGCGACCGTATTCACCGTATTCCTTGGTGATCTCGGTCTGCTCCGGATCAACGATTCGCAACACCGCGCGCGGCTGGGGCGCGTAGTAGGTCACGCTGTAATTCTTCGACGGCAGTTCCTCGGGAATACTGACCGCGAGTCCCATCAGCGTGTTGCCGTAAGTCGGGACGAACTGGGCGCGATTTTCCAGCACTTCTTCCTGGAGGAAGCGCACGTATTCCGGCGTCATGGAAGTTCCTCCGCAGAAGCAGCCCTTGAGACCGTGATCGGGAATCGAGATGCGCTCACCGATCGACGCCAGCAGCTTCGGCGTGGTGAAGATGCAGGAGATGTCGCGGTGCTTGATGATTTCCACCGCCTGGGCCATCACGTGGGCCTGGTAGCGCTCGACCTGGTCGAGCTCCTTGCGACCGATGAGGCGTTTCACCCAGCGGGGATCGAGGTCGACATGGTAGCAGCTGCCACCACGGAAATTGGCGAGATGCTCCACCGCCAGACGAAGACGCCGCGGACCGGTCGGACCGACCATGATCCAGTTGCCGCCTTTCGGGAAAAACTCGTCGCTGAGCGTGTCGGAGAATTGCTCGTAGTCGTGCTTGTAGTCATCCCAACCGACGCGCTGCTTCGGCAGGCCCGTGGTCCCGCCGGTTTCGAAGACGTTGAACGGCCGGTATTTGTAGGCATTGGGAACGAAACGCTCGTTCTTCTCGTCGCGGAGCCATTCGTCCTGGAAATGCGGAAACTTGACGATGTCCTCGTAGGATTTCACCTCCTCACGCGGATCCCAGCCGGCTTCCTTTTTCCAGTCGAGCCAGAACGGGCAACCCGTCTCCTCGGAAAAATGCCACTGGATGATTTCGCGTACTTGTTCGTCGAGTTTGGCTTTGGCTTCGTCAGCGGTCATTGGTCGATTGGCAGGGAAATGAAGATCTTACTGAAGAGGGTTGGGTCCGGGACTCAACAGGGTTGAATGAAATCCCGGCCCGTTTTCCGAGGAAAAAGCGATTCAGGCGAAGAATTTACGAATGGTGGACTCGGAAGGTTTCTTCGTAATCAGGGAAACGACAATCAAAGATACGGCGGAAACCGCAATCATGATCGTCACCGGCATCATCCCGCCGATGAGGAGTTCGTCCTCTTCCATGCCGGGCGGTTTCTCGGCGATGATGTCGCGGTAGAAAAGCACGCACCAGACGGCCACCGTGGAGAGAATCGAGGCGTAGGCGCCCGCCTTGGTCACGCCCTTCCAGTAGACGGCGGCGAACACGAGCGGGAACAGGGCGGCGAATCCACTGAAGCACCAGACGCCGAGATCGAAGACGTGGGCGCTGTCTTTCAGGTAGATGCCGAGCCCGTAGGTGACGGCGACGACGGCGAGAATGAAACCGCGGGCGATCCAGATTTTCTGATCATCCGAGAAACGGTCCGGACCGACTTTCTTGATGACGATGTCGTTGGTGAACATGGTGCCGAGGCACATGAACTGGGAGTCGAGTGACGACATGATCGCCGCCAGCACACCCGCGCCGACGAGCCCGGTGAGAATGGGCGAATGCACGAGTTGGCCCACCATGCGGCCGAGCACGGAATTCGCCGTCTGCCCCGGACCGAGCGGACCGAGGTAGGCGGCCGCCCAGATGCCGATGAGGATGCAGGGCAACCACACGATCATGATGAAAAGCGGGTGCGCCACCACGGTGAGCCGGAAATTCTTCGCGCTCTTCGCCGTAAGCCAGTGCTGGAAAAGGTGCGGAAACATCCCCACCGAGAGTGGCACAAAGAAATAACTCATGAACTGGAGCTTGCCCATCATCCCCTCCCGGGCGAGTCGGGGCGAGGCAAACTCGCTGTCGGCCACCGCCTGGCTGGCTTCCTTGAGTCCGCCGAGATTCTTCGAGATCATGACGAAGGCGATCAGGCCGGTGATCATGAAGACGATGGTCTGGAAGGTGTTCGCCCAGACCGCGCCGCGAAGCCCGCCGAAAAAGACGTAGAAAAGCACGATCAGGCAGATGACGCCGCTGCCGATCCAGGGAGGCACACCACCGGAAAGCGGATGCGGCTTGCCGTTCGGCAGGTTGGGCATCGGGAAGGCGTCGGGGAAAAGACCCGCGGTCGTCGGTTGGATGAACTTGCCCGCGGCGATGACGCCGACGAGCAGGTAGGGAATCACCAGGAGAACGAGAATCGGAAAGAGCAGGTAGCCGAGTTTCTCGGACTCGAAACGATCGCGAAAATACTCGCACTGGGTCACGTAACCGTAGCGTTTGCCGACGGCCCAGAGCTTGATCCCGACGGCGAAAAAGACCGCCGAGTGAACCAGACCGGACCAAGAGGCCATGAGTCCGTAAACGCCGATGCCGCTGGTGTAGGCCTTTCCGGTCGAACCAACGAGAGCGAAGCCCGTCATCGTGGTGCCGAAGATCGACATCAGCAGGAGAAAGGAACCGACCGAGCGGCTGACGACGAAGAAGTCGGCGCTGGTGCCTTTGAAAAACTTGTTACTGACCAACCCGAGCCCGATCAGGAGACACAGGTAGCCCACCAGAATATAGAACGTGGTCATGAGGCGTGGAAACGACGAGAGATTGGAAACAACACAACGGTCCGAGACAAACAAAAAAGAGCGCCGCGATCAGGCGTCGCCCTGTTCCGCCCATTCCTCGGTCTTGTGCGGCCAGGCGAACTTGCTGACCAGATACCAGAACAGCGCCGCCACGACCGAATAGATCGCGTGGTATCCGAGACCGGCGGGAAGAAACCCGAACCAGAGGGTTTTGTCGTTCCAATACCAGTCATCCTGGTGAAGGAACGTGAGGACCAGAAATAAAACGAGAACGACAACCGTCTTCATGAGTGGGCGGCGCTGGTGCGGGGTTGGTATCCGGGGGCTTTTGGGATCGATCGGTAGTCCGGGCGACCCGACAGGTCGGGACGCCCGGATGCCGAAGGGAAGTTGGAAACAACGGGCGGCCGGACCATGGAGAAATGATTCGCCACGCTCCGGTCGCTCCACCACTCACTACTCGCCGAAGGCGTAGAGGTGGGTCTGGGTCATGACGTAGAGAGTGCCGTTGGCGACGATGCAGGTCGAGTAGATCGGGTCGGGGAATTCGATCGTGGCCAGCTCTTCGTACTCCTTGCCCGCCTTGAGGACGATCAGTTCACCGTCCTCGTTGCCGAGGAAGACCTTGCCGTCGACCACCATGGTCGAACTCCAGATGTGGGAGAGCGTGTCGTGGTCCCAGTATTTCTCACCGGTCTCGGCATCCAGGCAGTAGATCTTGCCGGCATAGTCGGCGCAGTAGACGAGACCGTCGACGATCGAGGGAGTCGAGATTGAGCGACCGATTTCCTTGAACTGCCAGACGATGGCGTCGTCGCCGGTGCCCTTGCTCGGGTCGATGCAGGTAAGGGCGCCAACGCCCTCGCCGTGCTCGGGATCCTGTCCGATGGCGGCGTAGACCTTGTCATTGTAAACCACCGGCGACGCGATGATCTCGGAAGGTCCGGGATAGGTGGCGTACTTGATCTTCTCGCCCTTCGGATCGCCGTTCTCGAAACGATACTCGTTCGGGCAGCAGTTCACCTTCCAGAGTTCCTTCATCTCGTGGAAGACTTCGCCACCGTCTTCGACGTCGTTGAATTCGTTGGCGGCAAATCCGTAGCAGTAACCGTCGCCGGCACCGAAAATTACGGTCGGAGTACCGTTGAGATTCTCGGCATAGCCCGGTGACGACCAGTTGCAGTGCATGATGCGCGTTCCTATGCCGCTGGCTTCCTCACCAACCAGTTCGCCGGTTTCCTTGTCCAACGCGATGAGGCACGGGCTGTTCGGAGCGGGAATGTTGATGTGCGACCAGTCCACCCCGTTCGAGGTGCTGGCGAAGATCTTATCTCCCGCGAGAACCACGGAGCTGGAGGTGATGTTGTGGGGGAAAACGCCCAGTTCGGAACGCATGTCGAATCCCCACACGATGTCGGCGCCCTTGTCGCCCTGATCGACCGGTTCGCCTTCGCTCAGTTTCTCGAGTCCGGCGCTGACGTACTTCGCTTCATCCTTGAACGGACCGTCGTTGCCGTCGGACATGCCGTAGAGGTCGATGCAGAGGATCTCTCCCCGATTGGTGACCACGTAACCGTATTTCCCGTCCTGAAGAGTCGAGGAACAGATACCGAGGTACTCCCAGTCGGAAACCTTCCCGGCGCCCAGTTTCGGCACCGCGAGTTGCCATTTGAAGTCGCCGGTCTGCTCGTCAAAAACCATGACCACGCCGTGGTCGCCTTTCACCGCCGGAACGCGGGGCTCCTCGTTGTTGGTGCCGACGAACACCTGCCCCTGGTGCACCGTGGGCGTTCCGTAGGCCTGCGATCCGAGCCGGACCACCCACCTCGCACCCTTGGCGCCTTCGACCCCGCTGTCGGTTTTTTCACCGGCGGAAATGTCGATGGAGATCCCGGTCGCGGGCGATGACATGTTGTTTGAGGTGGTTCTTCCCCATTCCAACCAGTCACCGCCACCTTTGCCGGTGGATTCAGCGGCGAGCGAACGCGACTGGATGATCGCCGCGGCGGGCGCCGTCGAGGACGTCTTTTCTTCCAACGCTGGAGTGGTCCCTTCCGAAGCGGGAGCCGCATCGCCGGCGCCTTCCGCAGGCGGAGTGGATGAGTCGTCCGGTGCCGCTCCGCGATCACACGAAACGGCCAACAGGGCCGCGGCGGCCGTGGTGAAGGTGAAGAGCTTGTCGATGGATTTCATGTTGAATACAGGTTCGGGGATTCTTTCTACTTGGGGAGGGATGACAGGTTCGGGCAAAGGTAATCAGTTCGCGGTCACCGAGACGTTGTCAATGAAGACGCTCTTCTGGGCCTGCGGCGAAAACCCGAACAGACCGGGCGCCCCCTTGGTGTGAGCGTGCTGGTGAGGCGCCTCGATGGACCAGGCTTCCGGCTCGGGCTCCCCTTTCTTCCACGCCTTGGCACGGACCACACCGGAGCCGTCCTCGGCCACGTCCACCCGCGTTTTCAGCGTGTACCATTGGTTCGCCGAGACCGGGAACGGAGCGGTCACGTTGAAGTGCTCGTGATTGGAACTCACCTCGATGGTGTTGGCGTTCCCCACCAGCGAGATGATGTAGCGCTGATTGATGACGCCCACCACTGACTTCACCCGGCGATTCCCGTCGGTCATGACGTCGGCCTGCAGGGTGTAGTTGCTCAAATCGGGATCCCCGATGAAGCTGAGGGCGCGCTGGAAGAGCACCGAATCGAGCGTCTTGGCCAGCACCTTGTTCCCGTCCTGCTCGCGGACTTCCCACTTGAGTCGAGCCCCGATCCACGCCAGCGGCGGAAAGGCGAAACCGTTTTCCAGTTCGAAGGACTCGAAGTCCTGGAGATAGGGCAGATTGGAAATCACGCGGCCCCGGAGAATTCCACCCAGGTTTTCATGGGTCGCCTTCCACGCGCCGGCGGACTCCGCCGCATCCTGCGCCGCCGAGATGGTGTTTCCATCGAAGCTGGCATCCATTTCCGCCTTCACCTTGGCGGTCGGCGGAATGAACTTGGCCCAATCCGCGCTATCGATGGAACCAGTCTGGAGCCCGTTCGCGTCGAGGCTGCGCAGGTTGATCGACAACTTGTCGCCCGCCTTCAGCAACACGTCCGACGGAACCGGAAGCAGCTTCGACGCATCGCCGGCTTCGGGACGAACCGTCTCGGGAGTCTTGTCCCAGGTGATCCCGGAATTCTTGATCTCGAAACAGTAGAGCTTCTCGGTGGAATGCACGTAGACACGACCGTTGCAGATCGTCGGCGAACCGATCAGGTTGCCCTCGAGCTTGACCTTGTGCAGTTGCTTCGGCTGATCGCCCGACACATCGAGCACGTAGAAATCGCCGGGCATGGTCGGGACGAACAGTTTGCCGTCGGCGTAGGCCGGGGAGGCGTGAAGCTGCTCGTTGGCGAGCTTCAGTTCCCACTGCTTTTCGCCCGTCTTCGCGTCCATGCAGATGAGGAGGCCGGTCTTGTCCATCTGAAAGACCTTGTCGCCCTCGAGAAGCGGGGAGCTGGTGAACTGCTCGAACGTGTATCGCCACTGCTCGATGTCGGAAGCGAGCTTCGGAGCACCACCCTGTCCTTCCTCCACCTCACCCTGGATGTTGTCGAGGTCGGTGGGAATGTTGATGGCGAAGAGGCGACCGGTTTCCGTGGTATCCATGTTCTCGGCGCCGTGAATGCAGATGAGTTCGTTGCCGAAGAGAACCGGAGAAGCGTTGATGCCGCCCTTGGAAACCTGCCAACGCCAGATCGGGGTGCCGTCGTTGACGTTCACGCAGACGATGTTGCCGCAGCCGGTGCCGGCGTAGAAGACACGCTTGCCATCGATCGTTGAAAGGAAAGGCGTGCTCATCGAGCTGTCCTTCAGGTAGGGCGGGCCGACTCCGGGAGTCGAGGACCAGAGCAACTCGCCGGTATTCTTGTCAAAACCGAAGAATCGGTCGCGAGCGGGACCGTCGGCACCCCAGTAGCTGGTGACACCACGGATGATGACGATGTTACCGTCGATCACCGGGGATCCGGCGCGGCCGTTGGGGAAAGTGAGGCGGCCGAAGCGTTCCACCATGGAGTGCTGCCAGACGATGTCGCCGTCCGGGGTGTAGCAGGTCACGAGACCGTAGGTGGTCGCCATCAGGATGTTGCCCGTCTCGGGATCGATCGCCGGAGCGCCGATGGTGTAGCGGCTGTAAACCGTGTCCGACATGAAGTCCTGCGTCTCGCGTTCCCAGATGACGTCACCCGTCTTCTCGTCGCGCGCCTGCAGCACTTCCATCAGGGTTGGCCCCTTGCCGCGATAACCCCAGGAATAGATCCGGCCCTTGAAGACCACCGGATTGCCGCGACCGGAAATGGCGTCGGACCAGATCGGCTCGGGATTGAATTCGAAATCCTTGTAGTGCTCCAGGCTGACTCCGGTTTGAAGCGGGCCGCGCCAGGAGATCCAGTTGCCTTGATTGACATCGCCATCCTGCGCAAACAGCGAACCGGCTGAAGAAATGGCGGCGAAGAGCATCGCCGCGAAGGTGAGACGTTTCATGAAGATGTTTTTTAGGGGCGTTTCAGAACAAGCCTCCAATCGCGCTAAGCATTTGTTGGCCATCTGCACGCTAAAATTGCCACAAATAAGCCGCAACGTGATTTTTGCGCCTTTTTGCCAATATAAGAAAATTTAATCAAGAGTTCCGGAACAGGCTCCTCCACAACCGGTTTGCGCCCCGACGGGAAAAATAGGATTAGCTCTTCTTATCATTATCACCGGATTTCGTTGGGATGGTCAGCCAAAGGTCGGCGATTTCGTCCAGCAGATAGGGTCCTCGGGCATCGGAGCCCTGAAAACTGAACCTGGCGGACTCCGATTTCGACGGCTTTTCACCCTCTGTTTTTTCGGTCGCGCGGATTCCGAACCCACCGGAAAACGGCTTCGCATTCGCGCTCACCTTGATCGTCAGGCTGCCGCTGGTCGCCTTTTCGTCGAGTGTCAAAGGCTCCGCGCTGACGCCTTCGGGCAGACCAATCGCCTCGATCACCAGGGGAATGGCATGCCCATTCGAACGAACCACGGTCAGTTTTACCTCCACCGACTCACCCGGCTTTCCGACGTAGCCCGACTTGTCGACCGTTGCCGAAAAACCCGGAATCGCTTCCGCGATCGAGAGCCCATAACCCATCCCCTCTCCTTTTCGTCCGAATCGATCCGTGATTCTCGCCGTGTAAACGCCGTCGGCCGGCACCTTGAACAGGTATTCGGCGTCGCGATCCGATTTCGTGTCGTCCACTTCCCGGATCAACGAGCCATCCTCCTTTTCCACGAACATCACCGGATCGGTCGGAAATTCAAAACCCACCGCGTCTGCCCGGACCAGCAGGGACTGTCCCTTAGTCGCGGAAAACCGCACCCGGTCTTCCCCACTCTCGCCTTCCAGCACGCCGAAACCCTCGATCGGCAGGGAAAGCGGCGCCGCGTTGGCCGCATCGATCCGTTTCGCGCCCTCCGGCATCTTCGCTTCCTCTGAATTCCCCACTGACAGTTCCAATCGGTAGGCCGCGCCCGCCGCACCGTGAAAGGTCACGTTGGCATTGGGCGGGCTGGCGATCGCCATCACCGCCACCACGAAGTCGCCGTCGCGCTCGGCGGTGACGTCCAGTCGCGGATCGAGGTTCTTGGGATTGTCGTTGCCCAGAGCGATCCGCACCCCGTCGGGATCGTAGAGATGGAGAAACGGATCGATTCCCGACCTCAGGCTGTAGCCATCGAGCCGGGCTCGCAACGTTTCGCCCTTCTTCAGCGAGATTTTCCATGCGTCGACATCCTGGCTCTTCTCGAGCCGGCCATTGATCACCACCGGCAGATCCCCCACCGCCGTCGCCTCGCCCGGGCCATCGTTCGCGATCGACGCGTCCTCCGTCATCTCGCGCTGATCCCCGATCACGAAAATTCGGGGCTCGGACGCGCCGTCCTGGTTGAAGGTCCGCACCCAGCAAGGCCCAGGCTCGGCCTCTTTCGTAATCTTCACCGTGAAAATCCCCGCCTTTTCCCCCGCCTCGAAGGTCACGCCTGGATTCGAGCACCACACTTCGACCGGCCAGGGATCAGATTTGCCCAAAGCGGTCACCGCCAGTCCTTCGCTCCCCCGTTGGCCACCCGAGGGCGTCAGCGCGTCGAGTGTCGGTGGCGCCGCGTTCGCCCCGACCAACCCCAGGCCAGCCCAGCCGGCCGCGATGGTCGCCAGCGCCCTCAAGCGAACAGTTCCTTGATCAAGCGTCCCTTGTTCACCAACTGCACCGGACGCCCCACCTGATCGTGGAGCGTCGTGGCCGGGTCGATCCCCATCTTGGTGTAGAGCGAGGCCGCGAAATCCTCCGGCGCGTAAACGTTCTCACTGGCGTAGTAGCCTTTCACGTCCGTCGCCCCGATGACCTGGCCACCGGGAATGCCCGCGCCCGCCATCAGCACGCTCATGGCGAACGACCAGTGATCGCGCCCCACGGCAAACATCACCGCGATCGCAAACAGGATGAGAAAAAACCAGCGCATTTCGTTCCGTTCAGTTCAGGCGT
>JAGRPB010000183.1 GCA_020439945.1 Verrucomicrobiia bacterium
CCATCGCGCTGGGAGTCGCCATGCTGGTACCGGACTTGTAGCTGTATTGAGAATTCGATCCCGAATCGGAGGAATAAAGGCTGTAGCCATTGGCGACGAGATCCGGCTTGATGCGTCCGTCATCAGTGGGACCCCAACTGCTGAAAGTCGTCATGGTGCCATTGGCGGGCACTCGCGTCGAGCCGGCCACGGCGTCATTGACGGCGCCAATGGTGACGACATTCTTGGCTACGCCATAGCCTTCGATGGTATCGAAGCCGCCGTTGTCCCAACCATCGTCGTAGGGATCGGTATTGGGGTCGTAGGCTTTGCTGACCCAGTTGCCGCCGGAGTAGTATTCGAAAGTGGCGCCGCTCGTTGGCGCGGTGTCGGTGCGATCATTGCCAGCAGCGATGAAAGGGAGGTAGTAGGGTGCATTGACACAAAGGGCGTCGATCGAGGCGGCGTTGGAATCGTAGCTGCCGAAACGTTCATCCTCGCGATCGGGATAGCGGCCGTAGTAGCGGTTCGAATCCCAGCCAGTGATGTAGCCGTAAGAGTGGTTGGAAAGCACCAGGCTACCCGCGATGTTGGCGCTTGCGGCGGCTCGCGCGGCCATTTCCGACAGATCGGAATTCCAATCGTAAGAATCGATCGTCACCGAGGGCGCCATGCCCTGGGCGTTGGTGGTGACACCGGAGGCGCCGATGGTTCCGGCCACGTGGGTGGCATGCGAACTGACTGAAGCGCCGTCTAGGCTCGTGACCCGGGCTCCGAACTCCTGGTGGGTGGTGCGAATGGAACCGCCATCCCAGACGCCTACGGTCCAGCCGCTGCCGTTGAGTTGGTAGATTCCCGTATTGCGGATCTGGGAGGCGCCGGACGAAATGGCAGCCTGCTTGTTGAGGGTCGTCAGGTAAACCGGTCGACCGTCTTCATCGAGATCGGAGAGTTCGAAAAAGCGACCGTCTCGCTGACCACGAATGGGAAATCCCTTGGCTTTGGCTTTTTCGATCGCCGCCTTTCGTCGGGTTTCAGATCGGTTCTTGAATTCCCTGACCGCTTCGGCCCGATTGCGGGAATCGGACAGGTGCCGAATCTCCGGTGGTGGCGAGTCTCGGCGATTTCCGGCATCCTGCGAAAACGCCGAAATGCTCGCGAGGGAAGATACCGACAGCAGGATCGGCAAGCCGACCCGACGTTTGAGTAAGCAGTCAGTTGGTAGGAGGGAAAGAATCCCAACGGACGAGGAGGAAGCGCCGTTGCCCATCATTTTCAGTACAGATTTCTGGTAGGTGGTTCATTCTGCTTCCTCTCCTTGTCGCGAAAAAACCCCGACACGGTTCTGTAGTTGCGGAGTTTTGAAATGTGACCGCTTTTTCAGCATTAAATGCGGTGTCGACATCAAAAAAATGAGACGGCATCCATCGTTTCTGGAACGATTTCCGAAAACGACGATGAACCCTGTCGAATCGATGACCTGACAGGGTTTGATGCAGAGGCCGGCGGGATCAATCCGGCGTGTAGAAACGCCCGAGATGATCGACGATTTTGCGCCGGAGTTCGTCGACGTCAATTTCGCCGTTGTGGCGGTAGATGATTTCGCCGCCGGGGGCGATGAGAAGGGTGTGGGGCAGGGCTCCCGGCCATTCGGGATCGACGATTTCCGCGAGGGCGTCGGGATCGCCGGTCCAGTGGTAGTTGTTGGTGGTGCGTCCTTCTTCTTTCACGGAGGCTTCGGTCAGATCCGGCATGGCGGCGTGGAAGCGCTTCAGCATGACGCGGACCTTTTCTGCGGCGGCGGCGTCGTCGAGACTGAGGGTGACAAGGTCGAAGCCGCGGGTCTCGAACTGGCGGCCGATATTGACCAGGTCGGGCATTTCGGCGACGCAGGGGCCGCACCAGGTGGCCCAGAGATTGATGAGGCGGACCTTATCGGTGTCGTTGGCGCGGAGTTTCTTGAGCGCGGCGGCGTCGATGGTCTCGACGGTGACTTCCTTTTTCTCGAACTCGGCGTTGTATTTGGCGACGGCGTCCGCTTTGCCCGCCCACTTGGTGGAGCAGCCGTGGGCGCGGGTCTGGGTGACGGGCGGTTCTTTCCCGGCAAGCAGGGCCTCGATGGCGTCGCGGGCTTCGTGGGTCTTGATGGTCGACTCGTCGCCGTAGCGGGAGTCGTCGATGCGACCGACGTAGCGCAGGGTGCGGGCTTTATCGAAGATGAAAATGTGAGGCGTGGCGGTGACGCCGTAGGCTTTGCTGACACTCTGCGTTTCGCCGTCGTAGAGATAGGGAAAGGTGAAGCCGAATTCCTTGGCGTGCTTCTTCATGTCTTCGAGCGTGTCGCCATAGACCGAGTAGCCGAGTTCGTTGAGGCGGATGGATCCCGGGTCGTTGGGAGAGATGGCGACGAGTTGGAAGCTCTGATCGGCGAAGTCGGTGACGAGCTTTTTGACGCGGGACTCGGCGCCCTGGGCGCTGGGGCAGTGGTTGCAGGTGAAGAGGATCGCGAGGATGTCGGCGTCGGCGTAGTCGGCGAGGGTGTGACTCTTGTCGTCAATCCCGGGGAGATTGAAATCCGGGGCTTTGGAGCCGGGAGTGATGGGGGTGATGTCGGCGGCGAGAGAGGGGGAAGCCGAGACAAGGAGAATGAAGAACAAGAAAATTATCTCGCGCAGAGACGCGGAGAGGGGGAGGGTGTGAGGATGAAAGTTAATGAGATTACCGGGGCGATTGTGGATGCGAGTTTGAGGATTCATCGGGAGTTGGGGCCGGGGTTGTTGGAGTCAGTCTATCACCGGATTCTGAGGCATGAACTGGAAAAACTGGGACTGAGGGTGGAGTCGGAGGTGGCGGTTCCGGTGGAGTGGGATGGGGTGCGAATGGAGGTAGGGTTTCGAGCGGACCTGATTGTGGAGGGGAAGGTGATCGTGGAGCTGAAGTCGGTGGAAAAGACGGCGCCGGTGCATCGGAAACAGGTGATCACATATTTGAAACTGACCGGGTTGCCGGTGGGGTTGCTAATAAACTTTGGGGAAGGACTGCTGAAGGATGGGGTGCATCGACTGGTGAATGAGTGGGGCGGGGAGTAGCGGAGGGATGGGCTCGCGCAGAGACGCGGAGAGGGGGAGGACTGGATTTGATGCGCATTCTAGGCAATGAACCCTGGCCCCAGCGGATGTGAATCACTAGAACGCCATCCCCAAAGCTTTAATTCTCCCCCTCTCTGCGTCTCTGCGCGACCTTCCCATTTTCGGTTGCGTCTCTCCTCTCCCAATGTCAGTAACGCACTATGAGTGAATCTTTTCAGGATCGAGTGGTGGTGGTGACTGGGGCCGGACGAGGCATCGGGAAAGCCATCGCGAGGCGTTTTGTCGAGGCGGGCGCCAAGGTGGCCGTGGTGAGCCGGACGGAAGCGAATTCGGCGGCGACAGCGGATGAACTGAACGCCTTGGGCAAGGGCGAGGCCAAGGGATATGCGGTCGATATTTCCAGCACTGATGACGTTGCGGCGGTGGGGAAACAGATCGTCGATGATCTCGGGCCGGTTTCCATCCTGGTGAACAATGCGGGCGTGACTCGTGATGGTCTTGCGCTGCGGATGAGCGAGGACGACTGGGACACGGTGCTCGATACCAATCTCAAGGGCGCCTTCAACGCGGTGAAAGCGTTTCAGCGAAACCTGCTCAAGCAACCGGACGCTCGCATCATCAATATCAGTTCCGTGATTGGCCTGATGGGAAATGCCGGGCAGGCCAACTACGCCTCGAGCAAGGCAGGGCTGATCGGCTTCACCAAGACACTGGCCAAGTAATTCTCCGGTCGCAAGGTCTGCGTGAATGCCATCGCTCCCGGTTTCATCTCGACCGACATGACGGGCGAACTCACCGACGATCAGAAAGAGGACATCAAACGCAACATTCCCCTGAACGAACTCGGCACGGTCGACGACATCGCGAATGCGGTGATGTTCCTCGCCGGCAAGGGCGCTCGCTACATCACCGGCCAGGTGCTGACGGTCGATGGCGGGATGGTGATGTAACTGGAGCTTTCAGTTTTCAGCATTCAGTTTTCAGTGGGATATGGCTGAGGTGATCGAATTGAGTGATTTCGTGGCGGAAGCGACGGAGTGGATCGCGTCGCGGGTCGTGGCGAAGCAGGCGGATGGGTTCAGCGCCTTTCGACTGAGTCTTTGCGGTGGTTCGACTCCGAGGTCCATCTACGCCGCGCTGGCGGAGCGGAAGGATATCGATTGGACGCGGGTGCTTTTGACCTTCGGCGACGAGCGTTGCGTTCCCCCGGATCATGCCGACAGCAATTACCGGATGGTGAAGGAATCGCTGCTCGATCCGGGCGAGGTTCCGAGCGCCAGCGTGATGCGGATGGCCGGTGAAATGGACCCGGAAGAAGCAGCGGCCCGTTACGACGGACAGTTGAAAAAGCTGGCTCAACTCGCTGGAGAAGAGCGATTTGTTCACGATCTGGTGTTGCTTGGAATGGGTGACGACGGGCACACCGCTTCGCTTTTTCCGGAAACGACTGCTCTGGAGGAAATGGAGCGGAACGCGGTGGCCAATTTCGTCCCGAAATTCGACAGTTGGCGTCTCACTTTGACCTATCCGTTGATCAACGCGGCGAAAGAGGTCGCTTTCCTGGTCAACGGCGAAAAGAAACGACCCATCGTGAATGAGGTGTTGGCCGGGGGGAGCCCGTATCCCGCCGAGCAGGTGAAAGCGTCGAAGGTGACCTGGCTGCTGGGCTGAGTTTTTCAGTTTGCTACGGTCAGCGATCGGATCACTTCGTAGACGCCGACGACGACTTGAGCCATGCGCTCGTAGTCCAGGGTATCGGGCGTGTCGCGCTCGGTGTGATAGCGATCGTTTCGGTAGAATGCCGTGTCCGTGATCATGATGGCCGGGTAGCCTTGGTCCCAGAAGTTGAGGTGATCGGAGAAATCGATTCCGGGAAGATTTCGCGGTGCGGCGATGGAACAGACCGGCATGGGTGTCGCCCCTTTCATGGCGGCTTTCGCGAGAGCGATCGATTCTCGATTGTGCAGGTCCCCGGCAACGGCGACAAAGTTGCCTCGTTCCGGATAGTAGAGGTGGAGGAGCGGCATGGGATACGACTGGCTGCCGAAGGTGTCGGAGAAGTAGCCGATCATCTCGAGACAGACCATGAGGCGGACGGGAACGCCATTCTCACGAAGGCTCGCGGCGTGAACGGCGCTGCCCATTCCGTCGCTGCGGAAGTAGGGAGGTTCTTCCAGAGGCCAGCAGACGAGTTCGACGGGCAGGACGAATCGAGAGGGTTCGAGCTTTCCCAGCAGAGTGGCCAGCTCCAGGATTCCGGCCACCCCACTGGCATTGTCATCGGCGCCGGGAAACTCGTCATAGGTGTCGTAGTGAGCGCCGACGATCACTCGCGGGAGCGTCTCGTCCTCGGGGCCGAAGAATCCACTGATGTTGTGAAACTGGTAGAGCCCGGTGTGACGGTAGGTGTGGCGCCGGGGACGCGCGCCGGATTCAGCGAAGGCGGCTTCGATCTCATCCGCTATCCTGGCCAGGTTGTCCCGGTGGGCAAAATCGCGGGGCACGCGATCGATGGAAAGGCGCCTGACGGTGGCTTCGAGGTGGGCAGGATCGACTCGGGCATTGCTCGGTGAATTTCGTTTCAAGGACGGTTGGCAGACGATCAACCACACCACGAAAAGGGGAATCACGAGAAAAACCAGGAGGGCGATGGCCCACGCCCGGAGACGCTGCTTCAGGGTGAGTTTTGGCCGGGGATGCGGTCGAGGCAGAGAACCGAACTTCATCGGCGCGATTCTGCCGGATCCGCCGAGTTAGTTCGAGATCGATTTCGGCAAACCCGACAATCGATCCAGCCAGCGGAGCAGTTCGTCGCCCTCCGGCGTCATGGGAATTCTTCCGCGGGCTTCCTCGCTCAGATCGAGAACGACTTCACAGGTGGAGCCGTTGTCACAATCGACAGCGGCGCCCAGCGTTTCCATCCAGTGGAGGACGGGAAAATTCTCGCTGAGGGCGACCAATCGAAAGCGTTCAATGCCAACGTGCCGGGCGAGAATCCACAGGGTTGCCAGCAGGAGGGTGCCGATGCCACGTCCCTGGTGATCGTCGGCCACGGTCACGGAAAACTCGGCTTCGCCGGGATCGTCCTTCGACCGCCAGAACGAAGCCGCGCCCATGCCGGGATCGTTTGGATTTTGGGCGTCCATCGCCGCCCAGACGACGTGATTTTTCCCGTCGGCCGTGGTCAGTTGATCGAGCAGCTTGCCGTCCAACACTTCCAGCGGGGTGAAAAACCGGCTGTATCGAGCCTCTCTTGAGAGGCGGCGAAAAGCTTCCTGAACCATCGGCTTATCCGCCGGCGTGATGGGGCGCAGGATCGCCCGACCACCATCCTTCAGCTCGACGGTCGGATAGTCGCCTTGGGGGATATCGGCAGTTGAAGGCGGCTCGCTCATGAGAAACCATCCGAATACCAAGTGTCCGGACTACTATCCACGAAAAAAGGGCGCCTGCCGCGAAGCAAGCGCCCTTTTGAAGGTGAACCAAGAAAATTTGGTGTAAATCAGAAGCGGATCACCACGTCGACGGTGAAACGGTCTTCCATCAGGCCGTGATCCTGATCGGTGAGCGGGAATTCCCAGGCAAAACCGACGTCCATGGCGTCGTTGACGCGGGCGCGGGCGCCGAGGGCCAGCGAGACGAAGTTGTCCACCGTGTTGGCGGCACCGAGGTTGACGAGGTCACCGCCTTCGAACTTGGCGATGGCGGGCACCAGGCCGCCGACCTGCTCGGGGAAGCGGGGGCTGCCGTCACCGGCGTCCATGACGTGGAACACGTTGAGTTCAGCCAACGGGAAGAACCAGTCGGTCACCGCGTAGCTGACGTGGACGCTGTTGTAGAAGGTCGAGGTTTCGGCATCATCGATCGGGATACGGAAGCCGAACTGATCGGCGAACTGCCACTTGTCGGCGAGTTTCAGGAAGGACATCGACGGGGTCAGGATGCCGTCGCCTTCGCCCTGCCAAACGCGGGAGTTGCCGCTCGGGATTTCATACTGAAGTTGGAAGTTGGAAGCCAGTCCCTGTTCGGGCTGGAGCAGCCAGGCATACTTCAGACCGGCCTCGATGTTGGCCCAACCATCCTTGTGAGAGAGGGTGGAGTCGGGGTTGAAATCGATGTAGCCGTCTTTCACCGCATTGATGGACAGGCGATCGTTCAGCGCCAGTTCCAACTGGGCGGCGTAGACTTGGAAGTCGCCACCGACCGGAACTTTTCCGATGATCGTGTCGACCACATCCGGCATGCGGTTGTGGATGAAGATCGGGTGCAGTTGGGTGCCGGGAATCGCCAGATCAAAGAGCGTGGGATTCGAGATGGGACGGCGAGCATTGGCCCAAGGATCGAGAGTCGATTCCTGGACGACGGCTTTGGACATGTCGACCTCACCGGCGGTTGCCATGAAAGGCAGCACAGCGAGGGCAGAGAGTAGTGCGAGGTGGTTGAGTCGTTTCATGGTCAATTTCCCGATATCGATACATGCAGATGTTGTCAAGCGGGTGATTGCACGATGCACTGGATTTTGCGGGGAACTCAGCGAATCTTGGCCCAAGCTTGGCGCAAATTGTGCAAATCGTTGAGCCTCTCCGCATCACAACTGCGGCTTGTCGGCGTCGAATGCCCGGGAAATAGTGACCGGGATGTTCCTCTTTGGAAGTCCTACGATGCTTTCCCACGAACCACTTTTTCCCCTGATCGCAGTCGGCGCGGCACCGCCGCTTTTCGCGCTGCTGGCGATCATGCTTTCGACCGTGGTGGTCGTGTCACTGCTGCTTCTGCGGGTCCAGAAGTCACTGCTGGTGGGCTATTTTGCCTGCGGGGTTTTTGTCGCCAATACCGGGGTGATCGAGGCCCTCGGTGGCGTTGAATCCCACGATGCCGTTTACCAGATGGCGGAATTCGGGGTGATGATGCTCATGTTCGTGCTGGGCATGGAATTCTCGGTGAGCGAACTGCGTTTTCTGCGCCGATTCGCGCTGGTCGGTGGTGGTCTGCAGATGACGATCTGCGCCCTGGCAGCGCTCGCGGTGGCCAAGCTCTTCGGTCTGCCTTGGGCGGCCGCCATCGTCATCGGCGTGGCCTTTGCGATGAGCTCCACGGCGGTGAGTCTGAAGACGTTCCAGGACATGGAATTATCGGGAAGTCCCGGGGCCCGGTTCGCCCTTGGCGTGGCGATTTTTCAGGATCTCTTCATCATCGCCTTTCTCGTTTTCCTGCCGCTGCTGTTGAATGCGGGACACGAGTCGGAGGGCGGTGTCCTCGGCGAACTGCTTTGGCTGCTCCTCCGTGGCGGCGCCTTCATGATATTGGCCTGGGTGAATGCGAAATGGATCGTGCCGAATCTGCTTCACGCCGTGGCGAGGACGCGATCCCGCGAACTCTTCACCCTCACCGTGGTGGGGTGCTGCGTGGGACTGGCCTGGATCGGGTCGCTGCTGGAACTCAGTCTCGCGCTCGGTGCCTTTGTCGCCGGGCTCGCCGTCAGCGAATCGGTCTACAAACACCGCATCCTGTCCGACATCCTGCCCATCAAGGACATTTTCCTGACCCTGTTTTTCGTCTCGGTCGGCCTGCTGATCGATCTCAGACTCGCGGCGCAACACTGGCATGCCATCCTCGTCATCACGGCGGTCCTCGTGACCGCGAAAGGCGTCATTATCTCTGTGATTGCCATGGCGCTCGGGCAGATCAATCGCCCGGCGCTGCTGGGCGGACTGTCACTCTGCAGTGCGGGCGAATTCTCGCTCCTGCTCATGCAGAAGGCGGGAGGCGCGGGGCTCTGGGACGCGGCGATGCAGCAGTCGCTCATCGCCAGCGGGGCCATTTCCATGGGACTGGTGCCCGCCTTGATGAAAGCCGCCGAACCCATCTCGAAATGGTTCGATGATCGGGGGTGGGGGAGGCGCCACGTTTCCGGCAGCCTCCTCGATGAGGCTCCGATGCATCAGCGGGTCAAAGCGCTCTCCGGGCATGCCATCATCTGCGGCCACGGCCCGGTGGGACGGGCGCTGAACCGGGCGCTCATCGGTGAGGGCGTGCCGACTCTCGTCATCGAGTTGAATGCCGACACCGTTCGCGCGCTCATGAAAGATGGGCAAACCGTGCTTTTCGCCGATGCCGCCCACGAGGAAACCTGGGCGCTGGCCCGTGTTGAAAACGCCACCCTGGTGGCCTTCACCTTTCCCGATGCCTCCACGGCGGCGGCGGCCATGCACCATGTTCGCGATCACAATCCCGAGATCTGCGTGCTGGCCCGGGCGCGATTTGCATCGGACCAGGCCAGGTTGGAGCGACTCGGCGCCAATGTCGTCATCCACGATGAAGGCGAAGCCGCCGACGCTGTCGTCAACAACGGGCTCCAGATCGCCGCTCGGGTGCGGACTCGGCCAGAGTCTTGATTTCGTAGAACGGTTCTCCCGGACCGTTCATTTCATGGGAAGCGGATTGGCTTCGAAGGGAACGGGCCGGGAGACCCGTTCTACCACTTTCAAGCTAATCCAATCACGGGCACGCCACGGCTTCCTGGCGTTGCTCGCCCAGTCCCTCGATTCCAAGCTCGATCACGTCGCCCGGTTTCAGGAATTTCGGAGGCTTCATGCCCAGGCCGACGCCAGCCGGGGTGCCGGTGGAAATCAGGTCGCCGGGCAGCAGGGTCATGAACTGGCTCAGGTAGCTGACGATGGTGGGAATCTTGAAGATCAGGTTCGAGGTGTTGCCATCCTGCATCGTTTCACCGTTCACCTTCAGCCACATGGGGAGATCGTTGACGTCCGCCAATTCATCCGGCGTCGCGAGGAAGGGCCCGATGGGCGCGAAGCTGTCGCAGCTCTTGCCTTTCACCCACTGGCCGCCGCGCTCGATCTGGAAGGCCCGCTCGCTGTAGTCGTTGTGCAGCACGTAACCCGCCACATGATCCAGCGCCTCCGCCTCGGTGACGTAGCTGCCTTTCTTCCCGATCACCACGCCCAGTTCCACCTCCCAGTCCGTCTTCTCGCTGTTGCGGGGAATCACCAGGTTGTCGTCCGGGCCGCAGATCGCGCTGGTGGCTTTGAAAAAGATGATCGGTTCCGTCGGCGGTGTGGCTCCCGTCTCTTCCGCGTGATCCGAGAAATTCAGCCCGATGCAGATGATCTTGCTCGGCCGGGCGATGGCCGGCGCCAGTCGCGCATCCGGTTCCAGCACCGGCGCCGAATCACCGTGCGTTTCCACCCAGGTTTTCAACAGATCGAGATTGGCCGGGTCGGCAAAAAAAGCTTCGTTCCAGTCGTGCCCGAAGCCCGACGCATCGATGCGGGTGCCGTCGGGAAGTTGCAGGCCGGGTTTGGCGGAATCGGGCGAGCCGTGGCGTAGGAGTTTCATGTCGAGACTGTTTCCATGCGCCCACCGTCCCCGTCAAAGCCGGATTCAGGAAAATCGAACACAACCCC
>JAGRPB010000184.1 GCA_020439945.1 Verrucomicrobiia bacterium
TGATCAGTGATCAGTAATCAGTAATCAGTAATCAGTAATCAGTAATCGATAAGTAAACTCACCGACCACCGAACCATGATCTCCGTTAACCTCGATCAACCCTCCACGCCCGAGCCAGCTCGTCCGAAGCTGACGAAAGCGGAGCGTGCCCGGGCGAATCGGCGGGCGATGATCGGTTCCATCATTGTCGGGAGTATCGTGGTGCACGCGCTGATCCTGGTGGTTTTCGCGGCGTGGAAAGTGGCGACCTATTTCAATCGGCCGGAGGCGCGCTTCGAGATGAAGAAAACGGTGAAAATACCGGCAAAGACGCCCGAGCATAAGATGAACGTGGCCAAGCATGAGGCCATGGCGCCAAAGCCGGTCTTCAATGACAAACTCGTCAGCACGCGTCCGATTGATTTTGCCCTACCGGAACTCCCGGAGATCGACATGCAGCAGATGCTGCCGCTGGATCCCTCTGAACTGATCTCGCATCAGGTGAACGGGTTGGTCGGCTCTGCGGCGCTCGGGTCGGGTCTCGGCAGCGGATTCAGTGGCGGCGGCGGAACCGGGGAAGGGATGAGCTTTTTCGGCATCAAGGCGGGTGGCGAACGCATCATGCTGCTTTTCGACGTCTCAGCCAGCGTGGTCAGCAAGGCGGAACGAGCCGGCATTCCGCTTGAGCGAATTCAGGAGGAAACCATCAAATTGATCGAATCGCTGCCGATCAGTGCGCAGTTTTCTCTGATTCAGTTCACCGGAAACTACATGCCGTTTACCGATGAACTGGTCCCGGCGACGCCATCGAACAAGGAAGCGGCGCGAAAGTGGGTCGAGGACAAATGGATCACGAGCGGTGGTCTGACCGCGTCCACCGAGGGAGCGGTGAGCAATTTCACCGGCGTGGTTGGGGTGTTGGAGCGGACGATCCAGATGGGGCCGGAGGTGATTTTCCTGATTTCGGACGCCAGCTTTCAGTGGCGACCGGATGGAGGGAATTCCTACCCCGATGTGCCGTACGACGAGATCAAGAAGGTGGTCGACAAGTTGGAAAAGGAATCGATGCGCGAGGTGCCGATCAACTTCATCGCCTTCGAGCCGAAAGACGACGATGTGAAGGAATGGCGTCGCATCATTCGCAAGACGGGCGGAGAATTTCGCGAGATGAAGCAGAATTAGGAGTCCGTTGGCCCGGCTCGGGCTTTGTCAGGAATCCCCTCAATCCGGCGGAATAGGACTTGAGTTTGCGCTCAGGCGTTTCTAATTTCAGGTTTCTTGAAAGCCAAGCCTGATTCGAGGCGTAATCTGATCCGGCCACGGCGGACGACGACTCTGCCCGGCCCTTCAGACCAGCGTTTCGGACGTTGCTTTTCCGAATCATGAACACCCGTTTCTTTACTCTCATCGTCGCGGCAATCGTGCTGACGATCCTGCCCTCGTGCGTCGAGCCGCCGCCGGGGAGCGAATCCTCGATCTGGCAGCGCCCGCCGCGCTACGGCCACAATGGCACGGATTCTCCGAAACCCGAAGAACGCAAGCCTGCTCGCACCACGCCGCGGAATCCGTCCGAAGATCGCAATTCGAGCCGTTTCGGATACTCCGGCGGCGATGATGCTCCGCCCCCGG
This sequence comes from Verrucomicrobiia bacterium, assembly GCA_020439945.1. Classification (GTDB taxonomy): domain Bacteria; phylum Verrucomicrobiota; class Verrucomicrobiia; order Verrucomicrobiales; family DEV007; genus JAEUHH01. The sequence continues at coordinate 1,609 of JAGRPB010000184.1, forward strand.
CGGATGATCTGGTGTCGGATGCCAATGAGGCGCCGCGCGACCGTGATCGCGAAGCCATGGCGACGGATGAGAAGCCGGATGACAAACCGGCCGCCGAAAAACCGAAGGATGAGCCGAAGAAGTCCGGACCACCTTCGGTGGCTGAAATGCCGTTCGCCAAGGGGGTTCCCGGCAAGCCGTTGTCGGTGACCCTGCCGTCGCCCAATTCCCATCTCGGTGAGATTTCCATCGAGCAGTATGAAGGAGGAAAGCCCACCGGCAGGCCGTTGCCTCCGGGCACGCCGGTCGAGATTCCCGATCCGGGCAATCCGGGCAAAAAGATCTATTTCAAGGTGCCTTGACCTACCTGAGGGAAAGGAGTGAAGCGTCCGGTGACGACCGCGATTTTCCTCTCCCGACCACGTCTTTGCTTTCATGGACTTTCAGCGCGTGGCGGTGATCGGTCCCGGCCTGCTGGGCGGATCGCTGGTGCGGGCGATTGGGAGCCGGTCGAAGGAGAGCGGTGTCCCTGAGGTTCGCGTCTGGGGGCGCCGCGCGGAACCGATCGAGCAACTCCGTTCCGAGGGCGATGCGACGGTCGCTTCGAGGGATCTCGCGGAAGTGGCGGCCGGCGCCGACCTGATCGTGCTCGCGACGCCGATCGGGATCATGGGAGCGATGATCGAAACGCTCATCGAATTGGGAGCCATCCGCGAAGGCGTCGTGGTCACGGATGTCGGTAGCGTGAAGGCCTCCGTGGTCGCTCGCCTGGAAGCGCCGGTGCATGAAGCGGGAGCGCGATTCGTGGGCAGCCATCCCATGGCCGGGTCGGAAAAAACCGGGCTGGAGTACGCCTCGGCCGATCTTTTCGTGGACGCGGCCTGCATTCTCACGCCCACCCCGGCCACCGATGCCGTCAGTCTCGATCGCGTGGAGTCTTTCTGGAAATGGCTCGGTTCGCGGACTTCGCGGCTTTCCCCCGAAGAACACGACCGGTCCGTCGCCCTGATCAGTCACCTGCCTCACCTGGTCGCCGCCTTGCTGGTGGAGTCCGTGCTGGGCCGCGATGCAGGGGCGGGGGAGTACGCCGGTGGCGGTTTTCGAGACACCACCCGCATCGCGTCGGGTGCGCCCGAAATGTGGGCCGAAATCCTTCAGGAGAACCATGAAGCGGTGCGGGAAGCGCTCGGCTATTTTCACCAGCTGACCGGCGAATCGCTTGCGTTTCTGGATGAAGTGAAGAAAGAAGACCTGCTCCGCCTGTTGGCTGACGCCAAGGAGCGGCGCGATGATCTTTGCCAGCGTGAAGATCGAGAACCCTCCCACGAGTCATGAGTGTTTCGTCCGACCCCTCGCAGTATCACGTGAAATCCGTCTCGCCGTTCACGGCGGAACTGGAAGTGCCCGGCGACAAGAGCATCTCGCACCGCGCGGTGATGTTTGCCGGCTTGTCGAATGGCGTTTGTGAGATTGACGGCTTTCTGCCCAGCGCGGACTGCTGGTGCACGGTCCAGGCCATGCGCGCCCTCGGCGTGGAGGTCGACGTGCTGGAGGAAAATGAATTCGGCCCAAGCAAGCTTCGGGTCCGTGGCAACAGCGGTCGCTTCGAGGCGCCGTCGGCTCCGGTCGATTGCGGGAACAGTGGCACCACCATGCGCCTCCTGTCGGGCATTCTCGCCGCGCAGCCTTTCGAGACGGAGCTTTTCGGCGACGAATCGCTCTCGCGCCGACCGATGGACCGGATTGCGAAACCGCTTCGCCTGATGGGCGCTGAAATCGAGGGACGCGGTGACCGATGCACCGCGCCGATTCACATCACCGGCACCAGGGACATTCAGCCGATTTCCTACGAATCGCCGGTCGCCAGTGCCCAGGTAAAAAGCGCGGTGCTGCTCGCCGGCATGTTCGCCAACGGAAAGACCTCGGTCACGGAACCCTACCTTTCACGGGATCATACCGAGCGAATGCTCAAGTATCTGCTCGTCAAGACGGTGCGCCAAGGCAACACCGTTTCCATCTGGGGCGGCCAGACGCCCGAGTCCCGCGATCTGCGTGTGCCGGGCGATATTTCCAGTGCCGCTTTCTGGATTGTCGCGGCGGCGGCGCGACCGAAGTCCCAGCTGCGCGTGCGCAACGTGGGGCTGAACCCGACGCGTTCCGGCATTCTTCAGGCTCTGATCAGGATGGGGGCACGGCTGAACGAGTGCATCGACGAGGAAAACGGCGAACCGGTCGGTTCCGTCGAAGTGAACGGTGGAACCCTGCGCGGCATCGAGATCGGCGGTGACGAGATTCCCAAGCTGATCGACGAGATCCCGATCATCGCTGTGGCCGGAGCGCTGGCCGAGGGCAAAACGATCATTCGCGACGCCCACGAATTGCGAGTGAAGGAAAGCGATCGCATTTCCGCCGTGGCGGAAAACCTGCGACGCATGGGGGCGGAGGTGCAGGAGTTTGCCGACGGGATGGAAATCACCGGCGGCGCGAAACTGCATGGAGCGACCGTGGAAAGTTTGGGCGATCACCGTATCGCGATGGCCTTCGCTATCGCCGGCCTTTATGCCGAGGGTGAGACCATCGTCAAAGGCACCGAATGCGTGAGTACCTCCTATCCCGGGTTCGAGCAGGAGTTGAAACAATTGATCGGGTGAGGTGATGAGCGAAAACAACGAACGCCGGCACCGGGTCATCGCCATCGATGGTCCCGCCGCTTCGGGAAAAAGCACCGTGGCGCGCAAAGTCGCCGAAGCGCTTGGCTTTCTCTATGTGAACTCCGGCGCCATGTATCGTGCCTTTACCTGGTTGGCGCTGGATCGCGGCGTCGATTGTGCGGATGGCGAGGCGGTGAAGGAGTTGCTCGCTGGCACGGAGTTTTCCTGCGAAGTCCTCGATGGAGCCGGCGTGGTCGGGCTCGACGGTCGGGTGGCCGGAGACGAAGTCCACGGTGCCGAAGTCAACGCCCACGTCTCCCAGATTGCCGCCTGGCCCGTGGTGCGCGACCAGATTTTTGAAGTGTTGCACGCCTTTCCATCCGGCCACGATGTGGTGATGGAAGGACGCGATATTGGTTCGGTGGTTTTTCCCGATACGCCGCACAAGTTCTACATCGATGCGTCGCCCGAGATTCGCGAAGCCCGTCGACGGGCCCAGGGACTGGAGGATTCCATCGCCGACCGGGACCGCAAAGACTCCACTCGCGCCGCCGCACCGCTGACCATCGCGGAGGACGCCACTGTCGTCGACAGTTCCCACCTCGGCGTCGAGCAGGTCGTCGAAGCCGTGGTGGATCAGCTCGCCGCCCAAGGACTGCCCGAAGCCGTCCGGCGCGGTTGATTGTGGGGCAGATTTGAAGTCTGCCATCAACTGTCGAAGGCCAGAAGAATGGCAGAATGCAATTCTGCCCCACATTCAGACGAAAACAGCCGTCGATCCCGTCCTTCAGGGCTTGGCGAAGGCGGAAATCAGGGCTATCTTAGCTTGTTGATGATCGGAAAATCGGGAACTTCTCGCTTCAAGTCGGCTGCTTCGGCCCGGCGGCGCGCCAACACCAATACCGCCGCCAATGATCCGCCGGAGCAAAGCGAATGGCGCTTTGATGAACTGGAGAGCATGGGCGCGATGCCGCGCTGCGAGGTGACGGGCGCCAATGTCGATCTTCACCTGGTGGCTTACCGCGATCCGGATACGGAAGAGTGGACGGCCCGAATTCTGGGGGCGGATTTCCGTCATTTGGTGCGGCGTTCCACCACGCTCAGCGTCCCGGTTTCCATTCTCAGCCTTGCCACCTTGCGGCAACTGGAATCGCAGCGAAAAATCCCGCTCGGGACCCGGGCGGCGAAGAAGCTGCGGGAATGGTTCCGCCACGAGGTGGATCGCGCCTGGCAGAGTGGTCACCTGCAATCCGTGCCGCGCGAACCGCGCCAGGCTTCGCTCGAACTGGCGGTGGAAGATCCCGCTATCGACGAGGAGCCGTTTCGGCTGCAAGGTTAATCAGGGCGACGCCTCAGAGTGCTGCCCGGAAAACACGAAACAAAAAGGGGCGACCGGTCCCCGAACGTCAAACTGGCGGAAAAAGAGCGCTCATGAAAAAACTCATCGTCATCGCAGATCTCGGCCGCGTCAGGGCTTTTGAAGTGAAGGAAGGCACGCTCGAGAACGGCGGCCATGATCATCTCATCGAGCTGCCGGAAGTGGCGGAGGAATTCGAGGTGAAATCCGTTTCCGAAACCGTCACCGACCAGGCGGGACAGTTCGGGGGGAACGCCCCCGGTGGCGCGTCACATGCGGAGGAGCATGGATTGGAGATCGAAATGGAACGCAAGAATCTCAACCGGGTGGCCGAACAGATCGATCAGATCATCGCCCGAGCGGGGAAAGAGACGATCTGGAAGCTGGCGGCCCCTCAGGCCATTCTGCCGAGGCTGGTCGATGGACTCCAACCGGCCACCCGCCAGTATCTGGGCGAACAGATCGGAGCGGACCTGACCCGGGAGCCTCGCCCGAAACTGGAAAAACGCTTCCTTTGATGAAAACGGGGGCGCTCTCCGGCCCCCGCGATTGCTTTTGAAGTCGATGCGTTCAGATTGGCGCCATGAAAGTCGTGGTGCTGGTCAGCGGTGGGATGGATTCGGTGTGCGCGCTCGCCGATGCCAGGGAATCGCACGAGGTGGTGGCGGCGCTGAGCTTTGACTACGGCTCGAAACACAATCATCGCGAGATCCCGATGGCTCAGTGGCAGGCCGAAAAATACGGCGTGCCGCATCGGGTGATCTCGCTCGATTTCATGAACGAGCTGTTTGATTCGCACCTCCTCAAGTCGGGAGGCGAGATTCCCGAAGGTCACTACGAGGAGGAGTCGATGAAGCAGACCGTGGTCCCGTTTCGAAACGGCATCATGCTTTCCATAGCCGCCGGATATGCCGAAAGCCGCGGAGCCGAGGGGCTCGTCATCGCTGCCCATTCGGGTGATCACGCGATCTATCCCGATTGCCGGGAAACCTTCATGGCCCCCATGGCCGAAGCGATTGCCGCCGGAACCTACGCCAAAGTCGAACTGCTTCGCCCCTTCGTGAACGTGCGCAAGGAAGACATCGCGGCCCGCGGCGCGGAACTCGGAGTCGATTTCACCCACACCTGGTCCTGCTACAAGGGCGGCGAAATCCACTGCGGCAAATGCGGCACCTGCACGGAGCGGAAGGAAGCGTTCGCGCTCGCCGGTCTTGAGGACCCTACTTTGTACGAGTGATGAGTGAAAAGTCAGGTGGAAAACTGGCAACCAATGCCTTCTTACTGATTGCTTTTTACTTATCACTCATCACTCGATTCCCCATTGACCCCTATCTTCCATCTGCCATCTTCCAAACCCGCGGCGAAGCCGCTTCCCAAACCATGCAACTCGCCTGTCTCGACCTCGAAGGAGTCCTCATTCCCGAAATCTGGATCGGTGTCGCGGAGCGGACCGGGATCGATGATCTTCGGGCCACGACGCGCGACATTCCCGATTACGATGTGCTGATGCGCCAGCGATTGCGGATTCTCGACGAACACGGCATCGGAATCGATCAGTTCCAGGCGGTAATCGGGGAAATGAAACCTCTGGATGGGGCGAAGGATTTCCTCGAATGGCTCAAGGAGCGGTTTCAGGTCATCATTTTGTCCGACACGTTCTACGAGTTTGCGGCGCCGCTGATGAAGCAGCTCGATTACCCGACGCTGTTCTGCCACAAGCTGAGCATCGAGGATAGCGGACGCATCGCCGATTACCATTTGCGTCAGCCGGATCAGAAACGGAAGTCGGTGCAGGCGTTTCACCAGCTCAATATCAAGGTCATTGCCGCCGGAGATTCCTACAATGACACCACGATGCTGAGTGAGGCCGATCGCGGCATTCTCTATCGTCCACCGCAGAATGTGATCGACGAGTTTCCCCAGTTTCCGGTGACGACGAACTACGAGGAATTGAAAGAAGCGTTTCTCGACGCGCAGTCGGCGATCGCCGGCGGGTGACTGACGCCCGTAAAACTTGCGCCGATACGGAGGCGGTCCGACAATGCCCGCCATGAGTCAAACGCCCCATCTCGACGCCCTTTTCGAGCATCTCCGTTTTCCCAGTATTTCCACCGACAGCACCCACGCCGGCGATGTTCGCGCCTGCGGAGAATGGCTGGCGGCGAGGGGAAAAGCGATGGGGCTTTCGGCGGAGATTCATGAGACGCCGGGACATCCGGTCGTGATCCTGAAAAGCGAACCGAAACCGGATCGGCCGACCGTTCTCATCTACGGACACTACGACGTGCAGCCGGTCGACCCGCTCGACGAATGGAAAACGCCGCCGTTCGAACCGACGCTCATCGACGGGCGGATCTTTGCCCGCGGGTCCACTGACAACAAAGGGCAGCATTTCGCCCATCTCTGTGGGGTGGAGGACACCCTGGCCGAGTCAGGCGGCGACCTGCCGGTGAATGTGATTTTCCTGCTCGAAGGCGAAGAAGAAATCGGCAGTCCCAACCTGGAACCCTTCCTGAAAACTCATGCGGCGGAACTGAAGGCCGACATCTGCGCGGTTTCCGATACCGGAATGTTGGGGCCCGGGATTCCCACGCTGACCTACGGCTTGCGCGGCATCTCCTGCCTGGAATTCAAGGTTCATGGTCCGTCGCTCGACCTGCATTCGGGAGTCTACGGTGGCGCCATTGCCAATCCGGCGACCATGGTGGCCCGACTCGTGGCCAGCTTGCATGATGAGAACGGTCGCGTTCAGATCGCCGGATTCTACGATCAGGTCGAGCCACTGGCCGACTGGGAGCGAGAAATGTGGGCTTCTTTGCCCGATGGCGACGCCGCGACGCTCGCCGAAACCGGCGCTCCGGGAATCTGGGGTGAAGCCGGTTACACCGCGCTCGAACAGCGCTGGGGACGTCCCACGGCCGAAGTGAACGGCATCGGCGGTGGCTATCAGGGAGAGGGATCGAAGACGGTGATTCCCCGTTCCGCGATGGCCAAGCTGAGTTTCCGGCTGGTGCCGGATCAGGATCCGAATCTCGTTCTCGAACTCGCCGCCGAGCACCTGCGCCGGCACTGTCCGTCGAGCTGCCGGATCGAAATTGAAAAGGGTCACGTGGGCTCCGCCTACGTCATGGATCCGCATTCATCCTTCGGAAAAGCCGCCCAGAAGGCCCTGTGGGACACGTTTGGGGAAGAACCGAGGCTCATCCGCGAGGGAGGCAGTATCCCGATCATCCAGGCGATTCAGGAAGTGCTCGGCATTGATTCGCTCCTGCTCGGATTGGCGCTGCCGGATTGCCAGATCCACGCTCCGAACGAAAATTTCACCGTAGAAAACTTCGAAAAAGGCATCGCCTTGAATCGGGCCCTGCTCGAAGAGCTCGGAAAAGGGTGACCCCGTCATTCGGGCTTTTTTCCTTCGGCTTACTGGTCCGAAGACGAAGCAAAGTTCCCATTGCGGGTTCTGAAAAGGGACCGGCTTCTTTGTGGTGAAAGGTGAAACTTTCCCCAGCAACTCTCGTGCAAACAGAGAATGCTGAAGATTTCCGCAGATTTCCGGTTGATAAAAATTATAAATACTATAATTTCCACAAGTTAGTTGAACTTGTTTGGGAGGACATCATCATGACAAAACGCTTTTTGGGAGTACCGGCTTTTCTCATTTTCATCGTTTTCAGTCTTTCCGGCGTATCGGTCGGACTGTTTTCCATGGCGATGGGCACCGTGATTCGAGACATCGTTGGTGATTCGCTTTCGCCCGGCACACAACGACTTTTGGAGGTTCCTGTGATTGCCTGGATGGGCGGATTTTTCCTGTTGGGAGTTTTGGCGGCGTGGTTTTTCGAGAAGTCGGAACGCTTGAAGGGCGAGGTGCCCGGACGCTCCGCCGGCTTCATCGCCATCTGCGGTTTGGTGATGGTATTGCTGCTCCTCGTGAGTTTTGCCAAACCGTTGATGGAAAATTCCGGAGCGATGGCCCAGAGGGTGCCTCACTCGTCACAATCGCTGTTCACCCCCCACGAAGACGGCCCGAACTTCGAACTCGCGACTCAATAGGGTCAGGTCCGCGAGCTTACCCTGTTGAATCTGGCCTCGGTCGTGCAGACCGAGGCTTCTCGCCTGGTTGGCGGCGGTGGTTTTCGCCAGGTCGTTGAGCGGCAAGCCGGTCAGTTCGGCGACGTTTTTCAGGCCGTGGTGAAACTGGAGAATCGAACCCGCCAGGTTACCGGCCGGGATTCGCGCCGCCCCGTCCTTCACCGTGATCACCGTATCCCCGAGCGGATAGCTCCCATCGCCGAGATGGGAGGCGGCGATGCTGTCGGTGATGATCATGAGCTGATCGCAGCTGCGGTGCTTGAAGACGAGCCGGATCATGTCCGGACAGAGGTGAATGGTGTCGGTGATCACCTCGATCAGCACCTCGTCGTCCAGCAAGCCCGCGCCGACCAGACCGACATTGCGATGATGCAGCGCCGACATCTGGTTGCAGTAGTGGGTGAGGTGTCCGAGACCCGCTTCGCGCGCGACTTGGAATTCCGTGAAGGTGGCGGCGCTGTGGGCCGCGGAACAGACGATGCCCATCTCGCGCATGCCGCGAATGAAATCCGGAGCGCCCTCCAGTTCGATGGCCAGCGAGATCAGGCCGATCGGACAGATTTCCGCCAGCGCCCGGATTTCCTCCACGTCGGGGGAACGCATTTGACGCGGATCCTGAGCGCCCGCCTGATCGGGATTGAGGTAGGGACCTTCCACATGGAGGA